>NZ_JBTIWT010000003.1:0-461398 GCF_054353775.1 Bacillus sp. 5w2 | reverse complement strand
GAAAAGGTTGGCTTTTTCATATGCAATAAGTTGTCTTGACATGTGTACATAACCATGAGTTAATGAGAGTATAGAAAGATAAAATTAGATAAAGGGGTTGCTCATATGTACTTGAATCCAAAAATTTCGTATATGCAGTTTTTTATGGGATTTCTATTTGTTATTACATTCATATTGGCAACTTTTAATATATGTTCTTATCTTGTAGCAATTGTATGTATGGCATTACTCAATCTTACTTTTGTTATTGGAGCATTTCAGCAGAAACAATATACAAGTTTTATAATAGCACTTGTAATGTCATTTTCCTTTAGTATTGTAGCGATTGTGCTTTATATAAAATAAACCATCTCGATATCGAGATGGTTTATTTTATTATGTTATGTGTAAAAAGTAAAAAAAGGACGAACACATCGTCCTTTTTACCAAAACATACTTGCGCCAGCAAGTAATGTTGTTACAAGCATAGAAATTAGCATTACATAAATCATAACTTTTTGAGCTTTTTTATGCATCGTTATACCTCCTTGCAAATCAGTACAATATCATTGTAACGAGAAATGATATTGTGGACAAGGGGAGAGAAATGACAAAATTCGAGAAGTGCGTGTAAAGTATAACAGGAAATTTATATGTATGTAGAGAATATATATAATGATAGAGTATAAGTTTTTTTGTTATGCAGGCTGAAGAATGGAGATACGATGATGAAAATATATGAAACAGATCGTTTACATTTAAGGGAAATTGATGAGTCGTATGCTGAAAAAGTTCTTCAATATTACGACAGAAATCGTGAATTTTTAAAGGCTTGGGAAGAGTATAGACCGGATGATTTTTTTACGTTAGATTATCAAAAGAAAAAGTTACAAAAGGATAGAAAAGAGTTCGCAGAAGGTAAAATCATCAGATTATGGATTTTTAAAAAGGGTGATGATACGAAAATAATTGGGTGTATTTCATTTAATTTAATTGTTCGTGGAATTTATCAATCTTGTGTACTCGGTTATAAATTAGATAAGAAAGAGTTAAACAAAGGTTATACGACAGAAGCGCTTAGAAAAGCTATTCAAGTAGCTTTTGGGGAATTTCAATTACACCGTATAGAAGCACCGATTATGCCACGAAATTTAGCATCTATACAAGTAGTGACGAAGATAGGCTTTCAATATGAGGGTGTGTCTAGAAAGATGTTAATGGTCAATGGAGTGTGGGAAGATCATATGCGCTGGGTATTGTTAAATGAGTAATAGAAAGCAGATGGTTATCTAGACATATAAACCGTCTGTTTTTTGTCTTGTATTTCGAAACTTTTGTGAAATTCTGTTATAATTAATAGTGTTACATACATAATGGTAGTGCAGGAGGCGCAGTCTTATGATTAATCAAGAACGTTTAGTAAATGAATTCATGGAATTAGTACAAGTAGATTCTGAAACTAAATTTGAAGCAGAGATTTGCAAAGTATTAACAAAGAAATTTAAAGATTTAGGTGTAGAAGTATTTGAAGATGACACAATGTCTGTTACTGGGCATGGTGCAGGTAACTTAATTTGTACATTACCAGCAACAAAAGATGGTGTTGATACAATTTACTTTACTTCTCATATGGATACAGTAGTTCCTGGTAATGGAATTAAGCCTTCTATTAAAGATGGATATATCGTATCAGATGGTACTACGATTTTAGGTGCGGATGATAAAGCAGGATTAGCATCAATGTTTGAAGCAATCCGTGTTTTAAAAGAAAAAAATATCCCTCATGGTACAATTGAATTTATTATTACAGTTGGAGAAGAATCTGGTCTTGTTGGTGCAAAAGCATTAGATCGTGAGCGCATTACAGCGAAATACGGTTACGCATTAGATAGCAATGGAAAAGTTGGTGAAATCGTTGTTGCAGCTCCAACACAAGCGAAGGTGAATGCGATTATTCGCGGGAAAACAGCTCACGCTGGTGTAGCACCAGAAAAAGGTGTATCTGCAATTACTATCGCAGCGAAAGCAATTGCGAAGATGCCACTTGGTCGTATTGATTCTGAAACAACTGCAAATATTGGACGTTTTGAAGGTGGTACACAAACGAATATCGTTTGCGATCATGTACAAATCTTTGCAGAAGCGCGTTCTTTAATTAATGAAAAAATGGAAGTACAAGTTGCTAAAATGAAAGAAGTATTTGAAACAACTGCAAAAGAAATGGGCGGTCAAGCAGACGTTGAAGTAAACGTTATGTATCCAGGATTTAAATTTGCTGATGGCGATCACGTTGTAGAAGTTGCAAAACGTGCAGCTGAAACAATTGGTCGTACACCTTCTCTTCACCAAAGTGGTGGCGGAAGTGATGCAAACGTAATTGCAGGACACGGTATTCCAACAGTTAACTTAGCAGTTGGTTATGAAGAAATTCATACAACAAATGAAAAGATACCTGTTGAAGAATTAGCGAAAACAGCAGAATTAGTTGTAGCAATTATTGAAGAAGTAGCGAAGTAATATAATAGAAAAAGCGTGTAAATCACAATTGATTTACACGCTTTTTATTTTGATTCGATTGCTTTTCCCTTTATGTATTTTATGTAAATTATATAAAATACATAAAGGGAAAAGAACAAGTTATTTATTATAAATATTGTCCGAAATTTGATATAATGAAGGAACAAATGTTCTTTGGAGGGAGTGAGTACTATGCGAGAAATGTATCCGAAAAATGGTCGTGTTATTTTGCATGTAGATATGAATTGTTTTTTCGCATCTGTTGAAATTGCTCACGACCCATCATTACAAGGGAAGCCGTTAGCAGTTGCTGGGAATGAAAAAGAAAGAAAAGGAATTATCATAACATGTAGTTATGAGGCAAGAGGCTATGGAATACGTACAACGATGCCTCTTTGGGAAGCAAAAAGGTTATGCCCGCAATTAGTTGTAATGCGTCCTAATTTTACATTATATCGTGAAGCTTCCTTTCAAATGTTTCAAATTCTTTCCCGTTTTACGGAAAAAATACAACCAGTCTCTATAGATGAGGGGTATTTAGATATTACAGATTGCTACGCGCTCGGTTCGCCTCTTGAAATAGCAAAGATGATTCAGCAGGCGTTATTAACAGAGTTACAACTTCCATGTAGCATCGGAATTGCTCCAAATCTTTTCCTAGCAAAAACAGCTTCTGATATGAAAAAGCCTCTCGGTATTACGGTGCTTCGAAAACGAGATATTCCAGAAATGATTTGGCCACTTCCGGTTGGAGCGATGCATGGAATTGGAGAAAAAACAGCAGAAAAATTAAATGATATTCATATACAAACCATTGAGCAGTTAGCAAAAGGAAACGAACATATCATTCGCGCTAAAATTGGAAAGCATGGTGTTGATTTACAACAACGGGCAAAAGGTATGGATGATAGGGAAGTTGATCCGAGTCAAATGGGACAACATAAAAGCGTTGGTAACTCGATGACTTTTTCAAAGGATATGGATGAAGAGAAAGAATTGCTTGATATGTTAGAACGCTTATCAAAATCAGTGAGTAAAAGATTACAAAAGCGAACTCTTGTCAGCTATAATATTCAAATTATGATTAAATATCATGATAGGCGGACAGTAACGCGGAGTAAGCAATTGAAAAATGCTATTTGGGAAGAACGAGATATTTTTCAGGCAGCATCTCGTTTATGGAAGCAACATTGGGACGGTGATTCCGTTCGTTTACTAGGTGTTACAGCTACTGAAATAGAGTGGAAGACAGAATCAGTGAAACAATTAGATTTGTTTTCATTTGAAGAAGATGCGAAAGAAGAGCCGCTACTTGCTGTCATTGATCAGATTAACGATAAGTATGGAATGCCACTTTTACAACGTGGTAGTCAATTATTGCGTAAGCAGGAAAAGTCTTTTCAGCAAAAATTAGAAAATAAGTTTATGTAGAAGGTGTCATGAAGCTATAAATATCATGACACCTTTTATTTTTAAATTGCTTCTAAATCTAATGAAGTTTTCCACCCTGCTGCAGTAACGCCAGCTTCTAATAGCATTCTACTCACTATTTTTTCAATTAAGACTGCTGCATTTGTACTGCAATGTAATGTAGCTTGTATACACACTTTTTGCTTAGAATCTACGTCTTCACTATACAATTCTTTTAAACCGATGCCTTCAGAACTTACCATATGCATAAGTAAAAAACGAATATGGGCTTCATGTTCTTCTGAACAAGTAAGAGAAAGGAAGTAGTTCGTTTGTTCAGGTGATTCTTCTTTTGATTTCTGATTCATAAAGAGAGCGATTGGGCGAAGTAGTATATTTGCTAGTAAAACGCCAGTTGCACCTAATATAGCTGCAACGAGGAAACCAGCGCCTGTAAGAGTACCGACAGCAGCTGCGCACCATAGAGTAGCCGCAGTATTAAGCCCTCTAATACTAAAACCATCGCGGATAATAACACCGCCGCCTAAAAAACCAATCCCACTAACGACTTGAGCGGCAATACGTGAGGGGCTAGCATCATGATCCAGCATGACGGATAATAAAACAAATATACAGGCACCAAGTGATACGAGAGCATTTGTCCGCAAGCCAGCCATCCTGTGTCTCCATTGCCGTTCCATTCCGATGCAAGCACCTACAATAATTGCGATAAATAATCTTAATACAATGTCATACCATACCATCATGGTCACCTCCATACATATAAGTCCATGTTATGTTTTTGAGAATGAGTGGGGAGTACCCGCTCATTCTCATTTTTATCCCGCTATTTGCAGGCTGGTTAAAGTTTCACTTTATAACCAGCTATGAAACTTTTTAATATAAACTTTTTTTAGGAACTGTGTTAAGAAAGCATAGCCTAATAGTATTCCTACTAACCAAGGGAAATAGCTAAGTGGTAATGCTTGTAATCCAACGGCTGCTCCGAGTGGTGAGAATGGAATATAAATTCCAATTGCCATAATACAAGCGGTTAATAAAAGAACCGGTGCTGATGCAGTACTTTGAATAAATGGAATCTTCTGTGTTCTTATCATGTGAACAATTAAAGTTTGTGTTAGTAATCCAACAACAAACCAACCAGATTGGAATAATGATTGTTCGCTAGCTGTATTTGCGCCGAAGACGTTCCACATGACTACATATGTGATGATATCAAATATGGAACTGATTGGACCGATGCAAATAATGAAGTTCCGTAAGTTGGCAGTATCCCATTTTCTTGGTTTTTCTAAAAACTCTTTATCCATTTTGTCCCATGGAATAGATAGTTGTGAAATATCATAAAGCAAGTTTTGAATTAAAAGGTGAATGGCAAGCATCGGCAAGAAGGGGATGAAAGCACTTGCTACTAACACACTAAATACATTTCCAAAGTTAGAACTTGCTGTCATTTTAATATATTTTAAAATATTACCAAATATAGTGCGTCCTTCTAGAATACCTGCTTCTAATATCGTTAAACTTTTTTCAAGTAGAATAATATCGGAAGACTCTTTTGCAATATCAGTTGCAGTATCAACAGATATGCCAACGTCAGCTTCACGTAACGCTACAGCATCGTTAATACCATCTCCCATATAGCCTACAGTGTGACCATTCCCTTGTAATACTCGTATAATGCGTGATTTTTGCATTGGATTTAGTTTAGCAAATACAGTTGTTTCTTCGGCTAATTTTGCTAATGCTTTATCAGGTAAAGCATCGATTTCGTAACCAAGGACAGGCTCACCGATGTTTAATCCAACTTCTTTGCAAACTTTTCTTGTCACGATTTCGTTATCGCCAGTTAAAATTTTCACTTGTACACCATGTTTCTGTAATGCTTGAATGGCAGTAGCTGCAGATGGTTTTGGTGGATCTAAAAAGCCAATATATCCAGCGAGAATCATATCATTCTCATCTTTTATCACGTACTCTTTATCATGTAATGGTCTATCTTTTTTATAAGCTACAGCAATAACACGCATACCTTCACTATTCAACGTCTCACTTAGTTGTTTTACATTTGAGCGCATATCATCAGTAAGAAAAACAACTTTGCTATCAACTTCAGTGTAGTTACAAATAGATAAAATTTCTTCTACGGCACCTTTACAAACCATTGTATGTTCCCCTGAGCTATCTTTCACGATGACAGACATACGCCGGCGAGCAAAATCAAATGGAATTTCATCTAGTTTTTGAAAAATGGATGGATCAAACTTCTGGTTTTCTTCTGTATGTTTCATAACAGCTTTATCTATTAAATTTTTCAATCCTGTTTGATAGAAGCTATTTAAATAGGCATAGTGTAATACACGATCACATGTATTACCGTTAGGATCTAAGTGCCGAACAAGTACAACTTCATCTTCTGTTAAAGTTCCCGTTTTATCGGTACAAAGAATGTTCATAGCACCTAAGTTTTGAATAGAATTCAGTTGTTTTACTATTACTTTCTGTTTAGACATGTTAACAGCACCTTTAGCTAAATTAGCAGTTACAATCATTGGTAACATTTCAGGTGTAAGACCAACAGCAATAGCGATAGCGAAGAAGAAAGCCTCTTGCCAATCACCTTTTGTGAATCCGTTAATGAGAAGAACGATAGGTGCCATAATAAGCATGAATGTAATTAAGAGCCAGCTTACTTTGTTTACACCTTTATCAAAGCTTGTTTCTACGCGCTTGCCAATTACCTTATTTGCTAAAGAGCCGAAATACGTATCGGTACTTGTGGAGATGACAACAGCTTTTGCGCTACCACTTACAATATTTGTACCCATAAAACAAAGGTTTTCCATATCGAGTGGATTGTAATTTTTTTTCATGTTTTTCGGTAAAATATGTTTATTCTCTGTATGGTAGCAGTTTTCGTACTTTTCCACAGGAAGTGCTTCCCCAGTTAAAGAAGACTGATTCACAAATAAATCTTTAGCTGATAAAATACGCACATCAGCCGGAACGATATCACCGGCCGAAAGTGAAATAATATCGCCAGGTACAAGTTCTTCAATTGGAATTTCCGTTGGATCATTTTGCTTTAAATTCATTACGTTTTTTGTTTCGTGTACAAATCCATCTATTCTAAAGACGCTTGCCGTTGTTCGAACCATAGCTTTTAACTGATCCGCAGCTTTTTGAGAACGAAACTCTTGTAAAAAGCGGATCGTTGCACTTAGCATTACCATTACAGATACGACAATGGTTCCTTGTATATCATCTGTGAAAAAAGAGAGTGCGCCGAGAGCTAATAAAACAAAAATAAATGGATTTTTAAATGCCAGTAGAAATTGAATGTACCACGGCGATGTTTTATTATGAGCTATTTCATTTGGGCCATATAAAGAAAATCTATGAGACGCTTCTATTTTAGAGAGGCCATTTTGTGTTGTTTCTAAAAGTCGTAACGCATTGTTTACATCTTGTATTGCGACTTCCACCAGTAATCCGTTATTTGTTTTCATATGATTTTGATCGTATGAATGCTTTGTTTCTTGTTTTTGTAAATTTAACATTGGTAGTTCCTCCTTTTTCATGAAGGAGGAAACAATCTGTTACTCAACTATTTAAAATTAGGAGGAACAGCTTCTTTCCTACCTACATGATGAAATATTAACGTAAAACATATTATGGGTATCTGGGCCGAATCATCAATTGCCAACTGTTCCTCACCTCCGTACAATTTAGTAGTTTCTGAATATGCTATGTTTGTTTCATAGTAAGGTGCGTATATACGTAAAAAGACCTTTACTCAAAACGAGTAAAGGTCTGAATTCGCAGTTAAAAGAGTCCACAACAAAGACTGTTAGTAAACATAGATAAAAACAGTTTTTGTGTATGACAAAATACATGCACCTCTCCCTCGTTGAGTTTTAGCACTGTATAGCATAGGTACTGAAACCAGCTACGTTAAGAAAGGCCTTCATTCCGACCTTTCCTGTTGACCCATTGGCGTCTCTCGACATTTTTGGGCAGCAGCGTTTCTCTATACAGGAGCCTCACCTAACAGAGACCATATTCAATTACATGTTGAATGTTAGCACTGTAATTTTGTAGTGTCAATACATTTTTTTGAAAACTCAAATAGATTTATGCTGGCTATATAGTAGGAAATAAGAGGGTTTTTTTGAAATAAGGTGGGGAAATAAATAAAAAGCACTGATTACAGTGCTTTTTATTACAGATTATGAGATTGTAGTATTTTCAAAAATAACAATTTCTGAACTATTTGTTGTTGAAACGCGTTGTGCGTAATATGTTAAAGCTGAAGAAATATATGTTGGTAACGAATCATTTGTATGTGTTGTTGTATATTCATGGATTAATTCTTTCAAAGTCGTCCATTCTAATTGTGCTGGGTGATCAGACACGAAAGAACTTACCCAGCGATCAAATGAAGATGAAAAATCAGTTTGTAAACGAAATGCTTCTTTCATAATAAAACGCTCCCTTAAAATGTAGTATAATCATTTTAACATAAAATACGAACGATTACTAAGTTTTTTAAGTATAATGTTCGTGTTATATAGTTGTCTAGATGATTGGTTATGTAAATTCGATTTGCCATTTGAAATAACATTCCGTAAGATGAAAGGTAGATTATATAAAGAGCTGGAGGAAAGAAAGTGGAATTTGTATTTTTAGGAACTGGTGCAGGTGTTCCTTCGAAAGGAAGGAATGTTTCGGCAATTGCTTTGCAATTGTTAGAAGAACGAGGGCAGACTTGGTTATTTGATTGTGGCGAGGCGACGCAACATCAAATATTACATACATCTGTACGCCCACGCCGCATTGAAAAAATATTTATTACGCATTTACATGGTGATCATATTTTTGGGTTGCCTGGTTTATTAGGAAGCCGTTCGTTTCAAGGAGGGACTACACCTTTAACAGTGTATGGACCAAAAGGAATTAAACAATTTATTGAAGTGGCATTGTCAGTAAGTACGACACATGTAAAATACCCACTTGAAATTGTTGAGATAACAGAAGAAGGTACTGTGTTTGAAGATAATGAATTTCGTGTGGAAACGAAAAGATTGTCACATGGTATTGAATGTTTTGGGTATCGTATTATAGAGAAAGATATACAAGGTGCTCTTTTAGTAGATAAATTACTGGAGATGGGTGTGAAACCCGGTCCACTTTTTAAACGTTTAAAAGATGGAGAAGTAGTTGAATTAGAAAATGGCACGATACTAAATGGAAAAGATTTTATCGGTCCACCTCAAAAAGGAAGAATTATTACCATTTTAGGTGATACAAGATATTGTGAAGCGAGTAGAGAGCTAGCACAAGACGCTGACGTACTTGTTCATGAAGCAACTTTTGCGGCAGAAGATGAACAACAAGCGTATGATTATTTTCATTCCACATCTAAGCAAGCTGCGAGTATTGCACTTCAGGCAAATGCAAAACGATTAATATTGACTCATATTAGTTCTCGTTATCAAGGGGATACATATAAGGAATTATGGAAAGAGGCAAGAGAGCTATTTTCTAATACAGAAATAGCTACGGATTTAAAATCATTTCCAGTGGAAAGATAATAATGTTGTGAAAAAATGGTGACGAAAGGTTGCCATTTTTTTTATTTCTAAAAAAATTTAAAATAAAACTGTTATCATTTTATGTTTATATTGGATGAAACAGAAATTTTTAATGATGTGAAGATATAGGATAAAAATACATAGTACTGATTATTTAGAAAAACTGTTATATAAGTCAGATGACATACGAGTGGTACAAATAGCAAAAATGGATCGTTATTCAGAACTTTTAAAATTCATTAAAAGTAAGCGTTTTATTAAAAACAAGCTATAATGAAGGCAGAATATAATTTATTGTAGGCCACATGCGTTTTAGCCATTTGTCGTAACAAGTGAAGTTGACTAAATCGTGAGAGAGGAATATGAAAATTATAAATACGAAGGATATTACTATTATTTGTACTAAGTCTTTTTTCACCTTTTAGCTTTAAAGCACCAAAAGGTATGAAAGCAATGGGAGTTTCACTTGTTTATGCTATCCTTGTAAGGGGTTCTGTGTTAAACTTTGGATTGCTACAAGACTTTATTGTGGAGTATCTTATATTATTAGTAAATGAAGGTAATGCTAAGTTTCGTATTTATTATGATAACTGGTATTATTTCAGGATATATTGTTTCACTGTTATTCAAAAGCGATCCAATTTGTATAGCAGAACAAATACGTCGTACAACTGGAAAAGTAACCGATTCGGTAGCTTAATAGAATAGTAAAAAATTTTTTCATAGAGGTTTAGGGGGAGTTATGATGAAGTATCGCTCAGTATTTGATATTATTGGCCCAGTTATGATTGGTCCATCAAGTTCACATACAGCAGGCGCAGCAAGAATGGGGCAAGTTGCTCGCCAGCTGTTTCGTCATGAACCAGAAAGAGTAAGCATTTCATTATATGGATCATTTGCAAAGACGTATCGAGGGCATGGTACGGATGTAGCATTGATCGGTGGAATATTAGGGTTTGAAACAGATGACTTACGTATTCCAGAGGCGCTAGACATAGCAAAAGAGCGCAAAATCGAAGTAGAATTCATTGAAGAAGATGCAAATGCACCTCATCCAAATACAGCGAGAATTCGTTTGTATAAAGGTGAAGAAGAAATTGAAGTTGTTGCTTGCTCAATTGGTGGCGGTAAAATTGAAGTTGTAGAATTAAATGGATTCGATCTTCAATTAACAGGCACGAGTCCAGCACTACTTATTGTAAATAACGATCGCTTCGGTGCTATTGCAGCAGTAGCTTCAATCCTTGCGAAACATGAAATTAACATTAGTACAATGAGTGTTTCTCGTAAAGAAAAAGGAAGAAGAGCGCTTATGGTTATCGAAACAGATGAATTATTAGCAGATGAAGTAATTGAAGAAATAAACGCGCAAGAAAATATTTGTCAAGTAACTATTATGGAATAATTGCAGGGGGGACACACCATGTTTCGGAACGCAGCGGAACTAGTGGCGCAAGCTAAAGAACAAAATGTAAAAATCGCAGAAATTATGATTCAATGTGAAATGAAAACTAGAAGTATTTCACGTGAAGAAGTAATTGCTGGTATGGAAAAGAACTTAGTCGTGATGGAGCAAGCAGTAGAACGTGGTATTCGCGGAGTGAAATCACCAACTGGTTTAACTGGCGGAGATGCTGTAAAAGTTCAGGCGTATATGAAGAGCGGAAAAGGCTTATCTGGAGATACGATTTTGGACGCAGTGAGTAAAGCAGTTGCAACAAATGAAGTAAACGCAGCGATGGGAATCATTTGTGCAACACCAACAGCAGGGTCTGCTGGAACAGTGCCAGGTGTACTTTTTGCACTGCAAGAAAAATTACAGCCGACACGCGAAGAAATGATTGAATTTTTATTTACAGCAGGAGCTTTCGGTATGGTTGTTGCGAATAATGCTTGTATTTCCGGCGCGGCAGGAGGTTGCCAAGCTGAAGTAGGTTCAGCAAGTGGAATGGCAGCAGCAGCTGCAGTTGAAATGGCTGGTGGAACACAAGATCAAGCGGCTACAGCGATGGCGATTTCATTAAAGAACATGCTTGGTTTAGTATGTGATCCTGTTGCAGGACTTGTAGAAGTACCGTGTGTAAAACGTAATGCAGCAGGAGCTGCAAATGCGATGATTTCAGCTGATTTAGCATTAGCTGGTGTAACGAGTACAATTCCATGTGATGAAGTAATTGAGGCAATGTTTAGAATCGGACAAACGATGCCAGTAGCACTTCGTGAAACAGCTGAAGGCGGACTTGCAGCAACACCGACTGGTCGCCGTCTGCAAGAAGAGATTTTTGGGAAGAATAATAAATAAAAAATATATGTTTATAAAAAATGGAGCTCAAGTAAGATTGAGCTCCATTTTTTTTATTTTTCTTTTGCTATTTTTTCTAATGTTTTTCCAAGATCGTGTGATCGTTTCGTTGCTTGTGTAATACAGGAAATTAACGCTTGTTGAAAATTATGCTCCTGTAATACTTCAATACCTGCCTCGGTCGTCCCGCCAGGAGAAGTAATTTCCTTTCGCAGAATAGAAGGGTGTTTTTCACTTGCTTTTAGCATTTCAGCAGCACCAATCATCGTCTGAAGAATAAGTGACTTTGCAACATCTTCTTTTAAACCAATTGTTTTTGCGGCTTCTTCCATCGCTTCCACTACGTAATAAATATAAGCAGGCCCACTTCCAGATAATGCAGTGACAGCATGCATATCTTCTTCCTCTACAACAGAGACGAGACCGATCGTTTCAAATAAAGCGATGGCAGTCTGAATATGATCCGCTGTTGCATGTTTTGAAGGCGAGATAGCGGTAGCTGATTTTAAAATAGCGGCGGATGTATTTGGCATCGCACGAATAATCGGAACATCTTTTTGAAGTAGGTTTCTAATCGAGTGAGTAGAAACACCTGCTAATAACGAAATAATAAGCAGGTTATTATGTATATATTCTTTAAAAGGAGTAAGCGCTTCTGCAACATCCTTTGGTTTCATTGCTAGAAAAAGAATATTTGTATCAGTAAGTAGCTCTTTTTTATTATGCGTACCTTTGACGCCGTATTTTTTATGTAGCTCCTGCAACCTTGTCTCGTTAGAACGATTACTTACGGTAATTTGTTCGCTTTTCACAACATTTGCATGTAACAAGCCACCAATAATAGCTTCAGCAATAGAGCCTGCACCGAGAAAGGAAATATTTTGAATAGACATGATGTTCCTCCTTTAAATTTGGTTAGAAATTCTTATAAATGTACATACATTCGTTTTTTTATAGGAAACACCTCTTTTTATCTGAAAATAATGACAAATATATGGAGAAGTTGTAAACTGAAGAAGTATTCATTTTTGAACCGGAAAGAGACAGGGGGGCTAAGCATGACGGCGATTCACCGAATGGAGATTCCTGTGCCATTTGCAGTTGAAACTGTAAATGTGTTTTTAGTTGAGGGGGAGACATTAACATTAATTGATACAGGGACGAATACAGAAGGGGCAAGAAATGCGTTAGAAAGTCAATTAGGTGCATTAGGATATGCGATAGAAGATATTGAAACAGTAGTCATTACGCATCATCATGCGGATCATTGTGGGCTTTTAAATATATTTTCTGAGAAAACGAACATTATTGGACATCCTTGGAATGAACCTTGGATCACGCAAAATCCAGAATTTTTAAAGCGGTATCATGAGTTTTTTAGAGAGACAGCTTTGCAATTTGGTGTTCCAGCAGCATTTTTGAAAGATGAAGCATTATTGACGACAAGAACACTTAAATATTCTTGTAATAGATCGTTAACACATACTGTGAGAGAGGGAGATTGCATTGATTCTTTACCTGGGTTTACAGTAATTGAAACACCGGGTCATGCCTCCACTCATATTTCATTATATAGAGAATCTGATGGAATATTAATTGGCGGGGATGCTCTCATTAGTCATATTTCTTCAAATCCCATATTAGAACCACCATATGAGGGACAAACAGAAAGGGCACGCCCGTTATTACAATATAATCAAACGTTAAAGCGTTTAAGTGAAATGAATATTTCGCGCATTTTATCAGGACATGGAGAAGATGTTCTAAATGTGAAACAACTTATTGAAACGAGATTACAAAAGCAAGAAACACGTGCGTTTAAAGTGCTTGAGTTATTAAAGGAAAAACCAATGACAGCATTTGAAGTATGTGTAAAACTATTTCCGGTATTATACAAAGAACAATTGCCACTTACTATTTCAGAAACTGTTGGACAATTAGACTTTTTAGCATATAATCAACAAGTGATGATTGATGAATCTTCGCAACAATCGATTTATTATGCAAAGTAGGTGACAGCAATGACGGGACGTTTACAAGATAAAGTAATCGTCATTACAGGTGCTTCTAGTGGAATTGGAGAGCAAGTTGCAATGCAAGTTGCAGAGCAGGGGGCGACTCCAGTATTAATGGCTAGAACAGAAGAGAAATTAAAAACGTTAGTAGACAAAATTAAAGAAACTTATAATACGCCTTGCTATTATTATGTATTAGATGTAAGTGAAGAGACGGAAGTACAATCTGTTTTTTCAAAGGTATTACAAGAAGTGGGACGTATTGATATATTAGTAAACAATGCGGGATTTGGTATTTTTAAAACATTTGAAGATGCGTCAATGGATGAAGTGAAAGATATGTTCCAAGTAAATGTGTTTGGATTAGTAGCTTGTACGAAAGCGGTAATACCCTATATGGTAAAAAGGAACGAAGGACATATTATTAATATTGCTTCACTTGCCGGGAAAATTGCAACTCCGAAATCGAGTGCGTATGCAGCGACGAAACATGCAGTATTAGGATTTACGAATAGTTTACGCATGGAGTTGTCTAGTACAAATGTTTTCGTAACAGCGATTAATCCAGGTCCGATAGATACGAACTTTTTTGAAATAGCTGATCAATCGGGTACATATGTAAAAAATATGGGACGGTACATGTTAAAGCCGACATATGTAGCAGAGCAAATCGTACAATCGATGCAAACGAAAAAGCGTGAAGTAAACTTACCGAAGTGGATGGGCATTGGTCCGAAACTTTATGCGTTATTCCCAGGTTTATTTGAGCGTGTTGCAGGCAAATCATTAAGTAAAAAATAGGAGATTTCCATATGGAAATCTCCTATTTTTTTATTTTCCAGTCACATAATCGTAAACGATATCCTCAACTGCCTCGTATACATCAATTTTAGTATTTGAATGAATTATCGTTTGAATATGTTTAATAAGCATTTCCTGATCCTCATTTGACATAGGATTACATTGATATTGCTGAAAACTTTTTATAATCATTTTCTCAATTAATTTTTCATTCATGTTTTCCCCGCCTGTATGTACGTATGTATTGTTTTATCCCGCTATTTGCGGGCAGTAAAACTCCCACCTTAAAATTCGGCTGGAGCAAAGAAGTTAGGTGGGAGATCAACTGCCCGTAAACGCCCGATTGGTGTGGGCTAATAATCAGTGGGGATGAACAAAACCCCACTGATTATAGTTTCACTTTATTGTACTTGAAGTGAAATAAAAAAACTACTATGCACTATTTATGTATGAAAATCCGATTGTGTATATTGTTTTTCTAATAAAATTAAGTTTTTTAAGTTTATAAAATTTATAAATATTTAATTGACTCTATAAATATACAATATTATAATCATACTTAATTTAAAGAATCGATATGAGGAGGAGCATATGAAAGTCGCGATTATTGGAGCAACTGGGTATGGAGGTATTGAGTTAATTCGGTTATTAGAGCAACATCCATATTTTTCGATAGCATCTCTCCATTCTTTTTCGCAAGTTGGCGAGTGTATAACAAATGTATATCCTCATTTTCAAAATGCTCTTGTTCATACGTTACAAGAAATTGATGCGGAGGAAATAAAGAAGAAAGCAGAAATTGTGTTTTTAGCAACCCCAGCAGGAGTATCAGCAGAGTTAACTCCAAAATTATTAGCAGTAGGTTTAAAAGTAATTGACCTATCTGGAGACTTTCGTATGAAAGACCCTTCGACATATGAACAGTGGTATAAAAGAGCAGCTGCAAAAGAAGAAGTTCTTAGGGAAGCTGTATATGGGTTAAGCGAATGGAAAAGGTCCGAGATTCAAAATGCAAATTTAATTGCAAACCCAGGATGTTTTGCTACAGCTGCATTATTAGCGATATTGCCGTTAGTCCGTAGCGGCATGATTGAAGAAGATTCGATTATTATTGATGCGAAATCAGGGGTATCTGGAGCGGGCAAAACGCCAACAACAATGACTCACTTTCCTGAGTTATACGATAATTTGCGTATTTATAAAGTAAATGAGCATCAACACGTTCCTGAGATTGAGCAAATGCTTGCAGAGTGGAATAGGGAAACGAAGCCAATCACGTTTAGTACACATTTAATACCGATATCACGAGGGATTATGATTACACTTTATGCGAAAGTAAAACGAGAAATGGAAATAGAACAACTTCAAAAATTATATGAAGAAACGTATGAACAATCGCCTTTCATTCGAATTCGCACGCAAGGAGAGTTTCCAAGTCCGAAAGAAGTGAGGGGCTCAAATTATTGTGATATGGGTATAGCTTACGATGAAAGAACAGGAAGAGTGACAGTCGTTTCTGTTATAGACAATATGATGAAAGGGGCGGCTGGGCAAGCAATTCAAAATGCAAATATAGTAGCGGGGCTAGAAGAAACAACAGGTTTACAGCATATGCCGCTTTATCTATAAGGGGGACATGATGATTAAAGTAGAGTCTATTATCAAACTAGAAAATGGTTCAATTGTAACGCCAAAAGGCTTTTCGGCAATCGGTACAGCAAATGGTTTGAAAAAAGAAAAAAAGGATTTAGGTGTAATCATTTGTGAAGTACCAGCATCATGCGCCGCCGTCTATACAACGAATCAAATACAAGCAGCCCCGCTGCAAGTAACGAAAGAAAGTATAACGGCTGAGGGGAAATTACAAGCTATTATCGTCAATAGTGGAAATGCAAATGCTTGTACAGGAATGAAAGGCTTACAAGATGCTTACGAGATGCGTACATTAGGTGCGGAACATTTTGGAGTGAAAGAAACTTATGTTGCAGTCGCTTCAACAGGTGTAATTGGTGTTCCTTTACCGATGGATATAATCCGAAAGGGAGTTGCAACTCTTATCCCGACGAAGGAAGTAAGTGAAGCACGTTCTTTTTCTGAAGCGATTTTAACGACGGATCTTATAACGAAAGAAACTTGCTATGAGATGATTATTGATGGGAAGAAAGTGGCGATTGCTGGTGTTGCTAAAGGTTCGGGGATGATTCATCCAAATATGGCAACAATGCTGAGCTTTATTACAACAGACGCTCATATAGAGCATGACGTATTGCAAACAGCATTATCACAAATAACGAATCATACATTTAATCAAATTACGGTGGATGGAGATACTTCTACGAATGATATGGTCATCGCTATGGCAAGTGGATTATCAGAAACGAAACCAATCAATATGGAACATACAGATTGGGAAACTTTCGTATTTGCTTTACAGAAGGTATGTGAAGATTTAGCCAAAAAAATTGCACAAGATGGTGAAGGTGCTACGAAGTTAATAGAAGTAAATGTACTAGGAGCTCGAACGAATGAAGAGGCAAAGAAAATCGCAAAGCAAATAGTCGGTTCGAGTCTTGTGAAAACAGCAATACATGGTGAAGACCCAAACTGGGGGCGAATTATTAGCAGTATTGGACAAAGTGAAGTAGCTATTAGTCCAAATACAATTGATATTACTCTTCAAACTATCACTGTGTTAAAAAATAGTGAACCTCAAATGTTTTCTGAAGAGGAAATGAAAATGAAATTAAAAGAACATGAAATTATGATTGATGTGTATTTACATTTAGGAGAAGAGACGGGATCAGCATGGGGCTGTGACTTAAGCTATGAATATGTGAAAATAAACGCTTGTTATCGTACATAAGGAGAGGGAAGATGAGCGATTATATTGTAGTGAAATGTGGCGGTAGTATGTTGGATCAATTAAATGATGTGTATTTTGATTGTATAAAGAAATTGCAGCAGAAGTATAAGATAGTGATTGTCCATGGTGGTGGTCCAGAAATTGATGCCAAATTAAAAGATTGTAACATCAACGTAGAAAAAAGAGATGGATTACGAGTAACACCAAAAGAGGTTATGGATGTTGTTCAAATGGTGCTATGCGGAAGTACGAATAAAAAACTCGTAATGAATTTACAAAAGCATAATTTACTTGCGGTAGGTTGTTCAGGGTGTGACGGAAATTTACTTCAAGTTCAACCTGTCAGCGAGGAGATAGGATATGTGGGAGAAGTAAGTTATGTCGAAACGGCCTTACTAAAAGGATTAATAAATATGAATTATATTCCTGTTATTGCTCCGGTCGGGATACATGATAATGAGATATATAACATAAATGCGGATACCGCTGCAGCTGGAATTGCGGCCGCATTATCTGCAAAAGAACTCATTTTCATTACAGATGTAGATGGAGTATTACATGAAGGGAAATTAGTAAAGAAAACTGACGAATTCGAGATTGTTACTTTTATAGAAAAAGGTGTTATTACAGGCGGGATGATTCCGAAAGTACAGGCAGCACTAGCATCATTAAAAATGGGAGTGCAAAAGGTTAGTATCGTAAATGGGACGAAGGATTTTACCGAGGTTACAGGTGAGTGTATCGGAACGACGGTAACGAGGGGCGTGAGTATTGTATGACAAGTCATCTTTTTCAAACGTATGGAAGAAGAACTATTGAGTTTGTAAAGGGAGAGGGCACGAAAGTTATTGATAATAACGGTAAGCAATATTTAGATTTCACATCAGGAATTGGCGTATGTAATTTAGGACATTGTCATCCTACTGTTATGAAAGGTGTACAAGAGCAACTTCATGATATATGGCATATATCTAACCTGTTTACAAACAGCTTACAAGAAGAAGTCGCGTCATTATTAACAGAAAATATAGCATTAGATTATGTGTTTTTCTGTAATAGCGGGGCAGAGGCGAATGAAGCTGCTTTGAAGTTAGCCCGTAAGCATACTGAAAAATCTCTCGTCGTAACATGTGAGCAGTCTTTTCACGGTAGAACATTTGGAACGATGAGTGCAACAGGGCAAGATAAAGTGAAAGAAGGATTTGGTCCGCTCCTTCCGTCTTTTTTACATATCCCTTTTAACGATATAAAGGCGTTAGAGAAAGTAATGAATGAAGAAGTTGCGGCAGTAATGGTAGAAGTTGTTCAAGGAGAGGGAGGAGTCATACCTGCTGATCTATCTTTTTTGAAAGCGATTGAAACAGTATGTAATAAGTTCGGTTCTTTATTTATTATAGACGAAGTACAAACAGGGATCGGAAGAACAGGGACACTATTCGCTTACGAACAAATGGGAATAGATCCTCATATCGTTACTACCGCTAAGGCTCTTGGAAATGGCATTCCTGTTGGAGCGATGATTGGCCGAAAAGAACTTGGAATATCGTTTACTGCAGGATCACACGGTTCAACTTTCGGCGGGAATTATATTGCGATGGCTGCAGCGAAAAAAGTATTGCAAGTAAGTAAGAAACCATCGTTTTTAAAAGAAGTACAGGAAAAGGGCGAGTACGTATTAGAGAAATTGCAAGAGGAATTACAACATGTCGAATGTATTCAAAATATTCGTGGTAAGGGGCTTATGATTGGAATTGAGTGTAAGCATGAAGTTGCAAGTTTTATAGAACAACTAGAAGAAGAGGGACTTCTCGTATTACAAGCAGGGCCTAATGTTATAAGACTGTTACCACCACTTATTGTGACGAATGAAGAGTTAGAACAGGCAGTATATATAATAAAAAAAGTAATTTGTACAAAAAACGTATCAATCATATAAGGGGGAAGTTTCATGTCAACTGTACAAGTACCGAAATTAAATACGAAAGATCTTTTAACACTAGAAGAATTGACGCAAGAAGAAATTATTTCTTTAATTGAGTTCGCTATATATTTAAAAAAGAAAAAGCAGGAGCCTTTATTACAAGGAAAAATATTAGGCCTTATCTTTGATAAACATTCAACTCGTACTCGCGTATCTTTTGAAGCAGGAATGGTACAGCTCGGAGGACATGGCATGTTTTTAAGTGGGAAAGAGATGCAGATTGGGAGAGGAGAAACTGTTTCAGATACTGCGAAAGTATTATCTCATTATATTGATGGGATCATGATACGTACATTTTCACATGCGGATGTAGAAGAGCTTGCAAAAGAATCGAGCATACCTGTAATTAACGGTTTAACGGATGATCATCATCCTTGTCAAGCATTGGCAGATTTAATGACGATATACGAAGAAGTGAATACATTTAAAGGAATTAAATTGGCTTACGTAGGTGACGGGAATAATGTATGTCACTCATTATTGTTAGCGAGTGCAAAAGTCGGAATGAATATGACTGTGGCAACGCCTGTAGGATATGAACCGAGTAAGGAAATTGTAAAAAAAGCGTTAGCGATTGCTGAAGAAACAGGAGCTGAAATTGAAATTTTGCATAATCCTGAATTAGCGGTAAATAAAGCAGATTTTATTTATACTGACGTTTGGATGAGCATGGGGCAAGAAGGAGAAGAAGAGAAATACACTTTATTTCAACCTTACCAAATTAATAAAGAACTTGTTAAGCATGCGAAGCAAACATATTGTTTCTTACACTGTTTACCTGCCCATCGTGAAGAAGAAGTAACAGGAGAAATTATAGATGGACCACAGTCTATCGTATTTGAGCAAGCTGGTAATCGATTGCATGCGCAAAAAGCATTATTAGTAAGTTTATTTAAAAATGTAGAAGAGCCTTCCTAAGTGATGTACATCTCCAGTTGTTAGACACGAATAACAATTGGAGGTGTATTTTTTTATGTCTAAATTCTTACTAGAAGAAAAGGTAAATGAAAAAAGGTACTCCCTTCAGTATAAACTAAAAGTGCTTAATTATATGGATAGAAGAGGGACATCTAATAGAGAAACAGCTATTTAATTTTTTGTTTAACCTTTTGTTTCAAGGGTTTTAAGTTGATTTTAAAAATAGAGAAATTCCGAAATTCTCTTATAAAATTTTTAGGGATTTTAGTTTGTTTTTAAAGTGTGGATTTGAAATAAAGTTTAGTCGTTTTGAAAGAAGATTAACTTTTTATAAAAAAGGTAAATTAAAATATTGGTTTATTATGGAAATGTGAGTTTGCAGATGATATGTTTATAATTGTGACAGAAAAGAAGGGTTCCTATGAAATACTTTTAATGTAATGGTTAGGCTCAAATAAGAGAGGGGGGATAAGATGTTAACAAACAAGTACTTAGACGATTTATTCGAAGAATTAAAAATAGAAGGTGAAACTTACTTTTACTATTTCTACTCCTATGTAACACCATCATCATCAGAGTATTTTAAATACGGTCTTGGAGCATTGGCAGACCTTGAGCATTTAATCATATGTTTTACTGATGAAAGACTTATGGTATTAGAAATATCAATGAGTGGTAAGTTCACTGGGAATATAAAGTGTATAGGCATGAAAGATATAGAAAGTGTGAAAGTTAAGAAAGGTTTGTTTAGAACTAAGATAACCGTCACTTCAACAGGTAACAGAGGGAATATTGTAATTAAAGCAAATAGTTTTACAATAGGTTTATCAAATCAGAAGAAAAACCTAATAAAATTGGAAAAGCAGTATAGTTAAAGATACGAGACAACTAGGTTTTTATTTGAAGAAGGATTACAAAGAAATCAATCTTCTTTATAAAAGAATAATTCGATTAAATACTAAAAGAGCATGTTTTGATTAATCCTTTTTTCAAAACATGCTCTTTTCTTTCGCTTTTTTATCACGGTTAATAGCATTAAATAGTACGAAAGATATCAACTATACGACTCAATTTCTTGATAGGAAATTGGCTAAAATAAAATAGTACAATATTTCCAGGAAGTTAGAATGATACAAAGATTTTAGGTAGTATAACTGATGTAGGTAACTCTTCCCAGTTAAGTATTAGAGGAAGAGATGGAGCGACTTTTCATAGGGGAATTTATTGACGGCGTAGAAATTGATGCAATAAAAATAGGTGACAGTGTGGTTAGTGGATATCCAACAGGTCAAATTAATACACGATTACCAGGTGGATTTACCAAATAGAGGAGGGACATAAATGTATGAAAAAGTAGATGCAGTATTAGCTGAAAATAGCTCAGATAACTACTTCTATGATGATGAATTTATGTATGTACAGAAGTTGATAAGTGAATTTACTGAAAATGATTGGGATAAATTATTTCAAAATTTAAAGGACAGAGATGATAAATATAAAATTAGATTAGTATATTGTATAGATGAAGATACTGGGATGAATGGATTCAATTTATTACTAGATTTACTCAATACGAATGATGAATTAGCTGAATATGTAATAGACTCTTTACGTTCTTTTAACAATAAAGAATATAAAAAAATAATCGCTTCCAACAAGCAAATAATGGATAAGGCAGAGAATCTACTGAAAAAATCGAGTCTGCCAGTTAAGAGAATTTTAGAAGCATTTTTACAACAAAATACACAGTCTTAGTATTTATATCTTTAGAAACAGAATTGTTTAAACTAAATAAAAACGAACTCTATTATTCGAATGGCGTCAAATAATAGTTGATTGACTAGTAAGAATCACCTGTCACCATTAGTTGGTAGAGTATGGCCAAAATGCTAAACTTATCAAGTAAGAGAGGAGAACTAATTAAATGATTAAGCCTTTATATGCAGAAAATATTATAGTAGGTGTAAAATATAAAAATAGGTTCAATTGGTATATAACTGAACCGGATTTATGGTATTTAGATTATAATCAAGCTGGATACGCTCCTAGTGAATATCCAGAAGAAAGAAAAGGCATTCTTATTTTAAATGAGACTACAATAGCTGATTTTTTAGAAAGAATAGAAAAATATGAAAGATTTACAGAAGATATTAGGTTAGAATTTTTAAGGGAACTAAGAACTAATAGAGAAGAAGCCTATTATAATTATAACCCATGTTTCTTGATAGATTTTGATCGTTTAATTTTTTATTCTAATTATCCGGAATCAATATCTTTTGAAGAATATATTCCGAATAACTGGGAAGGTTATTTACAGCGATTTGATGAACAAGTACTCTATGAGTATAGATACTGGGAAGATAAGAATAAAAACTATGTAGTTCGAGATGGTGTAATAGAGAACTTGATTCATTTTTTTCAAAAGAAGAAAAATCGCAAATAGAAAAGAAATTGGGTTAATTATTAGAAAAATTATATAATTCGTGGTATTCTCAATGACACTTAGATTTAACTTCTAAAGATAGCACAGGATGTTCAATAGATGATTAACTCAGCTAAAGAATGGGTAGAAATTTTACATTATAGAATTTTTAATCATCTTCAAGTAAGATTAGCATATGGAAAAGTACTTTCGGGATTTGATCAATCAATTATGATTAGTATTAAAGAATTATTGATTGATATAAAAAATGAAGACCCTGATATGTTTAGTGAATCTGTTAATGAGGTAAGTAGGGACATCTAACCATCTAATGTTTAAAGTTGAAACGATATAAAAGCACATAAAGCAAGTAAGTGCTTTTTTCGTCTTAATATAAAAATAAATGACATGGGACAAACATTAGGAGGATAAATAAGAAAAAAGCCGCCCAACTAAAGTGCACCTCAAATTGTTAGACATGAATAACAATTTGAGGTGCACTTTTTTATATTGAAATGTCATATGTATATTTAGTTAACCGTTTTGATATCATTTATAATAAAAGAGGAAATGAAATTTGTTTTTCAGAGTGTGTAAGGACATACTAGGTATAAAAATATAGTTAAAGAGATGATGAGGATGAAAACAACTAAGAAAACATATTCGTTTTTTCAGCGGATGTGGAGAATATTAAAGTTTCAATATTATAAGTTGCTTCGATCGCCAGAAGGAGCGAAGAAAGTATCATTAGGCTTTGCGATTGGTTTTGGTTTAGAGATGTTGGTCATATATACGGCATCGCTCGTATATATAATATTTTATCCGATTGTTCGAATAGTAAAGGGATCTTTTCCTGCTGCGGTTATTGGCAATATTATTGGAAAAATATCGTTTCTACCGGTATTTTTATTTCCGTTTGCTTATGCACTAGGAAAAATGATATATCCATTTCATGTACAAAAAATACATCATGAACCATTTACGATATCTGATTTGTTTTCGAGTCATATTTTTACGATATTAAAGGGTTTATTGCAGAGTGAAGTGTATGTATTAATTGGAATGACGATTTTAGGAGTTGTGTTTGGTGTAGTTTCATATTTCGTTGTGCATTATTTATATGAAAAGAACCGTAAGTTACGTTTAAAGAACAGAAAGAAACGAGTGAGAGAACCACTCGTGCAAATATAAAGAGTGTCACATTCATTTTCTCCTTTGAATATGTTTAAGAAAAAGGGGGAGAGAATGAATGTATTATTATTACGTACCTCAAGTATACCCATATGTAAATTATTATCCGGTTTATGATATGAGTAGACAATACGAATTATATCGACAACAACAATTACAGCAATTATCACAAATACCACAACAACAGCCTTCGCAAGAACAAAAACCATATTTAACGACATGGCCATATTCAAATGTGTACTATGGTAATTATTACGAATCATAAAGCTGCTTCTATTTAGAAGCAGCTTTATACGTTTGTTTTCAAAATTAAATTTTGAATGGTTTGAAGAGAGTGAATGAGCTTTTCGCGCTCTTCCTCAGATAATGTTTGGAAATTTTCTTTTAATTTGTCTAAAATGAATTGTTGATATTGATTTACTAACAATTTCCCTTCAGCTGTTAGGGAAATTAAAATGACCCGTCGATCTTTTTCGCTATAATGACGCTCTATTAGTTCTTCTTGAATCAGTTTGTTTAATAGAGGTGTCATGTTAGGCCGTGAAATCGCTAGCCGCTTGCCGATTTCGGAAACTGCTAATGTGCCGTTTTCATGCAACAGCAGCAATACTTGTGTATGTGATGGCGGCATATGTCTTTGAGAAGAAAATTCTCCAGGAAGCATAAATTTGCGATAAAAAAGAGGCACTAGCGAAAGAAGATGATCAACAATACGTTCCCACTCGCGTGATTCCATATAAAGGCCCCCTTCCACTCTCATTGTAACAAAAAAGACATGTTATAAAAATAGAATTGTTTCATGGAAACTTTAATATTTGTAGGCTAACACTTTTTTTGTAAATGAATCGGCAATAATCGTATAGCCTTTATCATTTGGGTGTACTTGGTCAAAGAGTAATTCTTTTTTATCATTCGATATTAATTTACGAATTGGTAAAACGATAGATGGTTGATTTGCTTTTGAAATGGAATAAACAGATTCATTCCAGCCATCTAAAAACATATCTGCATAACTTGCGATGGAATCATCAAGTTGTAACGGGTTATAGAGTTCAGAAAGAATGAGTAAAGCATCCGGATTTTGGTCTCGAACTGTCTTTACAATATTTTTTACATCCGCTTCAAAATGCGCTTTTTCTTTATTTAACATTTTAATACCATCTATAACACCGACATCACGATTTAAGCGAAATAAATTATTTCCCCCAATATTAATTGTAATGATATTTGCTGCTCTAATTTTTTGCTTTACATCTTCTGATTGAACTTTTTTAGCGAGACGATCTGTTGTAAGACCGTTTATCCCAAGGTTTTCTACAGTAATTGGTTTATGAATTTGCGCTTCTATTTGTCTGGAGGCTAATTCAGCAAATCCACCTTGTGTTGATCCATAACCTTTAGCGAGTGAATCGCCTAATACGAGATGATAAAAGGAATCGTTTGTTTGCTTATCAATCCAACTTGGAGTAGATGTTTTTTCTGTTTTTTCTTCGGGTTCATTTTGTTTTGTCTCATCGTTCTTTTCAAAATAAGAATAAGAAATGATTAGAAGGAGGAGACAAACAATTGTTAAGATGACTTTTTTCATAAATTCATCCTCCTTGTAATTGGTAATTGTATCATATTCAGCAGTATTAACAATGTAAGGGCATATTATATGTTTATGAAAAGTTTATAATAACTTTACAGAAAATTTGTAGAAGTATGTCAAAAAATATTGACGATATGAAAGAACATTATATATGATAATGTCAGATAAGGTAAAATTCTACATAGTGGGAGCTTTATCTCCCGTTAATTGCTAGTCTTCATCAATTGATCGTTTAAGGGGACTATTCGTTAGCGCAGGATGAAATGAAAATCGTGTATCTAATAGAAGAAAAAAGGTATGTGGTTAGAGACTGATAGAAATTCATTTCATTATTCTTTGGTAATTGTATAAGGGGGATTTTTTGTGAAAAAGTCAAAAAAAATGCTAGCTGGAGCAACTCTTGCTATAGGTGTAATAGCGCCGCAAGTATTGCCAACAACAGCTCATGCGGATGAGAACAACGGGGAGAGTACGGTTAACTTACGAATTCTAGAAACATCAGATATTCACGTTAACTTAATGAATTACGATTATTATCAAACGAAAACAGATAATAAAGTAGGTCTCGTGCAAACTGCAACACTTGTTAACAAAGCACGTGAAGAAGCGAAGAACTCTGTCCTATTTGATGATGGGGATGCATTACAAGGGACACCGCTTGGAGATTATGTAGCGAATAAAATAAATGATCCGAAGAAGCCTGTGGATCCTAGTTATACACATCCATTATATCGTTTAATGAATTTAATGAAGTATGACGTCATCTCTCTTGGGAATCATGAATTTAACTACGGTTTAGACTATTTAAACAAAGTGATTAGTAAAACAGAGTTCCCGGTTATTAACTCGAACGTCTATAAAGATGATAAAGATAATAATGAAGAGAATGACCAAAATTACTTTAAACCATATCATGTTTTTGAAAAAGAAGTAGAAGATGAATCAGGACAAAAACAGAAGGTGAAAATTGGAGTAATGGGATTTGTTCCACCTCAAGTTATGAACTGGGATAAAGCAAATTTAGAAGGAAAAGTTAAAGCAAAAGATATAGTTGAAACAGCGAAGAAAATGGTGCCAAAAATGAAAGCAGAAGGTGCAGATGTTATCGTTGCACTAGCGCATTCCGGTGTTGATAAGAGTGGATACAACGTTGGCATGGAAAACGCGTCGTATTATTTAACAGAAGTTCCTGGTGTAGATGCAGTATTAATGGGGCATTCACATACTGAAGTGAAAGATGTATTTAATGGTATTCCAGTTGTAATGCCTGGTGTCTTTGGAAGTAACCTAGGTATTATTGATATGCAATTGAAAAAGGTAAACGGAAAATGGGAAGTACAAAAAGAGCAATCGAAGCCGCAACTTCGTCCGATTGCTGATAGTAAAGGGAACCCACTAGTAAAATCCGATGAAAAATTAGTTAATGAAATTAAAGATGATCATCAAGCGACAATTGATTATGTGAATACAGCTGTAGGAAAAACGACAGCGCCAATTAATAGTTATTTCTCATTAGTACAAGATGATCCTTCTGTACAACTTGTGACAAATGCACAAAAATGGTATGTAGAAAAGTTATTTGCTGAAAATGGACAATATAGCAAATATAAAGGAATTCCAGTTTTATCTGCAGGTGCACCATTTAAAGCAGGTGGTCGAAACGGTGCTACATATTATACAGATATTCCAGCTGGAACGTTAGCAATTAAAAACGTTGCAGATTTATATGTATATCCAAATACGTTATATGCTGTAAAAGTAAATGGGGCACAAGTGAAAGAATGGCTTGAAATGTCTGCAGGTCAGTTTAATCAAATCGATCCAAAGAAAACAGAAGAACAGCCGTTAGTAAATATAGGCTATCCTACATATAACTTCGATATTTTAGATGGCTTAAAATACGAAATTGATGTAACACAACCGGCGAAATACGATAAAGATGGAAAAGTTGTAAATGCAAATACGAATCGTATTATAAATATGACATATGAAGGTAAGCCAGTAGCTGACAATCAAGAGTTTATCGTCGCTACAAATAACTATCGTGGAAGTAGCCAAACGTTCCCAGGTGTAAGTAAAGGGGAAGTTGTATACCAATCACAAGATGAAACACGTCAAATCATTGTGAAGTATATGCAAGAAACACCAGTTATTGATCCAGCAGCTGATAAAAATTGGACGTTTAAACCAATTGTTGCAGATAAATTAAATACAACATTCGATTCTTCACCAAACGCACAAAAGTATATAAAGAAAGATGGGAAAATATCGTACGTTGGACCATCTGAAAATGAATTTGCTAAATATGCAATTGATATAACGAAGAAGAACGATGATGATAAGGAAACTGGTGGAGAGAATCCAACAACACCGCCAACAGGTGAAGGAAATAATGGAGGAAATCCAACAACGCCACCAACAGGTGAAGGAAATAATGGAGAAAATCCAACGACACCATCAACAGATGAAGGTAAAAATGCAGGATCTGGACAAACTACAACGGATAATCAAAACTCAAAAGAAACAACAACTGTGAGTGAAAATAAAGAAGAACGTGATTTACCGAAAACAGGTACAAGTGTTGTTTCTACAATTGGAGCAGGTTTGGCGTTTGTTGGAGCGGGATTACTTCTGTTATTTAGAAGAAAGAAAGCGAATAGATAGCCGAGAAATATAAAAAGGATTACCGATTCAGGTAATCCTTTTTATTATATTATGAAATTGTTACTGCTTTTTCTTTCTTCCATGAAAGGCCAAATCCAGTAAAGCCGACGATAATGGTTACGACTGGACAAGCTAAACAGAAGATTGCGTATGGAAGGTAATCAAATGTTGGAACACTAAGGACGTTTGTTAAGAATACGCCACTTACACCCCATGGTACGAGCGGGTTAATCACTGTACCTGCATCTTCTAATACGCGTGATAAATTACGACGTTCTAAACCGACTTCATCGTATTTATTAGCGAATGCTTGTCCTGTTAAAACGATGGATAAGTACTGCTCACCGAGTAAGAAGTTTACACCAATTGCAGTTGAAGCAGTAGAAATAATTAAGCGTGTACTATTTTTTACGAAGCTAGAGATGATATTCATTAGCTGCGTGATAATACCCATTCCTTGTAATAATCCTCCCATACAAAGAGCTAGGAAAATAAGCGCAATCGACATCATCATACTTTGTAGACCACCGCGAGATAGTAAGCTATCAATGTCTTTAATACCAGTTTTAGAAACGTAGCCGTCTTGCATAATTTTCATTAAATCAGCTAAAGAAGTGCTAGGTTTGAAAATAAAGAGAATGATGATTCCTACTACGATTCCAGCAAGTAATGTTGGAACTGCTGGAACTTTTTTGAATGCGAATAGGAACAGTAATAAAATTGGAATAAGTGTAACGATAGAAATCGTTGCGTTTTTTTCTAATGTGCTAATAAAGTTTGTGAAGTCAACGTCTCCACTAGTGCCGCTTCCCAAAATGAAAAATGCGATAAAAGCAATAATGAAAGCTGGAACTGTTGTCCAAAGCATGTTACGGATATGCTCAAATAAATCTACACCCGTTACAGCAGGAGCTAAGTTTGTTGTATCAGATAAAGGAGACATTTTATCTCCAAAGAATGCACCAGAAATAATTGCACCAGCGATCAGAGCTGAATCGTATCCGAGAGCACTACCCATTCCCATAAAGGCAAGTCCTACAGTTGCGGCAGTTGTAAAGGCACTACCGATACTTGTTCCAACAATTGCACAAACAACAAAAACAGTTGGAACGAAAATTTTAGGAGATACAAGCTGGAAGCCGTATACCATTAAAGTTGGAATTGTTCCAGCAGCGATCCAAACACTAATTAATACGCCTACAAGTAAGAAAATAAAAATAGATGGAATACCAGCTGAAATACTACTGATCATCCCTTTTTCCATAGTAGACCAAGAGATTTTTTTCATAAATCCAAATGTTAATAAAAGAACGATACCAAATAAAATTGGGATGTGTGGTGAAACTTCTAATTGGATAACACTAAAGCCGATACAGAAAAAGATAAATAATGTTAAAAGAACAGATTCAATTTTTGAAACCATTGTTTTTCCCTCCTAAGTAATCTAAAATAGCTCTTTTTTATATAAAATTCGCCAATATTGTATATTTCCTTCTAAATTTTAGAATTTTGTGACAAATTACCGGTAATTGTTAATCCTTCAATATGATACGGAAATGATTGGATAAAAAAACGTCCCTGCATATAATTATGCAGGGACGAAGAAATCGCGGTACCACCCTAGCTTGTGAAATGAATGTATCACAAAATAAAGGATCGTATGATATGCGTTTATAAAATAAAAACGCCCCTGCAATATATGCAGGGACGAAAAATTCGCGGTACCACCCTAAATTGTGAAACAGTGTCGTTTCACCACTCTTTAGATATAACGGTCTATAACCGTCTTTCACTACTCCGTACGTTTCGCAAAAGAAGCTCCAGGGGGTAATTCATAATTCGCTCTGTACTGGTTCACACCGACCACCAGCTCTCTGAAATCAGAAATCGAAATACTACTAAATCCTATCAATGCCGATTCATATGATGTTAGTTAAATTTTTATCACATTTTCATCTAATATGTCAATAAAAATATTCGATATTTTTTTAGGGGGATAAAGATTAAATATTTTCAATGTTCTAAAATTGTGCGTTATAATGAATTTGAAAGGGGAGGAAAGAGTGAAGAAAAAAATAATTCTTTTTATCACCTTACTAGTCATTGGCGGAAGTGCTGGAATTTACACAGCTTTTGCAGCTGAATCAGAGCAGGCGAAGCAAAAGCAAATACAGCAATCAGAAGTGAAAAAAGTGAAAGAAGCTGAAGAGAAGAAGTCGATGGAAAAAGCAGCTACGAAACTAGGAGTTTCTACTGAAGGGAAAACAAAAGAAGAGGTTACGAAAGAAGTAGATAAAGCTAGGTTTGAGCAGCGCCATGATTTATTAATTGAGCATGCTAAGCAACTTGGAATTGATACAGAAGGAAAAAAAGATGAAGAGATTATTTTAGAAATCGGAAAGATACAACACGGAAAGTAGAACAACTTATCATACGATAAGTTGTTCTTTTTTAAGAACTATTTGATTTAAAAATAATTGACAGTCATTTAGATTTAATGTTAACTATATTTATAAACTAGTTAACATTAGGGGTGACAATTGTGACTGTTAATAGTAATACGACTGAAAAATCATCTTATACATATGAAGAACTATCGGCGAAAAATAAAGCTTATGTATGGCACCCATTTACACAAATGAAGGATTATTTAGAAGAAGATCCTGTCATTATTGAACGTGGAGAGGGAAGAAAGCTATATGATGTAAATGGAAATGAATATTGGGACGGTGTTTCGTCTATTTGGTTAAATGTTCATGGACATCAAGTACCAGAATTAGATGAGGCAATTCGTGAGCAATTAAATAAAATTGCTCATTCTACTATGCTAGGACTTGCTAACGTTCCATCTATTTTATTAGCAGAAAAAATAATTGAAGTTGTACCAGAAGGATTGAAGAAAGTATTCTATTCAGACTCCGGTTCTAGCGCCGTTGAAATTGCAATTAAGATGGCATTTCAATATTGGCAGCATAAAGGAAAACCGAAGAAACAAAGATTTGTTACATTAAAAGAAGCGTATCACGGTGATACAATTGGAGCTGTTTCAGTAGGAGCAATAGACTTGTTTCACCAAGTGTATAGTTCACTTTTATTTGAGGCAATTAAAATGCCTTATCCATATACATATCGTTCTCCTTATGGAAATAATAAGGAGGGAATTGTAAGAAAACATTTAGAAGAAATGGAAGAGCTGCTGAAAGACAAACATGAAGAAATTGCAGCTATTATTGTAGAACCTTTAATGCAAGGTGCTGGAGGCATGATTACAATGCCAAAAGGATACTTAAGAGGGCTACGGGATTTATGTACAAAATATAATGTGTTATTTATTACAGATGAGGTAGCGACTGGATTTGGGCGTACCGGGAAAATGTTTGCATGTGAACATGAAAATGTAACGCCGGATATTTTAACAGCTGGAAAAGGTTTAACGGGCGGATATTTACCAGTTGCAATCACCGTAACGACAGATGAAATTTATAATGCCTTTTTAGGCGAATATGAAGAACAAAAAACGTTTTTCCACGGTCATAGTTATACAGGGAATCCGTTAGGGTGTGCGGTAGCAATTGCGAATCTAGAACTATACGAGAAAACAAATTTAATAGAAGAAGTAGCACGTAAGACGGAATATGTGGCGACGCAATTGGAAGAGCTCTTTGCATATAAACATGTAGGGGATATTCGTCAGTGCGGGTTAATGGTTGGAATTGAACTTGTGAAGAATAAGGAAACGAAAGAAGCGTTTGAATGGACAGAGAGAGTCGGTGTTCAGGTGTGTAAACGCTCAAGAGAGCTGGGCATGATTATACGACCGCTCGGTAATACGATTGTATTTATGCCTCCTCTTGCTTCTACAATGGATGAGATTGATGATATGTTACGTATTTTGTATAAAGCAATCTCGGATGTTACGGAGGGAGAATAATGAGTGGTTTTTTCATAACAGCAACGGATACTGAAGTGGGGAAAACTGTAGTTGCAGGTGCATTAGCAGGTGTATTTAGAGAATTGGGATATAACGTAGGGGTATATAAACCGTTGCAAAGTGGACATGTTGCATCAAATCCAGAGGGAGATGCAGCAAGGTTAAAAGTATTATCAGGTGTACCGACAAAAGAAGATGAAATTTGCCCTTACTCTATTGAAGAACCGCTTGCTCCAAGACTTGCCATGAAGAGAGCTGGAAGAGTAGTACATTTAAAAGACATTATTGATCATTATAATGAACGATTGAAAGAGTGTAATAGTCTATTTGTAGAAGGTGCAGGTGGACTGGCTGTTCCATATACAGAAGACGCTTTAGTAATTGATTTCGCGAAAGAATTACAGCTTCCTCTTATTGTAGTAGCACGCCCTACATTAGGAACAGTAAATCATACAGTTTTAACGATTGCTTATGCAAAGGCACATGGCTTAACAGTAGCAGGTGTAATTTTATCCGGCTGCAAAGAATGTGAAATGGAAAGAGTACAAGAAAATAAAGAAATGATTGAAGAGCTAAGTGGAGTACCGGTTTTAGGTTTATTACCATTCTTTGAAGGTGCGTTTACAAAAGAAGAAGTCTTAGAATCTGCGAAAGAGTATATTATGATTTCAAAATTAGAGGAGTTCATCCGAAATGAATCAACCGTGGCGCACATATCTTCAAACTAAATTACAACAATTACATGAGCAAGGGCAGTATCGCAATTTGCATGTAACAGAACAGGCAGAAGAGACATGGCTTATTCGAGATGAGAAAAGGATGCTAAATTTAGCGTCAAATAATTACTTAGGGTTAGCTGGAGATGAAAGGTTAAAAGAAGCTGCTATTGCATGCACAAGAAAATATGGAACTGGGGCGACAGCATCAAGGCTCGTTGTAGGAAACTATTCACTGTATGAAGAGGTTGAGAAAAGTATATGCGATTGGAAAGGCACCGAAAAAGCCTTAGTTGTAAATAGCGGATATACCGCAAATGTTGGAGTGATTTCTTCATTAGCCTGTCGTCACGATATTGTGTTTAGTGACAAATTAAATCACGCAAGCATCGTTGATGGAATTATATTAAGCGGGGCAGAACATAAAAGGTATCGTCATAATGATTTGGATCATTTAGAGAAGCTGTTGAAAACAGCTTCTCCTGAAAAGCGGAAATTAATCGTAACTGATACTGTTTTTAGTATGGATGGTGATACTGCGTATTTGAGGGAGTTAGTGCAGCTGAAAGAGAAATACGGGGCAATCATTATAGTTGATGAAGCACATGCGAGTGGAATATATGGAATCGGCGGAGCTGGATTATCTCATATAGAAAAAGATCTTGCTCAAAAAATTGATATACATATGGGGACGTTTAGCAAGGCTTTAGGGTGTTATGGTGCGTATTTGACAGGTGATGCAATTTATATAGAATATTTACAAAATATGATGAGAAGCTTTATTTTTACTACAGCTTTACCACCGGGAACATTAGGAGCGGTACAAAAGGCAATTGAAATTGTAAAAAAAGATAATGAGAGAAGAGAGAGACTTATAGAGAATGGGGCATATTTTAGGACACATTTGCTAGAAGCTGGTTTTGATATTGGGAATAGCTCGACACATATAGTACCGATTGTAGTCGGCTCAAATGAAACAGCGTTATGGTTTAGTAAAAGGTTACAAGAGGTAGGTATTGCAGCAATTGCAATTCGTCCACCGACAGTGCCAGTTAATAGTTCACGGATCCGTTTTGCAGTTACGTCTCAACATACAATAGCTGATTTGAAATGGGCTATTCAGCATATTATACGCATTGGTAAAGAAGAGGGGTTTTTCGTATGAAAGAGCTAAAGATTATTTTTATTCCTGGGTGGGGAATGGAAGAAGGTGTTTGGACTTTAGTTCTGCCGTATTTTAAAGGATATTCTGTTCACTGTATCAATTGGCGTAATGTGAAAGAACAAAGTGAATTTGCGGGGCGAATAATAGATGTAGCAAAGGATGAAAATGTAATTTTAGTTGGATGGTCACTAGGGGCGTTAGCAGCAGTTCAAGCTCATAAAAAGATTAAGGCGAAAGGTATCGTTTTAATTGGTGGTACTGCTAAATTTACAAATACGAGCGACTATACAAGTGGATGGAATGCTTTGCATGTAGAACGGCTGAAAAAGAATGTAGCGAGAAAGAAAGAAGATACGCTCAAGCGGTTTTATGAAAATATGTTTACAAAAAATGAGCTGAAAGAGAATAAAAGGTTTGAAGATATGATAAAAGGCTTTAAAGGTGATTCTATTCAGTCTTTGCAAGTAGGTTTGGAGTATTTAATAGAAACAGATATGAGAGAAGAACTGAAAGAAATGAAAGTCCCTATACTACTAATTCATGGAGAGCAGGATGTAATATGCTCATTATCTGCAGCGCGTAGTATGGCGCAGAATGAGAATAGCATGCTCAAGGTAGTAAGGGAGGCTGGACACGCATTGTGTGTGACGAATTTCGAATATTGTGGAAATGAGATAATTCAATTTGTAGAGGGGATACGACATGATCAACAAAACGTTACTACAAAAACGGTTTAACATGGCAGCGGTATCCTACGATCAATATGCAAATGTACAAAAAAAGATGGCACATTCATTACTTTCTACATTGAATCGGCGATATAGTGCAAATTCATCGATACGTATTTTAGAACTTGGATGCGGGACAGGATATGTTACAGAACAATTATCAAACTTATTTCCGAAAGCACATATTACAGCTATTGATTTTGCTCAAAGTATGATTGCGGTTGCGGAAACTAGACGAAATGTGAAAAATGTAACATTTTACTGCGAGGATATTGAAAGATTACGACTAGAAGAAACATATGATGTCATTATTTCGAATGCCACATTTCAATGGCTAAATGATTTAAAACAAGTGATAAGAAATTTATTTCATCATTTGGCTATAGATGGGATATTACTTTTTTCAACGTTTGGGCATGAAACATTTCAAGAATTGCATGCTTCGTTCCAGCGGGCGAAAGAAGAAAAAAATATACAAAATGAAACATCAATTGGGCAACGTTTTTATTCGAAAGGTCAGTTGCGCCATATATGTGAGATAGAAACAGGGGATGTGCATGTTTCTGAAACATGTTACATAGAGAGATTTACAGAAGTTAGGGAGTTTCTGCACTCTATTCGAAAAGTAGGAGCGACCAATAGTAATGAAGAATCATATTGCCAAAGTCCCTCACTCTTTCGTGCGATGCTTCGCATATATGAAAGAGACTTCACGGAAAATGAAGGGATAATGGCGACGTATCACGCTTTATTTATGCATATAACAAAAGAGGGGAAGAGATGAAATGAAACAAGTACAAACAAAAAGGGATTGGAAAAAAATTGCATACGACGTAGTAGAAGAGAAAATGATTACGAAAGAGGATGCAATAGCGATATTAGAAGCTGATGATACAGAAGTTTTAGAAATTATGAATGCAGCTTACATCATTCGCCATCATCACTTTGGTAAGAAAGTAAAATTAAATATGATTATTAATACGAAATCTGGATTATGTCCTGAAGATTGCGGATATTGTTCACAGTCTATTATTTCAGAGGCACCGATTGATAAATATGCATGGCTAACGCAGGAAAAGATTGTAGAAGGAGCACACGAAGCAATTCGCCGTAAAGCGGGTACATATTGTATTGTAGCATCTGGCCGTCGTCCGACAGATAAAGAGGTGAATCACGTAATTGGAGCAGTTAAGGAGATTCGTGAAACGACAGATTTGAAGATTTGTTGTTGTTTAGGTTTCTTAAACGAAGATCAAGCCAGACGTTTAGCAGACGCGGGAGTGCATCGTTATAACCACAATTTAAATACACATGCAAATAATTACGAAAGCATTTGCTCCACTCATACGTATGACGATCGTGTTGATACAGTTCAAAAAGCGAAACAAGCGGGCATTTCACCATGCTCTGGGGCGATTTTTGGAATGGGAGAGACAATAGAAGAGCGTGCTGAAATTGCATTTGAATTACAACGTATAGATGCAGATTCAATTCCATGTAATTTCCTTGTTGCTGTAAAGGGTACGCCGCTTGAAGGACAAAAAGAGTTAACACCAGTAGAATGTTTAAAAGTGCTGGCGATGATGCGTTTTGTAAACCCAACGAAAGAAATTCGCATTTCAGGAGGACGTGAAATCAATTTACGTTCTGTACAGCCAATCGGTTTATTTGCAGCAAACTCTATTTTTGTTGGAGATTACTTAACGACAGCTGGACAAGAACCGACTGCAGACTGGGGTATGATTGAGGATTTAGGGTTTGAGATTGAAGAATGTGCATTATAAGATAGATAAAAAAGCAAACTTGTAAAAGAGTTTGCTTTTTTTGTAAATAAAATGTAATAAATAGTTGTGAACGTTTGATACTATTGGTTTTTGAGCGGAAAAAGAGTTTTGGTGGACGAATTTTCCAAGCCCCAATTGTACATAGTAAATATGTAATTTATATTGGGTTGGAGGATTTTACATGCACAAATATATATTAGCGATTATGACTTGTCTAATTTTACTAAAAGCAATAAGTGCTGATCCAGTTAAGGCCACCGAAAATCCTGAGCAAAAAGAGATGCAACAACGAATTGAACAACATTTTCGAACGAAAGCTGAACATTTTGGATTGAAAACAGAAGGGAAAGATTTAAAGGAAGTACGAAAAGAAATTACTATTATAGAAGAAGCGAAAAAAAGAGAGAATGTATGGAGAACAGCACAAACGCTTCGTATACAAACAGAAGGAAAAACAATGGATGAATTAATAAAAGATGTACGGAAAAAAGTAAAAAAATAAAAAAGAGGCCGCAGCCTCTTTTTATTTTTTTATGCCCATTGTTTTGATAAGTGAGCCATTTCAATCGCAGCAACTGCGGATTCATAGCCTTTATTACCAGCTTTCGTGCCCGCGCGTTCAATCGCTTGTTCAATTGTTTCTGTCGTTAATACACCGAAAATAACTGGTATGTCTGTTTGAAGTGATAAAGATGCAACACCTTTTGCTACTTCGTTACAAACGTAATCGTAATGTGTTGTAGCACCGCGAATTACAGTACCTAACGTAATAACAGCATCATACTTCCCGCTATTAGCCATTTTTTTAGCGATTAAAGGAATTTCAAATGCGCCAGGAACCCAAGCAACATCGATATCAGTTTCTTCTACACCGTGACGCTTTAATCCGTCTAAAGCGCCGCCAAGTAACTTACTTGTAATAAATTCATTAAAACGTCCAACAACAACCCCAACTTTTAATCCTGTACCAACTAAATGACCTTCGAATACCATAATAAATCTCTCCCTTAATTATAAGTTTAGTAAATGTCCTAATTTGTTTACTTTCGTTTGTAAATACGTTTTATTCTCTTCTTTTGTTGGCATTTGCAATGGTACACGCTCGATTACTTCTAAATCGTAACCTTGTAAGCCAGCAATTTTTCGCGGGTTATTCGTTAATAATCGTAAATGTTGTAAACCTAAATCTTTTAAAATTTGAGCGCCAATACCGTAATCACGCAAATCAGCTGGGAATCCAAGCTTTTCATTTGCTTCTACAGTATCGAAGCCTTCTTCTTGTAACTTATAAGCGCGAAGCTTATTAAGAAGCCCAATACCTCGTCCTTCTTGTCTCATATAAAGAAGAACGCCTTTGCCTTCACGCTCAATTTGAGCCAGTGCAGCATGGAGTTGTGGTCCGCAATCACAGCGGCACGAGCCAAATACATCTCCTGTTAAACATTCTGAATGAACGCGTACAAGTACAGGCTCTCCTGTTGAAATATCACCTTTTACGAGTGCGATATGCTCTTTCGAATCCAATGAATTAGAATAGCCAATTGCATGGAAAGTACCGAAATCTGTAGGTAATGTAATTTCCACTTCTCGCGTCACTAATGTTTCATGGTGGCGGCGATAAGCAATTAAATCTTCTATTGTAATCATTTTTATATCAAATTGTTTTGCGCACTGTATTAAATCAGGTACGCGTGCCATCGTACCGTCCTCATTAATAATTTCGCAAATAACTCCAGCTGGTTCTGCTCCGCAAAGCTGTGCTAAATCGACAGCAGCTTCTGTATGACCAGCACGGCGCAGGACACCGCCTTCTTTCGCAATTAATGGAAAGATATGTCCAGGACGATTGAAATCAGCACCTTTTGATGCAGGATTTAATAATTCTTGTATCGTAGTTGCACGTTCGTGGGCACTAATCCCTGTTGTTGTAGAAACATGATCAATACTCACTGTAAATGCAGTATGATGCGAATCTGTATTATGAGCTACCATTGGTTCTAATTGTAGACGTTCTGCGTACCCTTCCGTAATCGGTACACAAACGAGACCACGTCCATGTGTAATCATAAAGTTAATTGTTTCTGGCGTAATATACTCTGCTAAAGCGATAAAATCGCCTTCATTTTCACGGTTTTCATCATCACATACAATAACGACTTTTCCTTGTTTTAAATCTTCTAGAGCTTCTTCAATACGATGAAACATCATGCTTCCCCCTTATAGAAATCCGTTTTCTTGTAAAAAGCTTTCGCTCATTGAACCTGTTCGTTTTACAGGTTTAGAAATAAAGCGTTCGATGTATTTACCAATCATGTCACACTCAATGTTTACGATGTCACCGGCATTCTTTTCTCCGATAACAGATTCACTTACTGTGTGCGGGATGAGTGAAATTGTAATGGAAGATTCGTCTATATCAAATATTGTTAAACTCGTTCCATCAACAGCGACGGACCCTTTATGCAAACAATAGCGTAGCAATTCATCAGAAATAGCTATTTTGTAATAGAGGGCATTATAATGTTGTTTTTTGTTTAATATCGTTCCGATGCCATCGATATGTCCTGAAACGAAATGTCCACCGAATCGTCCGTTTGCAGCCATTGCTCGCTCTAAATTTACTTTACAGTGCGGTTTAAGCATGCGAAGGGATGTTGATTGCATCGTTTCGGGCATTGCATCCACTGTGAATGAAGTTGTTGTGAAACTCGTTACAGTTAAGCAAATACCGTTAACCGCGATACTGTCACCTAAGTGAACATCTGATAAAATTTTATTTGCATGGATCGTTAACTTCATCGATTCTCCGCTTTGTTGCATGTTTGCAATCGTTCCTAATTCTTCTACAATTCCTGTAAACATTCCGTCACCTCACTTCGGGCATTCGCAACGATTTTTATATCATCGCCAATTTGTTTCATCTCTTGAATTTCCAAGGAAAGTGCATCTTGTAATTTTGAAAAACCATTTCCGCCAAATAAAGTAGGAGCGTCTTGCCCGCCAATTAATTTTGGGCTTATATAAGTCACAATTTCATTGAAATACTTTGTTTGTAAGAAACTCGCATGAACTGTTTGACCACCTTCGACGAAAAGAGAAAGGATTTGTTTTTCGCCAAGTAAGTGTAAGAGATCTTGGATTTCAATTTGCTTCGTTTTCATTTGGAAAATAGCTATATTTTCAGATTCATAAGAAGCTATTTTCTCTTTATTTACATCCTTACCGACAATAATCCATGTCGGTGCTAAACCATCTGTTATGACATGAGAAGATGGTGGCGTTCGTAAATGGTTATCTAAAATAACGCGAATAGGATGTTTCCCCCCATTTGGAATTCTTGTCGTTAAATGTGGATTATCAGCGATAACCGTATTCACTCCAACGAGAATCGCATCATGTGTATGGCGATATTGGTGAACATCAGCTCGTGCTTCTTCCCCTGTAATCCACTTACTTTCACCAGTTACAGTTGCTGTTTTTCCATCTAAGCTCATCGCTGTTTTTATTGTTACAAATGGGCGTTTCGTTTTCATGTAGTGAAAAAAGTAACGATTTAATAAAACTGCTTCTGCTTCAAGAACACCGGTAGTTACTTCGATACCAGCTTCTTCTAATCTCCTTTTTCCATTACCAGAAACGAGAGGATTGCAATCAAGAGTAGCAATTACAACCCGTTTGACTCCTTTTTTGATGAGCAATTCACAGCAAGGTGGTGTTTTTCCAAAATGGCTACAAGGTTCAAGAGTTACATAAACGGTAGCTCCTTTTGCCTTCTCACCAGCCATATGAAGGGCGTGAACTTCTGCGTGTCCTTCACCAGCACGTAAATGGGCGCCCATACCGACGATGTTTCCATCTTTTATAACAACAGCACCAACCATAGGATTTGGGCTTGTTTGCCCAGATGTCCCTTCTGCTAACTGCAAGGCAATCCTCATATATTCTTGATCTGTCATTCTCTTCACCTCTCCTAAAAAAATCAAAAAACCCCAAGGATTTAATATCCTTGGGGTTTGGGAGACGTGATTTCTAGAAATATAGTTTGAATACGAAAGCATAGGAAAGAAACCTAACGATAATTGATATTTCTGCATAAGGAAAAAGCCTAGCAAAATATCGAATTTTTCAAACGCTAGTTGTCTCTTTTTATTTCAGTATAAAAAAATGAGTATAGAAAACTAAACATATATAAAGAATCAAAATGAACCTTTAAAAATATGCATACTGAAATAAAAGTGTATTCACTATATAAAAAACTAGAAACATATCCTTCTCCCATCCAGACTATACTGTCGGCCCTAGAGTTTCACTAGATCCACCGTTTTCAAGTTGAAAACGGGTCACGGACTTAGAAGTTTGCACTTCATCACCGCCGGTTGGGAATTTCACCCGACCCCGAAGGATGTTGTTTGCTCAAATTATAGCACAAAAAAAATAAAAGGCTAGAAAAAAATATTCGAATGTGAAGAATTGTGTGAAAATATATGTAGGCTGGAATGGAGACAAAAGTATTAGAAATGTTGTAAGGAGAAGGGATATAACGGAGTTACTAAAAAGAAAAAACATGCACAAAAAAATGTGCATGTCACATGTTAAATTATTCTGCCTCTGGTGCTCTAACAACAGACTCGAATTTACCTTTATGCGAAGCATCGCAATAAGGCATATTTTTTGATAAACCACAACGGCATAAAGAAAATGCCGGTTTTGCTGGGAATACATTCCCTTGTGAATCGACTAATTCCACGTCCCCTGTAACGCGAAAAGAGCCATTATCATTTACTTTAATTTGTACTTTTGCCAACGTTATCCCTCCTTCCCAAACGCTTAATTCCATCATATAATCAAGAGAAGTGCTTGACAATATAAAGTGAAACTTTAATCAATGGGGGAGGTATCCCCCGCTGATTATTAGTTGAACCAATCGGGCTTTTAGGGGCAGTTAATCTCCCACCTAACTTCTTTGTTTCAGCCGAATTTTGAGGTGGGAGTTTTACTGCCCGCAAATAGCGGGGCAAAAAGAGCACTTTGTTTGAAAGAGAAGACAGTGTTATAATGTTTTTTATAACTGACTAGAGTAAGGTGACGAGAGATGGATAAACAATTACATACATTACGAAACATTGCAAATGAGCGCACGTGGGCATCATTTTTGAATGATAATCATCCATATAGTTTGTTACATTGGTCCATTGCAGGTGTAGGGCAAGAGGCAAAGGATGTTTGGTTACTTCAAGATGAAGTAACATTTCAAACGACAGAATTTCCAACACTGGATGAAGCAGTGCAATGGATTTCTGAAAACATGGAACAAGTTACAGACGTTTTAGCGCAATAAAAAAAACAGGCTTATGCAAGCCTGTTTTTTGTTTCTTTTACATATGATTTTAAAAATTGATCAACGGCTGCTTCATACTCTTCTTTATTTTCGTTATAAGAGCAAGCGTGTGCGCCGCGTTCTGCAATATAAAGTTGTTTATTGTTTTCTTTTGCTTCATATAGTGCTTTCGTCATATCAGCTAAAATATAATCATCATCTTTACTATGAATAAAGAGGACGGGATTTTGAATGTTTTTTATACAATCGATTGGTGAAACTTCACGAATCGTATAACCGTCACGTACTTTTAAAAAAGCATTTGCTAAAGGTAATAAAGGCCATTTAGGTAAATGGAATTCAACCTTTAAACGGTGTTGTAACTGCCCGTAGAAATCAGAAAAAGGACAATCTGCAATATAGAAATCAGCACCATCTTCTACAAGTCCTGCATATTGAAGAAGTGTTGCAGCTCCCATAGATTCACCATGAATACCGAGTGTTATATTTGTTCCAAAACGACTTTTTAGCCAGTCAACTACAGATTTTAAATCATGTTTTTCATAGTATCCATAGCTTGTTGTTTTTCCACCAGTTTTACCATGACGACGATGATCATAAATAACGACATTATATCCTCTGTTTAAAAATAACCTTGCATATTTTACAGAGTTCATTTTATTTACAGTTACGCCGTGACAAAAAATCATAAACTTATTGGAATGACCAGCAGGAATGTAATATCCGTGAAGATCATATCCAAATTGCGAAGGAATATGAATTTCTTCTTTATGAAGAGCATCAAAATCCTCTATACGAAAATGTTTTTTCGTTTCTCTTTCGAGTACTTCTTCCTCTGTTTTTTTCTTTAAGTACATCACTTTATTTGTAAAGAAAATCCCAAGGGCAGTTATTGCACCTAGTATAGTAAACAATGCTGCAAAAAAACGTTTCATACTTTACCTCATCCTCCAAATACCGTTACATGTGATACACTTACATTGTATCACAATGATAGAAAAGGGGAGAAATAGGAAATGGTGTATATACAAAAAATTACGCCGGCGATGAAAGAAACAATCCGAATATTCATGTGTGAGAACTGGGGGAGTTCATTGATGGTTTCGCGTGGTAAGGGGCATCAGTTAGAAGAATTGCCAGGATTTGTTGCGTTATTAGATGACAGAATAATCGGAATTATAACGTATGAAGTGACCGGAAATATGTGCGAAATTGTATCGTTAGATAGCTTTGAAGAAAGAAAAGGAATAGGGACGAAACTTGTGGACTGTGTATTACAAGTTGCAAAAGAGAAACATTGCAAGGAGGTATGGCTCATTACAACAAATGATAATATGAACGCTTTACGCTTTTACCAAAAACGGAACTTTATGATGACCAATTTATATGTGAATGCAGTGGAAGAGGCGCGAAAAATAAAGAAAGAAATTCCACGTATCGGATATGATAATATTCCAATTGTACATGAAATTCAGTTGGGGTATCACTTAACGAATTGATGTAACAATTTTCAGAAATATAAGTTATTAATCTTGACGAAAATTGTAATTTAGGTTACCGTAAAATTGTAATCTATTACCATATTAAGGGGTGACGATGTGGCAACTATACGTGATGTTGCAAAATTGGCAGGTGTTTCAGTCGCAACCGTTTCACGAGTTATTAATGAAAAAGGATACGTTCATGAGGACACAGTAAAACAAGTAAAGGAAGCAATTGAGGAATTACGTTATAGGCCAAATAGTGCAACAAAGCCATTGTTTAAACAAAATTCAACGATAATTGCATTACTTGTAGATAATTTATATGACCTATCAAACATCACTTTGCTACATTGTATTGAGGAAATAGCGTATAAAGAAGGATATCAAATCATTGTTTGTAATATAGAGAATAAAGATAGATACATACATATGTTGAAAGAAAATAACGTTGCAGGTGTTATTGTGACAAGATCAGTCTTTAAAAGTATAGGAGAAATTTCACTTCCGTTTGTTGTGATTGATGAAAAAAAATCCTATGCAAATCATTATGAAAGTGGACAAAGGGCGGTTTCTGTATTAAAAGAGAAAGGCTGTCACTTTCTTGCTTATTTCGATGAGGGAGAAGATAGTGAAGAAATGGAAGAGCACATATCAGGATTTTTAGACGCTGTTTGGGAGGAAGGAATCTCTTATCGAGAAGTATGTGTACAAGGGTATACGAATAAACAGTTTATTACATTATTGCAAAACAATCCGTATATAGATGGAATTGTAGCCTCAAGTGATCAGATTGCTATTGAGTTAATTCGGTCAGCGAGATTTCTAAATATACATATACCAGATAAATTGAAAATTATTGGGCCGAATGGGAGTATGGAGTGTGAATGGATAGCTCCATCACTACCGGCAATTGAAAGCTATGTCGAAGATAATGGGAAAATAGCTTTTCAACAATTAAAAGGAAAAATAAAAAAGTAAAAGGTGCGTATAAAACGCACCTTTTATAATGTAATTGCGGCAATAAAGCCGAATATAAGTAACGGTATATTATAATGCAGAAAAGTCGGTACACATGTATCCCATATATGATGGTGTTGACCATCAGCATTTAAACCTGATGTTGGTCCAAGTGTACTATCTGACGCTGGAGATCCGGCATCACCTAGCGCTCCGGCTGTACCGATAATTGCAATTGTGGCCATTGGACTAAATCCAAGCTGCATGCAAAGAGGTACAAAAATTGTTGTTAAGATAGGAATGGTTGAAAAGGATGAACCAATTCCCATCGTAACGAGAAGTCCAATAATAAGCATAAGAAATGCAGCGAGTGGTTTGTTATTTCCGATTATATGAGCACTCGTTTGCACGAGAGATTCAACATGTCCTGTTTTTCGAAGAACAGCGCCAAATCCAGCGGCAGCAATCATAACAAAACCGATAAAGGACATCATACGCATTCCGCTTGTTAATATCGCATCTGCTTCTTTAAGTGGTAGACTACCACTTACTGATAAAACGATAATCCCCGCTAAAGCACCGAAAATCATTGATTCTGTTGCTAATTGAACAGTTAATGTGGCTATGATAGATAATAATCCGAAAGTAATGCTCCGTTTTGTATAGGGAACGATTTCATTTGCAGTAGTATGAATTTGTTCTGTTTCATACGTACGAGGTTTTCGGTACGTAATGAATACCGCTACACATAATCCGATAATCATACCGATTGCTGGAATAGTCATTGCTTTTGGAATAAGCGCGACATCAAATGTAAGACCGCTTTGCGCAGCATTTGTTTGCAATACGTCATGATAAATTTTTCCGAACCCTGCTGGAATCCACATATAAGGAGTAATCAATCCGAATGTAATAATACATGTAACAAGTCTGCGATCCACTTTCAGCTCATTTAATACTTTTAAAAGTGCTGGAATTAAGATGGGGATGAAAGCGATATGAACAGGAATCACATTTTGTGAGAAACAAGCCATCGTTAAAATGATGAATAAAATAAGTATTTTAGAATAAACTTGTTTTTTCGTGTCTTGTTCATTGCCAATCCATTTTAATGCAGTTTGAATCATGGCATCTGGAAGTCCTGTTTTGGAAAGGGAAATAGCGAAACCGCCAAGCATTGCATAACTTAAAGCGATTGGAGCACTGTTACCAAGACCAGTTGTAAAAGTATTAATAGTTTCTGAAATACCGAGTCCGCCGATAATTCCGCCTGTTAAAGCTCCAACAATGATGGCGACAATGACCTGGACACGTAACAAACTAAGCAATAGCATAACTGCTACTGCGACGAGTACAGCGTTCATAATAAATGTAATCTCCCTAAATTTTTATTGTGTTAAGGCAAGTAAATATGAAGCACTTTGCTATATTTATACATAGTTGCGACATATTATTATAAAATGTTTTCTATGAAATGTAAAAGAGCCTTTTGTTACGAATGCTGAAAAGCTAGCTCTTGTTTAATTGATTGTAAAGAATTAGCAAATAGTTCTGGTTCTTCTAAATCAGGAGAATGTGCTGAATTTGGGAACCAAATCATTTTTTTTATGGGTGCTTCCATAACATCACAATATTCTTGAACGAGTGCATAAGGAGTTTGATAATCATAACGACCAGAACAAAAATAAACTGGAATAGATAAACTTGAAATAGAAGAAAAGAAATCAATTGTCAGCATTTCTTCCCATAAAACACCAGATTTTAAGTTTCCTGCGAGAAATTTGAACCAATCTAATAGCGTATATTCAGGAGAAAAGAAGCCTTTTCGTATGAAAGAAAAGGAAGATCCATTTTGAATTGCACCCCCGAATGTGCCAAGCCACTTTCTTTGAATAATGAGACGTCTCGTATCTAAAAATGGTGGTTTACCTAATTTTAAAAGGGAAGCTAATGCTTTTTTATGATCATGTTTTTTGGCAGAGCTAATTAAATGTTGATATAGTAGTTCTTCATTTTGTTTCATATGTACAATTTGTCCAATACCAATGTAAGCTTCGATATACTTTGGATATCGATGTGCTATGTTAAGCCCAATAATACTCCCCCAAGAATGACCAGCAAGAAATAGTTTTTGTTTATTGAATTTTTTAAGTACATATTGAATAACTTCTTTTGCATCGGAAACGAATTGTTCGATTGTAAAATTTGCCCCGAAATCTTTCATTGAAAAGGATTTACCTGCCCCGCGCTGATCCCAATTAATAACGATAAAGTGTTTCTCCAATTCTTTTTGAAAATGACGAATAAATCCGATTTGTGCCATACCAGGTCCGCCGTGACAACATAATAAAATAGGCTGCTCTACGTTTTGACCGCGTATAAGGAGAGTTTGTTTTCGATTATTAATCATAACGCTTTCCATCGTAGCGACACTATTAGGAATGAGTTGTTTATTTTCATTATAGAACTGTGGGGTATAGCTACGAAAAAGCATATTGAAACCCTCCTTTTCTGAAATCGTATGAATCGCACAGGCTATTCGTTTTGCATATACTGTTAGAAAATCATTGTAACATACCATACTAGTGTCATTTCAATACGGGAGGAGGGGAGATTGTGACGATTGGAGAAATTATAGATTGTTTAAATAGACGTGAATCCATCGCTATTATAGCGAAACGCCTTGAAATAAGTCCATATACACTATCGAAGAAATTAAGATTAATTGGATATGAATATGACGGAGAGCAGAAGAAACGTATTTTTGTAGGAGATGGAGAAGAACCACGTCACTTACAACTCCAAGAAGCGACCGCCCTTCAACATGAGAAAACAGATTATCAATTATTAATTTATGAGCAATTACAAAGCATTTATGAATTATTAAGAAAAAGAGAAGAAGTAAGCGCGCCAATTATGAGTATAAGTACAGAAAAAAAGAAACGTACTTTTTCTATTAATAAAGAAATATTAGCAAAATTAGACGTTATATCAGAATCAAAAGGAATTCAAAAGTCTAAACTTGTAGAAGAGGCGTTACAACAATTTTTACAACAATATGATTTTAATAAAACATCACATTTTGATAACTAAAGAAAAGGATACTATGTTCATTGTAAGAACGAGTATCCTTTTTAGGTTTCACATATATTACGGATAAAATAAAAGGTCCGTGTGTATTTTTTAAGATGAAAAATTAAGATTGTTTATTCTGAGCGTACTTAATTTATTTTTTGAATTCTACCATCAATAATTGGCTGAATAGGTTCTTTTAATTGTTTTACGTAATCGACTAGCGCTTCAAAGTCGTTTGGACCAGTTTCTGCATTTTTACCATTTTTAAATGATACGAATCCATCACCGCCAGAAGCTAAGAAGGCATTTGCCACTACGCTATACGTTTTAGATGAAGATAACTCTTCGCCGTTTGTTAAACGTATATTTGTAACTTTTTCACCGTTTGGTTTATTTGCATCCCACGTATATTGAATACCTGAAATTTGAAGCATTCTCGTCGTTCCTTTTTGCCATTGCTGATTTAAAATGTCGCGAATATCTTGGCCTGTTAAATCTACCTTAATCAATTGGTTTCCGAAAGGTTGAATGCCGTATAATTCGCCCCATGTAATATCGCCAGCATCTAAGTCATTACGAATACCACCAGGATTCATAAGTGCGATTTGAGCTTGCATCGTTTGACGCTGTGCGTCGGCAATTACATTCCCAAGAGTAGATTCACCAGCATCATTTTGTTTACGGTCGATAGGTGCTGTAGATTTTCCTACAACTTCATTTACAAGTGGTGCGATTTTTTCTTTATATTGATCTAGTTTTTGTTTTACTTGTTTATCAGGCTCTACACCTTCATGATATGTTGTAATCACTTCAGCTTTTTTCTTTACAATATCTTTTGTTTTACGATCAATTGTCACATCTACGTCTGAGAAAGCTGTTCCATAAGAGTTCGCTTGGACGATTAGTTTATTATTTACAGTACCATTTACATATGTGTGACTATGCCCACCGAAAATAACATCAACTTCCGGATCTGTTTCATTTGCAATTCGAGTAAGGTCTCCATTTGTCACGCCAGAATCATCAGTTGTTCCGCCGACATGGGCAAGGACGACGATGGATTTAACACCGAGACGCTTTAATTGCTGCGCGGATTTATTAATTGCTTCTACTTCGTCAGTGATCTGTACATTTTTAAGCATGGTAGGCATAACGACATTTGGTGTATCAGTTGTAACAACTCCAATGAATCCTACAGGAACACCATCAACCATTTTTACAGTAAATGGTGGTAAAAATAAGCGACCAGTTGATTTGTTATAGAAATTTGCAGCGACATAAGGGAAGTTTGCGCCTTTGAAATTGCCTGTTTTTTCATGGTAACCACCATAAATAAGTCGGCGCATTTCATCAATACCTTCATCAAATTCATGGTTTCCGATTGTACCAACATCGAATTTTAAGTCATTTAAAAATTCAATCGTTGGTTCGTCTTGTAATAACGCTGAAACTGGTGGACTAGCTCCGACAATATCGCCAGCATGTACGAGAAGTGTATTAGGGTTTTGCTTTTTACGTTCTTTTAAATAAGTAGCTAAGTAATCAGCGCCACCAGCTTCTTTGTTATTAATTTTTTTAACAGTATCTAGTTGTCCATGAAAATCATTAATACCAAGCATTTGTACGTCTATGTAGCGGTTTTGTTCAGCTGGAGTCTGAGATGGGGGAGCGGCAAATACGCTTGAAAAAGTAATGGTGCTTAAAACGGCAACAGCAGGAATGATTTTTTTCCACATAATTCATTTCTCCTTTTTTTTTATAATCTGACATCATACGACATAATTTTAATAGATTCATAGGATTATATCCATATAAAAATTTAGTTTTTTCGAAAAATTAACATATTTACAAAAGATGAATAATAGAGTAAAGAGCCTTTTTTATTGTCGAGTTCATTGTGTATCTACTATAATGGAGAAAAAAGTAAAAGGTGAGTAGCATGAAGAAAAAGAAACAAAGACAAATGCAAAGACAATCGCAAGTGAATAAACTAGAGAAAGAGTCGCTTACATTAGGTGATCAATTAAATGATTCACTCATGCAGCAATTAAAGAATAAGAAGAAAGAATTGCAAGTGAGAGAAGAGGAAAAAGAGGCAGCTGAACTGGAAAGAAAGCGCCAAGAACAAAAAGAACGTGAAAAGAATAAATCATTTGAAGAACTGTTAAGTGAAAGTAGCCTTACTTGGAAAGACTTTAAATAATATAAAAAATGATCAGTGAATACCGCTGATCATTTTTTTGACGAGCTTGTAAGAAAAGGGGAGTTTAAATGAGGAAAATTGTAGTCGTTCCGCATGAAAATCATTGGAACGAAAAATTTCAAATAGAGGCCGAAAGATTAAAATCGGCGATGCCAGAAATGGTGAAAGTCCATCATATTGGAAGCACGTCAGTGCCAGGACTGGCAGCAAAACCAATTATAGATATGATTATGGAAGTAGAGAGTATCGACAGAGTAGATCATTGGAATGAACGTTTTAAAGAGCTTGGTTACATCGTAAAAGGGGAAAACGGTATTTCAAGACGTCGTTATTTTATTCATGGAACTGAGGAAAAACGCTCGTATCACTTACACGTGTTTGAAAAAGGAAATCCTGAGATAGTAAGGCATTTAGCATTTCGTGATTATATGATGGCTCATTGTGAAGAAGCTGAGGCATATGCAACTTTAAAGAAAGAATTAGCTGAAAAGTATACATATGATGGTACGTTATATACGGAAGGGAAAAATGAGTTTGTACGTAATGTTGATGAAAAAGCGAAGAAATGGATAGAAAATAACGTGAATGAATGAGTTCGCATTATTTTTTAAGGTGTATAAATTTATCCGACTTTAATGGGCAGTAAGACCCCCACCTCAAAATGCAGCGAAAGCAAAGAAGTTAGGTGGGGGATCAACTGCCCATAAAAGTCCGATTGGTTCAACTAATAATCAGTGGGGGATGAAGAAAACCCCCACTGATTAAAGTTTCACTTTATTATGTAAACTGTACATATGTTTTGACTTTTTGGTTGAATCTTGTTGAAATAAAGTGGTGGCTTATAAAAAAATGTAAGAATGAAAGGGAGACGACTGTGCACATTCCAACAACTACACTTCATAATGGCGTAAAAATGCCGATGATTGGTCTAGGCGTTTATAAAGCGAAAGAAGGCGACGAAGTAAAACAAGCAGTAAAAACAGCGTTAGAAGTTGGATACCGTTCGATTGATACAGCAACTGTATATGAAAATGAAAGCGGTGTCGGAGAAGCGGTTCGTGAATCAGGGATTCCGAGAGAAGACATATTTATTACAACAAAAGTTTGGAACGACGATCAAGGATACGAGGAAACACTTGAGGCGTTTGAAAAAAGCTTAAAGAAATTACAAATGGACTATGTAGATTTATATTTAATACATTGGCCAATAAGAGGGAAGTATGTCGATACGTACCGAGCGTTAGAAAAACTGTATGAAGAAGGTAAAGTGCGCGCGATTGGTGTTTCTAATTTTCATAAACATCATTTAGAACTGTTATTACCAAATTGTAAAGTGAAGCCGATGGTCAACCAAGTGGAACTTCATCCGATGTTAGCGCAATTTGAATTGCGTAATTTCTGTCAAGGTGAGCAAATTCAAATGGAAGCATGGAGCCCATTAATGAGAGGCGGGGAAGTATTTCAGCACCCGATTATTCAGGCCATTGCTACCAAATATGATAAAACACCTGCGCAAGTTATATTAAGATGGGATATTCAGAGCGGGGTAGTGACGATTCCTAAATCTGTTACACCATCCCGTATTAAAGAGAATTTTACTATCTTTGATTTTGCACTAACGGAAGAAGAGATGACTCAAATTAATACGTTAAATCGTAATTTACATGTAGGAACGAATCCTGATAAATATGATACGCTATAAAAAGACGCTACCATACTGGTAGCGTCTTTTTAACGATGTAAATCATAGGTATCACATTTAGCAATTTGCTGAAGTTGTATATATTCTGCTGTTGTTAACTGTGTTTGTTTACTAGCCTGTACATTTTCCTGCAATTGTTGAATAGAGCTTGCACCAGGTATAACAGCTGCAACAGTTTCGTTATGTAAGCAATATTGAATAACTGTTCCTGTTAAAGAGCTTTCTCCGATTATTTCTTTTACACTATCCAGTGTCGCATATAATTCATCGTAAGAATAAGAAAGGTAATCCTTTTCTTTTACTCTTTCTATCTTTCTTGCATTCTTGTCAGTTAGAATTCCTTTTGCAAGTGGTCCGCGAGCAATGACGCTAATTTGATGTTCATTAAGAAGCGGGAACCATTCTTCGGGGCGACGATTTAAAAGGCTATATTCCATTAGTACACTAACGATATTTGAACGTTTTGCATACTCACGGATGACATTTGGACGTATAGAAGAAATACCGTAATGGCGAATGATACCTTCTTTTTTTAATTCTTCAAAGGCTTCAATTGTTTCATCTATAGGATCTTCAATCGTCCCGCCGTGAAGTTGATAAAGATCAATATAATCAGTTTGAAGTCTACGTAAACTTTCTTTCACTTCAGCCTTTATGTAATTCTTAGAAGGATCCCAAGACCAGCCATTTTTTTCTTCTGTCCATCGATTTCCAACCTTCGTTGTAAGAACAATTTGGTCTCGTTTCCCTTTTAAGGCTTTTCCAACAAATTCTTCGTTTAATCCATAATCATATAAATCCGCTGTATCAAAAAAATTGATTCCTAAATCGATTGCTTCATCGATAATACGCATAGCTTCTGTTTCAGATGTACCGAGAGACATGCAGCCAAGGCCCATTTCTGTAACAAACAAATCTGAGTTTCCTAATTGACGTTTTTTCATAGGTCAACCTCCTTACCTTTATTGTACGAGAGGGAAAAGAGGTTGACAAACGTTTACTTTCAATCCCACATTTACTCCCCATAAAAGTTCGATTGATATGGCTAATAATTAGAGGGGGGACGGGCCAATCCGATTAATGTTTCACTTTATTTGCTGTAATCCACTCTTGTACAGTTGTATACTCTTTGCCATATTGTTTTAGCTTATGGCGAATTTGCCATGCTTTTCCGACTAAAGTGACGCGATTTGGTAAAATATAAACTTTCATTTCTATCACGCTCCTTTCAATGTGGTAAAATGTATGAGGAAAGAATAGGAAATAGAACAGGGAGATGAAGTAGTATGAGTAATCTTGCAGAGAGAACAGTAAAAACTGAGCCAATTTTTGATGGTAGAGTTATAAAAGTTCGTGTTGATGATGTAGTATTACCAAATGGAGCAATGAGTAAACGTGAAATTGTAAATCACCCTGGTGCAGTTGCTATTATTGCTATTACTGATGAGGGGAAAATTGTGCTTGTTGAGCAGTATCGTAAAGCGCTTGAAAAGGCGATTATAGAAATTCCGGCCGGCAAGTTAGAACCTGGTGAAAAACCTGAGGTGACAGCAGTTCGTGAATTAGAAGAGGAAACAGGATATGTATGTGAAAATATGGAGTTTATTACTTCTTTCTATACATCTCCAGGATTTGCAGATGAAATTTTATATGTATATAAAGCGACAGGTTTGACGAAAAAAGAAAATAAAGCCGAGTTAGATGAAGATGAGTTTGTGGAATTGATGGAGGTATCGTTAGAAGAAGCGACTACTCTTATGAAAGATCTTCGTATTCATGATGCGAAAACAATGTTTGCAGTACAATATTTACAACTACAAAAATAAACACTCGCCAAAGGCGAGTGTTTTTTAATTGATTTTTGCGTATACGCGTGCATCACGTAAGCTACCATCTGGTGCTATGAAATCATTTTCCATTGTACCTTCTAGAATAAATTCTAAACGTTCTGCTAGGTTACATGCATTTGTATTTGTTGCATCAATACGAATTTCAATTCTTCTAGCACTTAGCTTATCAAAGGCAAATTGAATGGCACCTTTAATTGCTTCAGTCATATAGCCTTGTTTTGTATAAGCGCTATGCAGCCAGAAGTGAAGTGAAAACTTTGGAATATCCCAATTTTCAGGCTTGAGCGTTATAGCTCCGATGAATGTACCAGATACTTTATCGTATAAGTGAAAATCAAGTGTTTCACGAAGTAAAAACTGTCCGTGAGCGTTACGAACGATTTCTTCAGCACTTTCTTCTGTTTCAGCGTTAATTGGCATCCACGGTACTAAGTCTTCTAGAGAAGCTTGGATTGCTTCATACACTTCTGCACCATCACCTGGAAATGGCTTACGAACTTGTAAGCGTTCAGTTTGAAATAATGTTGGAAAATCTAATAATAATGGTTTCAAGAGAAATCCCTCCTATTCTCTACTTTTTAGTTTAGCAAAGTAGAGCGGAATTTCAATGTTAATTCGTCATACTTTTTTCTTTCTTTCATACATTTTTAGTAAGAGTGTGAACGGAGGGAAGAAAAATGTGGCGAAAAACTTGGCAAGACCGCGTAATGTCTCACATACAGGAAAACTCTTCATTATATATATTTAACGCTGTTTTATTATTGATGGGAGTAATATTTGGGGCGATTCTTGTAAATAGTTTACAATTAAATCAAAAACAAGATTTATCATTTTATTTACAACGTTTTTTTGGACAAGTTTCTAAAGGAGAATTTGCTATTGCAGGCGAAATGTTTCGAGAAAGTTACTTTTCGCAATTAAAATACATTGGATTTATTTGGATTTTGGGGATTTCAATTATTGGATTGCCACTTATTTTTATTTTATTATTTGTAAAAGGAGTAGTTGTCGGATTTACAGTAGGTTTTTTAGTAAGTCAGCATGGATGGAATGGATTATTACTAGCATTCGTTTCTGTATTGCCACAAAATCTCATTATCATTCCAGTATTTCTCGTTATGACAACAATTGCCGCAAGCTTTTCCTTACGCATGATTAGGCATCAATTTATCCGGAAAATAACCGAGCCGCTATTACCATTATTAATTCGTTATACATGCTTCTTTCTTGTAATTGGAGCGGTGTTAGCTCTTGCTTCTAGTGTAGAAGCTTATGCATCACCAGTTTTAATGAAAGAAGTCGTTGAGGCTATTAATAAACAATAAATACTTTTTGAGAATGATTATCAATTTGTTTTTATTGTTTTTCTTTTGACAGAAGCCCTTCTTCTGATATAATGGTGTAAGAGTGGCGAGGAGGGAGTAGTACCGAATGGAAGAAAGAATTGAACGAATTAAGAAGCAATTACATGCAGCGAGCTACAAATTAACACCGCAACGTGAAGCAACAGTTCGTGTGCTGCTAGAAAATGAAGAAGATCATTTAAGCGCAGAAGATGTTTACCTCCTTGTAAAAGAAAAGTCGCCAGAGATCGGATTAGCAACCGTCTATCGAACTTTAGAACTATTATCTGAGTTAAAAGTTGTCGATAAGATTAACTTCGGAGACGGTGTTTCACGCTATGACTTACGCCAAGAAGGTGCGCAGCGTTTCCACCATCATTTGATTTGTACACAATGTGGTGCTGTACAAGAAATACAAGAAGATTTACTTGGTGAAGTGGAAAGGAAAGTAGAACGTGACTGGAGCTTTAAGGTGAAAGATCATCGTTTAACATTCCATGGGATTTGTAAAAATTGTCAAGAAAATGAAACGGATGAAAAATAACCTTTTCCTATTTATCTAGGAAGAGGTTTTTTATTTGAATAAGGTATAAATTGGTGAAAGCTTGGCATATGTTGTAATAACTTATATTTTGGAGGAATTTACAATGCGCCGAGCTTTAAAATTAACTTTTGATGGAATAAAAGTATTTTTATTATTTACAAGTTGTACGATTTTGTTTTATTTCGCTATACTATGGATAAATGAAGAATATGAAAGCTATCATCGTTATGAAAAGCCAAAAGAAGAGACTGTAGAAAAAGTATCAGGGAATGAAGAGCCGGCAAAGGATGCTTTCGTAAATAGAATGATGTTTTTCTATGAAAATGGGGAGTAGTGTAGATTGGAAGATCAATTAAAAGATTTTATTCATTATATGGTTGTCGAAAAAGGGCTAGCGAAAAATACAGTTATATCTTATGAACGTGATTTAAAAAGTTATGTAAAGTATTTGCAAAATGTAGAACAAGCGAAAAGTTTTCATGAAGTGACACGCTTGCACATTGTTAATTTTCTGCAGCACTTAAAAGAAAACGGAAAATCTTCGAAAACATTAGCGCGTCATATCGCATCGATTCGTTCGTTTCATCAATTTTTACTTCGTGAACGAGCGGTAGAGCACGATCCATCCGTACATATTGAAACGCCACAAGGAGAACGGAAATTACCGAAAGTATTATCAGTCGATGAAGTAGAGGCGTTACTTCAGACACCGAAAATGACGAGTGCTTTTGGGGTTCGTGATAAAGCGATGCTAGAGTTACTGTATGCAACGGGACTTCGTGTTTCAGAATTAATTGCCTTAAATTTAGAAGATGTACATTTAACGATGGGATTTGTTCGTTGCATAGGGAAAGGGAATAAAGAAAGAATTATTCCATTAGGAAGTTTAGCGACGGAAGCGATTCAAAAGTATATTGAAAAGGGAAGAAGAGAATTGATGGGTAAAAAAGTAGTAGATGCACTCTTTTTAAACCATCATGGGAATCGATTATCAAGACAAGGTTTTTGGAAAATTTTAAAACGATTGGCGAAAGAAGCAAATATTGAAAAAGAGCTTACACCTCATACGTTGCGCCATTCTTTTGCTACGCATTTATTAGAAAATGGAGCAGACTTGCGCGCTGTGCAAGAAATGCTTGGACATGCAGATATTTCAACGACGCAAATTTATACGCATGTTTCAAAAGCTAGATTAAAAGATGTATATAAACAGTTTCATCCGAGAGCATAGTCACTATGCTCTTTTTTCATAGATTCAAAAGGCTATAGTACTTCACAGAAACTTCACAAACATTTCGTACATTGTTTTCAGCAGAAGACTAGAATATTACAATGTATTTCCTCTATACTAAATAAAGTACAAAGGAGGAAATGATGATGAAAAAACTTATTATGACTTTATTTATCGCGATGCTAGCATTGGCTGGCTGTAATACAAACAAAGAAGAACCGAAAAAAGAACAGAAACTGGAAGCTGTAAAAGTAGCAGTTCAAACAAATCCGAAAGAAATTAAACCTGGTGAAAAAACAGAAGTACAAGCACTTGTTACACAAGGAAAAGAAAAGGTAACGGATGCTGATGATGTAAAGTTCGAAATTTGGAAAGCTGGCGAAGAAAAGCGCGAGATGTTAGATGGGAAGCATAAAGGAAAAGGTGTTTATGCTGTAGAGAAAACGTTTGAAACGGATGGAGTATATCATATTATCGCTCACACAAATGCGCGTGAAATGCATGTTATGCCAGAAGTGAAAGTCGCTGTAGGAAATGCGAAAGTAGAAGATGTGAAAAAAGAAAATAGTGATCACGGTGCAGGGCACGGCGATCATAAAAGCGATACAATGATCCACCTTATGGCTGGTGACATAAAAGCAAATGCAGAATCAACAATGAAAGTTCATTTAAAACAAAAAGAAGAAGCGTTAACTGGTGCTGAAGTACAACTTGAGATTTGGAAAGATGGTGTTGAAAAGCACGAATTTATTCCAGCGAAAGAAGGAAATAAAGGAGAGTATGAAACGAAACATACTTTCAAAGAAAACGGTTCTTACAAAGTGAAAGTTCATGTTAAAAAAGGTGAACTGCATGAACATAAAGAAGAAACAGTAGAAGTAAAATAAAAAGTAGCTCTTTAGAGCTGCTTTTTATTTTTATCTCGCTATTTGTGGGCTAATGAAAGTTTCATTTTATATGAAGAAATAAATCATAAAATAATTAGCACTTCTTTGCATAATGGATTACAATAGAAGTGTGAAGAAAATGAGAAATTCTACGAAAATGTATTAAAAAGAAAGCGTAAACATGTTATGATATCAGTATCAGATGTCTGACATCTGACTTAGAAAAAACTAGAAATGTTTTTGAGGCGTTTCAAAAGAAACGAAATAGGTTAGAGAGTCATTTAAAGAAGTACTGTTTGATAATGAGAACGAAAGATAATTCTTATGGAGAACAGTTTCACTTTATAGCGTTTTGAACATACTACAAGAAGTAGAACTGAACTTATAGGAGGTCGCAGTTATGAATAAATATAAACGTATATTCCTAGTCGTAATGGACTCAGTTGGAATCGGTGAAGCACCAGATGCTGAACAATTTGGTGATTTAGGATCGGACACAATTGGTCACATTGCTGAACATATGAATGGGTTACAAATGCCTAACATGGTGAAATTAGGTCTTGGTAACATTCGTGAAATGAAAGGCATCTCTAAAGTAGAAAAACCACTTGGATATTATACAAAAATGCAAGAAAAATCTACTGGTAAAGATACAATGACAGGTCACTGGGAAATTATGGGTCTTTACATTGATACACCATTTCAAGTGTTCCCAGAAGGATTCCCAAAAGAATTACTTGATGAATTAGAAGAAAAAACAGGCCGTAAAATCATCGGTAATAAACCAGCTTCTGGAACTGAGATTCTTGATGAACTTGGTCAAGAACAAATGGAAACAGGCTCTTTAATTGTTTACACTTCTGCTGATAGCGTTCTGCAAATCGCAGCACACGAAGAAGTGGTGCCGCTTGATGAGTTATATAAAATTTGTAAAATTGCACGTGAATTAACGTTAGATGAGAAGTACATGGTAGGTCGCGTTATCGCTCGTCCATTCGTTGGTGAGCCTGGAAACTTTACACGTACACCAAACCGTCATGATTATGCATTAAAACCATTTGGCCGTACGGTAATGAATGAATTAAAAGATAGTGACTACGATGTAATTGCTATCGGTAAAATCTCTGACATTTATGATGGTGAAGGGGTAACTGAATCGCTTCGTACGAAGTCTAACATGGATGGAATGGATAAACTTGTAGATACATTAAATATGGACTTTACAGGTCTTAGCTTCTTAAACTTAGTCGACTTTGATGCACTATTTGGGCACCGCCGTGATCCACAAGGATACGGAGAAGCTCTGCAAGAGTATGATGCTCGTCTTCCAGAAGTATTCGAAAAACTAAAAGAAGATGATTTATTATTAATTACAGCAGACCATGGTAATGATCCAGTTCACCACGGTACTGATCATACACGTGAATATGTACCGTTATTAGCATATAGCCCAAGCATGAAAGATGGCGGACAAGAATTATCACTTCGCCAAACATTTGCTGATATTGGTGCAACTGTAGCAGAAAACTTCGGTGTGAAAATGCCAGAATACGGAACAAGCTTCTTAAACGAGCTAAAGAAATAGGGGGATAAACAAATGAATCGTGAACTTATTACAAAATCAGCTTCATACTTAAAAGAGAAATTTCAAGAGACACCACAAGTAGGACTAATCCTTGGATCTGGACTAGGTGTATTAGCAGAAGAAATCGAGAACGCAGTAACAGTACCATACAGTGAAATCCCTGAATTCCCAGTATCAACTGTAGAAGGTCATGCAGGTCAACTAGTATTCGGTACACTTCAAGGTGTAACAGTAGTAGCAATGCAAGGACGTTTCCACTTCTATGAAGGATACGACATGCAAAAAGTAACATTCCCAGTTCGTGTTATGAAAGAACTAGGTGTAGAAACAGTTGTTGTAACAAATGCAGCTGGTGGTGTAAATACATCATTTGAGCCAGGCGATCTTATGTTAATTTCAGACCACATTAACTTCATGGGTACAAATCCATTAATCGGACCAAATGATTCTGAAATGGGTGTACGTTTCCCTGATATGTCTACATCATATACAGTAGAGCTTCGCGAAATGGCGAAACAAGTTGCAGCAGACTTAAATATTAAAGTACAAGAAGGTGTATACGTTGGAATGACAGGTCCTGTATATGAAACGCCTGCTGAAATTCGTATGCTTCGTACACTTGGCGGAGATGCAGTTGGTATGTCAACAGTACCTGAAGTAATTGTAGCTCGTCATGCTGGTATGAAAGTACTGGGTATTTCTTGTATTTCAAATATGGCAGCTGGTATTTTAGATCAGCCACTTCACCACGATGAAGTAATCGAAACGACAGAACGTGTTAAAGCTAACTTCTTAGCATTAGTAAAAGCAATCGTAAAACAAATGAAGGGGTGACCTCACAATGAGAATGGTGGACCTAATTGCAAAAAAACGTGACGGACATGCATTAACGACAGAAGAAATTAACTTTATTGTTGAAGGATATACGAATGGGAATATTCCTGATTATCAAGTAAGTTCACTTGCAATGGCAATTTTCTTCCAAGATATGAACGATCAAGAACGTGCTGATTTAACGATGGCAATGGTAAATAGTGGTGATACAATCGATTTATCAGCTATTGAAGGGGTAAAAGTAGATAAGCACTCAACAGGTGGTGTTGGTGATACAACGACACTTGTATTAGGTCCATTAGTAGCCGCTTTAGGTGTACCGGTTGCAAAAATGTCTGGACGTGGTTTAGGCCATACTGGTGGTACAATTGATAAATTAGAAGCAGTTCCAGGATTCCATGTTGAAATCGAAAATGATGAATTCATGCGTCTTGTAAATGAAAACAAAATCGCTGTTATCGGTCAAAGTGGAAACTTAACACCTGCGGATAAAAAGTTGTATGCACTTCGTGATGTAACGGCAACAGTAAACTCAATCCCGCTTATTGCAAGCTCGATTATGAGTAAAAAAATTGCTGCTGGTGCAGATGCAATTGTTCTTGATGTAAAAACTGGAGCAGGTGCATTTATGAAAACAGATGAAGATGCAAAACGTTTAGCAGAAGCAATGGTGCGCATTGGCAATAACGTTGGTCGTAATACGATGGCTGTTATTTCTGATATGAGTCAACCACTTGGTGAGGCTATTGGTAACGCGCTTGAAGTACAAGAAGCAATTGATACATTACAAGGTAAAGGACCGAAAGATTTAGAAGAGTTATGTTTAACACTTGGAAGTCAAATGGTATACCTTGCTGGACAAGCTTCCTCTTTAGAAGATGCGCGTGAAAAATTAATTGAAGTAATGAACAACGGTAAAGCGCTAGAATCATTTAAAACGTTCTTATCAGCGCAAGGCGGAGATGCATCTGTTGTTGATGATCCTTCTAAATTGCCACAAGCACAATTCAAAATTGAAGTGGAAGCGAAAGAAGACGGTTATGTATCAGAAATCGTTGCAGATGAAATCGGAACAGCAGCAATGCTTTTAGGAGCAGGACGTGCGACGAAGGAATCTGAAATTGATTTAGCAGTTGGCTTAATGCTTCGCAAAAAAGTAGGGGACAGCGTGAAAAAAGGTGAATCCCTTGTTACAATTTACGCAAACCGCGAAAATGTGGAAGATGTAAAAGCAAAAATTTATGAGAACATGAAGATTGCTAACGAACATGTAGATGCACCAACATTAGTGCACGGCATCGTTACTGAATAATAAAAAAGAGCCAGGGAGTATTTCTCCTTGGCTTTTTTTACTATTTTTTGTTTATAATAATAATGGGTGAAATTATGATTAGAATTTGTGCAATAACAAAAGCAGATGAAGTATTATATGATGTTTCGCTAGAAGAAACAAAGAAAGACCATATTGTATGGTATTGGCTAGATTTATATAAGCCAACGAAAGAAGAGTATACATACATTTTGCAAGATCATTTTAAGTTCCATCCCCTTGCAATTGAAGACTGTATAGAATATGTACAGAGGCCAAAAGTTGATTTTTATGATGGATATAACTTTTTAGTTCTTCATGCATTTGGTGAGGATGGATTAGAACCGCACGAGATCGATTTATTTATTAGTGACCGTTATATTGTTTCTTTCCATTTTTCTCATAACAATGCAATCGAGAGAGTATGGAAAACACTTGGAGAAAAGAAGCGTATTAAAAATAGTCCTTTACACGTAGCACATACAATTATCGACCAAATTGTAGATGACTATTTTGCGCCTGTCTATTACATTGAGGATCATTTAAATGCAATTGATGATAATTTAACGGGTGAGACAGCAGGAAGTGTACTAGAAGAAGTATTTGATATACGTGCAGATTTATCGAAGCTAAGGCGTACAATCATTCCGATGCGTGATTTATTGTATCGTATTTTAAATTCGACTCGTTTTTACGGTATAAGTGATCATGAGATTTATTTTAAAGATATACATGACCATTTGCTTAAACTGACAGAAATGATTGAGGCAAGCCGCGAGTTAACGGCAGATATTCGAGATAGCTATTTTTCATTAAACTCACATCATATGAATAACATTATGAAAACATTAACGGTCTTCTCAACTATTTTCATGCCACTAACATTTATCGCAGGAGTATATGGGATGAACTTTTCACATATGCCAGAGCTTGGTGGGAAGTATAGTTATTTTATTTGTCTATTGTTAATGGCGTTAATTGGTGGCGGAATGATGGCCTGGTTTTATAAAAAGGGCTGGTTTAAATAAAAAAACACCGAGGTATTCACCTCGGTGTTTTTTTATTTAACCAATAGCATGTAATACAAACATGGCTAAGAATAAGCATGTAATGATATACATAGACGGTGCGACTTCTTTACGCTTTCCAAGAGCAACTTTTAAGATAGGATAAGCAATAAATCCGAACGCAATGCCATCAGCGATACTATATGTGAGCGGGATCATGATGATAATTAAGAACGCTGGAAATCCTTCTGAAAAATCGTTCAGAGGAATTTGTTGAATGCTTGTAATCATCAGGCCGCCAATAATAATTAAGATTGGTGCAATGGCACTATCAGGAATTAGTTTGACAAACGGAAGTGCAAACAGTGATGCAAAGAATAACAAACCTGTAACGATAGACGTCAGACCTGTCTTTCCGCCTGCAGTAATACCTGCGGCACTCTCTACTGTTGATACGGTAGGGCTTGTGCCAAATAGACCACATGTCATTGCTGAAATTGCATTGGCTTGGTAAGCACGTGGGAATTTACGGTCATCTTCTAATAAACCGTGTAGAAGTCCCATGTTCTCAAAAATAAGCACCATGCTTAAGGAGAATGTTGCAATCCAAAACGGTAAGGAAGAAAGTTTGCCAAATGACATAGCTCCAAACACATCGCCGTAATTAGCGAATGAGAATGAACTATTTCCGATTTGACTTGTATCAACAAGACCAAATAGCCATGCAATACCAGTTCCTATTGCAATCGTCCATAAAAAGTTTCCACGTACGTTACGAATAAATAGTACAAGTGCAACGATAAGAGTAAGTAGTGTCGCAAGAACGACAGGGTTACTTAATTTACCCATTGCAACAGCAGTATTTGGATTCGAAACGACTAAACCACCTTTTTGCAATCCGATAAACGCTAAAAATAATCCGATGCCGACAGTAATAGCTTCCTTTAATGACTTTGGAATCGATACTGAGAGCACGCGAGCGATTGGTGTAAACGCAGCAATTGCAAAAATAATACCAGAGATGAAGACAGCTGCTAATGCTTCCTGCCAAGCTAATCCGAGCGTATGCACAGCAGTGTACGTGAAGAATGCATTTACACCCATACCAGGGACAAGAATAGCAGGTGCATTTGCCCAAAATGCCATGAGCAGACATCCGACAAATGAACTGAAAACAGTTGCTAAAATTCCAGCTTCAAGAGGAATGCCAGCATCTGATAAAATTGACGCATTTACAATCATAATATATACGATCGTGAAAAATGACGTAACTCCAGCTAAAACTTCTTGTTTTGGTGATGTTTCGTGTAAACCTAATTTAAATGTACTTTCAAGTATTCCTTTCATGTTAAACCTTCTTTTTCATATCCCTCTCCCACCCGTGATATCTCTTTTGTAAGAGCTCACCGTCCTTTATTATATCAGAACATCATGTTTTTACAACAAGGAAAATGATAACGTTTACTTATAAATAAAATTATTTATAAATACGTAAAAATCGCTCGTATTGTGGAAATGATCTCTAGTTCTCCCGATTGAATGGGCGGGGCTGCCTGTGCATGTAAAGTAGCATAGGATGTCACTTCCCTTGGTAACTGGGCAGATTCTTCAACGAATGAGAGTGGAACAGGATTAATGTTTAAATTGTATGTACTCGCAATAGCACGAGCTTTTTCTACCGCTTGTTGCAGAGCTTGAATGAGAGCTTGCTCATAATATTTATTTGGATGCGATATTCGAAAACGTAATCCCTTTGCTAAGTTTGCTCCATTTGAAACGGCTATATCATATACTTCCCCTGCTTTTTGTACATTTAAAACGGTAATTTCATACAAATGTTCCACACGGTATCCTTGTAGTAATGCTTTATCATTTACATACTCGTATTGAGGAGTGATTGTATAAGAAATCGTTTCTATGTCTTTATCAGCAATACCAAGCTGTTTAAGTGCATCCAGCAATTGTTTTGATTGCACTGCATTTTCTTCTTGTGCTTGTTTCACATTTTTACTATCAGTTCGAATGCCAAGTGTTAATATAACAACATTGGGTTTCGCTTTGACAACACCTTCACCTTGTACAGTAATAGTCGCTTCTTTACCAGTATTAGCTGTGCGTACGTTGTGTAAATAAGGATTCATTCCACCCTGCATTTTCCATCACCATCCTTTTTATATGTATATGTGTGAACAAAAAAGAAATTTATATGAAAAAAGTTACATAAATGAGAATGTAGAGGAAAGAAAGCATATACAACATAGGTATTTATAGATTATAATATGTGTAAATATGATAAAAAAGGGACGAGGCTAGTGAACGACAAAAGAGAAACACTGATTTTAGAGTTATCCGGATCATTTAGAAAGATGATACGTTTATTACAAAATGATATTAATACACGTTTTGCAGAACATATGCCATATAATGAATTTTCTGTATTACGTGCGTTATTTTTAAACAGTCCACAGATGGCTTCGCAAATTGCGAGTGAAGTAAACGTAACCTCCAGTCATATTACAGCTGTTACTGATCGTCTCGTACGAAAAGGGTTTGTAGAAAGAAAGCGTTCAAATTCAGACCGTCGTATCGTGTACTTAGAAATTACAGAACACGGAAGAGAAGTAACTGAAAAACTTGAAGCTGTGCGTAAAGAATATTATAAAGAGAGATTTAAAGGTTGGAGCGACCAAGAAATCGAAATGGTGTTAGAGCTATTTGGCCGCGTATTATAATAAATGAGGATAGGAAGCGGAAGCTTTCCTATCCTTTTTCTTTTGAATAAAAACATTTTGAAACTCCAATACTTTAATTAAAAAGAATCGGAGTGAAAAATTATGAAACGTATTTGTACGCTTTTCATTGTGATTGGAAGTTTTTTCTGCTTTCATCAATTCGCGAATGCCGCTACGCCTCTTCAAGTCGTTCAAAAAGAATTACAACATATTTCAAATAAGCAACCTGTTTTATATTCGAAACTATGGATTCGTTCTATGCAGAACGCTATTTTATTTCATCATAGTGACAACATTCGGCATGAAGATACGATCAGTAATGTAACAAAGTCTTCTCTTGTAAAAGTAAAACAACTTCCACTTCAGAAAGCATCGCAGTACATCCCGAGGTTATCGCAATATATTTCTAAGTTTGAGGCTGAGAATGTGCAAGTGTATTATGTTGCAGCTCGTTATGAAGTGAAAAAAGAAAATCCGTATCAATTAAATGGAATGAATTATTTTATGCAAGTGTTTATTCAACAAGGGGGAGAATGGAGAATTGCTGAAAGTATAGTTGCTCCAACAGATCAAATCGTGGCAAATGGTGATGGGTTTGGAACGAAGCAAGAAAAAGAGTATGGGAAAAGAAGAGAGAATGTGAAATAACCTCCTCGTCAAGAGGAGGTTATATTATTTGAAATTCCAAGAGACTTTCCATTTTAATATTTTAGGTAGGAAGAAATACGTAATGAAACTAGTCACCAAAAATCCGATGTAAAAGCTGGACAATGACTGCGCGCGACTTAGCATTAAACCTCCAACGATACCACCAAAGAAAATCGCACAAGCCAATACTACTTTTTGTAGTTTCGGATATAATAAGTAGTTACCATTTCGTTCATTGACTGAACGGGCATATAAATATATACCGAGTGGTAATAAAATAATGATATGTGCGATAGGTCCAATCAATGTTTTTACCGGTGGAATCTTTGTAAAGTTTGGTTCGTTATGACGTACTCCATCTTCATCAGTATAAGCGCTTTGAGGACTGTAATTAAAGCGAATGGCAAAATCTTCTGCTGGACTAGAAATACGTATGTTTTCCATCACATCATGTATAAGACCATTGTCCTCATGAAATTCAGTGTTTGAGTGAACTGCAATGACTCCTGAGATGAGTGATGGAAGTAAAGCTGGGAAGATTAATATAGCTGTAGTGAGAAATCCTTGCGATATAACATTCCCTGCAATTGTACCTATACATAAGGCAAGTGTATAAATAGCAATTAATACAATTAACATGTATATAAAGTAACTATGAAAGGGGGAGAATACTTGATATTTATTATGAAAAGTTAACTTTTTCATAATAGCAAATAGTCCCCAGTTTAAAACGACAACAGCGGCGATATTACAGATTCCAAACAACCACTTTGTTATATAGAGGTGTGAACGTTTAAAGGGCATAGACCATAGCAAGTCGCTAGAGTTATCTTGTCTTTCCCATCCAATTAACGTACAAGCTAGCACGATAAGTACACTACCTAACAGCATGACAGGATCTAGTAGTGTTAAATCAAAGGTGTAATGATATATATAGTTCCACTTTTTATTGTCATTTAGAAATTGTTCCTCTTGAATAGAAGTCATATAGTAGTAATATGACAAAGTATAGAAGCTGACGAGCCAAAATAACCAAACAACATACTTACTTTGGTGATACGTTCTTAGCCATAGAGCTTTTTGAAACATAGGATCTCTCCTTTAAAAAACTTTATAATTTGTTAGGCGTGATAATATAACATAAGTAATGATTCCAGTTAGAAACAAACCGATATAGTAGCTAGGTAAGAAATGAAAATGGTTTATTTTATAGCCGCCTAGTAATGCAAAGTAAATGGTTGTCCCCCATATCCATATTCGTAAATGCTTTTGGAAAATAAATATCTTCTGACCGTTTTCATTTGGCGATCGTGTATATAAATATGTCCCAAGTAGTAAATAAAATATCGTATAGAAAATAGGGACTAACATTGATTTGGCTGAATAATATATATGAGATGCTGGATCTCTTAAAGTAGTTGGATTGTTCTCGATCTTACGGGATTCCGGATCATAGTAATAATTGATAGAAAAGTGATTAGTTGGTGCAACTATATTTGTTTTTTGATTGATTTCATAAAGTTGTCGATATAAGTTTTCATTTTTAATATTTGCAGCGTCTAAATGGTTTATTGTAAAAGTGTATAGTAATGTAATAAATGTAACCCCTGCTAGTAACCACGGAACACAAAAAACAACCTGCGAAACAACGCTTCCAGTAAAAGTACCGATGCATAGTGCAGCTGTATATACTGCAACATAAGAAACAATCGCATAAAGAAAGTATCGATGAAATGGACTAAATGATTGATAATCAAAATGAATGGTTGTTCTATAAATCACATACATAAGAATCCAATTTACAAGTAAAGAGCTTACAATACAAAAGGAACCGAAAGTCCATTTAGATAAGAAAACGTCTTGTCTTTTAAAAGGCATCGTCATAAGTAGTGTATTAGATTGGTTGCTACGTTCCCATCCTATCAATAAGCAGGCTAAAGCAATGATAAGAACAGTTAACCAAAAACTATTACCTTCTCCTGAAGAAAAGGTATAAAAATAATAATACTGTTTCCCTTTTTCTTGTAATTCGTAATACGCATCAAGTTGTTGCTGAGCACTTCTATAGTAGCCAAAAGGTAACAAGTAAAGCGAACTAAAGAAGAATAGTAACACAGCATATTTCCCGCGCTTCCAATTCCACATCCACAACGCCTTATGAAACATACCCATCCTCCTCCAGTGTCGTAACGAAGACATCTTCAAGTGACATTGTTAATTCTTCAATGAGTATAGGTTGTTCTTTATAAAATTTCTCCAGTGTTGTAGCCACATTTCCCTCAATTAAGATTGTATATACTTTTCCTGTTTGATTTAATATTTTAATATTGCTTAAGTTTTCTAGTTTTTGAGGTAATGAACGTTCATAAGCTACTTGGATTTTAGCAAATCGTGATTTTGCATCGTCTAGTGATGTAATAGAAGATATAGTATGGCCTTTTAATATAATGATTGTATCTGCAATTTGTTCCACTTCATCTAAATGGTGAGTTGAGATGAAAATGGTAATCTCTTTTTCTGCAACTTCTCCAACGAGAAACTGTAAAATTTGTCTTTTCACGATAGGATCAAGTCCGTTTGTCGGTTCATCTAAAATGATATATTCTGCTTTTGCAGCAACGGCTAAAATGATGGCAAGCAGTGCTTTCATTCCTTTTGAGTAACTACGAATTCGTTTGTTTGGTAAGTTAAAACGTTCTAATAGCTCATAGAAATGTGTTTCATCAAATGCGGCATAAACTGCTTTATAAAACTTTACAATTTCTTTTATCGTATAGCCGTTCAGTATGTTAGTAGAATCCGGGACATATACGATTTTTTGTTTTGTCTCAGGATTTTTATGAATGTCGGTATCCTCATATGTAACAGTTCCCACATCGGGGTCTAAAATGCCGACCATCGTTCGCAATAAAGTTGTTTTCCCCGCACCGTTTCTTCCGAGTAATCCGACAATACTTCCTCTTTGTAATGTGAAAGAAACATCGTCTAAAATCGTTTGATTATCAATCGTTTTCTTCAAGTTTGTCACTTTCAGCATCCGCATTTCCTCCAATCTCTTTGTAATATGAATCTATCCAATCATGAATTTTATCTTTCGTAACACCAAGATAAGAGGCTTCTAATAGTAATTGATGAAATTGCTTTTCAACCATAGCGATTTTCCTTTCGTCTAATGTTGGGGTAATCGATTGGGATACAAATGTTCCTTTTCCTCGTAATGTTTCAATAATCCCTTGTCGCTCTAACTCTTGGTACGCCTTACTCACTGTATTTGGATTTATAACGAGTAAAGAAGCGAGTTCGCGTACAGAAGGTAGTTTGTCACTTGGAGCTAACATGTTCTTCAATACGAGTTCTTTTATATTTTGAACAATTTGTTCCCATATCGGAGTGTTGCTTCTTGGATCAAGTTGAATATGCAAGAGCAATGTCTCCTTTCTGACTTGTATTAAGTGTACTACTCGATGTAATACACTTAATACAATATAGGTGATGAATGTATTTGTCAACTGAAAATATTAGAAAAATATGGTATTAAAAAATAAAAAATTGGAAAAAATAGGTCTGATATAGAATGGAGGGTTAGTCATGAAGCGAGTTTTTGGAATACTTGTTTGTTTCATGTTATTGCTTTCTGGTACTTCAGTTAGTTTCGCACAATCTGAGAAAACGAAGCAGGAGAAAACAGAAGAAACAACGCCGAAGTTAGCGGAACAAGCGTCGTCAGCAATTGTAATTGAACAAGATACAGGTAAAGTTTTGTTTGATAAAAATCCAAATGAGAAGTTACCACCTGCTAGTATGACGAAGATTATGACAATGCTATTAATTATGGAACAAGTTGAAAAAGGAAAACTAAAACTGACCGATAAAGTTAGAGCAAGTGAGCATGCAGCTTCAATGGGTGGATCACAAATCTTTTTAGAGCCTGGAGAAGAGATGACTGTAAATGAAATGCTAAAAGGTATTGCCATTGCATCTGGAAATGATGCATCTGTTGCAGTAGCGGAGCATATCGCTGGTTCAGAAGAAGGTTTTGTAAATATGATGAACAAAAAAGCGAAAGATTTAGGACTGAAAAATACTCATTTTCAAAACCCAACAGGTCTTCCGGCTAAAGACCACTATTCCACAGCGAATGATATGGCTATAATGGCGAAAGAATTGATGAAGTACCCACTTATTCGCAAATATACCGGTAAATACGAAGACTATTTACGAGAAGATACGGATAAGAAGTTTTGGCTCGTTAATACGAATAAGCTAGTACGTTTTTATCCTGGAGTAGATGGTGTAAAAACGGGCTTTACGACAGAAGCAAAATATTGTTTAACAGCATCGGCTGAAAAAAATGGCATGCGTGTTATTTCAGTTGTTATGGGAGCACCTACATCGAAAGAACGGAACAACCAAGTAACGAAGCTTCTTGACTACGCATTTGGACAATATATGACAAAGAAATTGTATACGCGTGGAGAAAAAATTAAGACTGTTCAAGTAGGAAAAGGGAAAAAACAAAAGGTAGATTTAGTCGCGTCAGACAATGTGTCTCTTCTTATGAAGAAGGGCGACAATATGGACAAAGTTAAACAAGAAGTAATTGCTGAAAAGAAAGTGAAAGCGCCGATTAAAAAAGGTGACGCACTTGGTACACTTGTTATTAAAAAAGATAAAGATGTTTTATTAAAACAAACTATTGTAGCAAAAGAAGATGTTGCTGCAGCGAGCTGGTGGGAGTTATTTAAAAGAAGTTTTGGGATGTTTTCAACATCAAAATAGCGGCAAACATTTTGCCGCTTTTCTATTCTTATGAAAGTAAATAATTGTTGAATGGTTTCACTTTATGGCGAAATAGTTCTTCTTTTGTCAGTAGGAAGGATTCTTATGTTGTATCACGAAAATCTTTATGTATGTAAATGAGTAAAGTTTGAGCATAAGGAGGAAATCGTGTGAGTCTTTCCATGCAATTAGAAGTAAAACGTGACGTCCTATGTGTGAGACTAGCGGGTGAATTAGATCATCATACTGCTGAAGAGTTGCGAACGAAAGTAACAGATATGATTGAGACACATGGTGTTCATCATATTGTTTTGAGCCTAGAGAACTTATCGTTTATGGATAGTTCTGGTTTAGGTGTTATATTAGGCCGATATAAGCATGTAAAGGGATTAGGTGGGGAAATGGTTGTTTGTGCAATTTCACCGCCTGTTAAGCGTTTATTTGAAATGTCGGGCTTATTTAAAATTGTTCGCTTAGAAGAAAGTGAAGCGCATGCGCTCGCGACGTTGGGGGTGGCATAAATGAGAAATGAAATGAACCTTCAATTTTCAGCATTAAGTCAAAATGAATCATTCGCTCGCGTTACAGTAGCTGCTTTCATTGCCCAACTAGACCCAACGATGGAAGAACTTACGGAGATTAAAACGGTTGTGTCAGAAGCAGTTACGAATGCAATTATTCATGGGTACGAAGGAAATGCAGAAGGTGTTGTTTATATTTCTGTAATTTTGGAAGAAGCAATGGTGAAACTCACGATTCGAGATGAAGGGATTGGCATCTTTGATTTAGATGAAGCAAGACAACCCCTTTTTACAACTAAACCTGAATTAGAGCGTTCGGGAATGGGATTTACTATCATGGAAAATTTTATGGATGAAGTAGAAGTTATTTCAAACGAATCTTTCGGGACAACAATCCATTTGACAAAATACTTATCAAATAGTAACGCTCTATGCAATTAAGGAGAATAGCCAATGGACATAGAGGTCAGAAATGAGAAGAAGAAACCTCAGTTAAAGGACCACGAGCTAAAAGCGTTAATTCAAAAAAGTCAAGATGGAGATCAACAAGCAAGGGATACAATCGTTCAAAGTAATATGCGTCTCGTATGGTCGGTTGTGCAGCGTTTTCTTAATCGAGGATACGAACCAGACGATTTATTTCAAATTGGATGTATTGGACTCTTAAAATCGGTAGATAAATTTGATTTATCTTTCGACGTGAAATTTTCAACATATGCAGTTCCAATGATTATTGGCGAAATACAGCGATTTTTACGTGATGATGGATCGGTGAAAGTAAGCAGATCTTTAAAAGAAACCGGAAACAAAATTCGGAAGATGAGAGACGAGCTTTCGAAAGAATTCGGAAGGGCTCCAACGATTAATGAAGTAGCCGAGGCGTTAGAACTAACGCCGGAAGAAGTTGTTCTGGCGCAAGAAGCGAGTCGTGCTCCTTCATCCATACATGAAACGGTGTATGAAAACGATGGAGATCCGATTACTATTTTAGATCAAATTGCCGATCAATCTGAAACGAAATGGTTCGATAAAATTGCTTTAAAAGAAGCAATTAGAGAATTAGATGATCGAGAACGTTTAATTGTGTATTTACGCTATTATAAAGACCAAACGCAATCAGAAGTAGCGGAACGCATAGGCATTTCGCAAGTACAAGTTTCAAGACTTGAAAAGAAAATATTAAAACAGATGAAAGATCGAATAGATGAATAGCTATCTATTCGATTTTTTTTATGACTTTAATAGGAGGAGAATGTAAACTTTCGTAAAAATTAACAGAATTTATTGATAATTTAGTCAATTTAAAATATAATCCAAGTATGAACTTGTCACAAAGGGGGAAGGAAATATGGAAACGAGGCAACAATGGGGAACGAGGGCTGGATTTATTTTCGCAGCGGTCGGCTCTGCCGTTGGATTAGGAAATATATGGCGTTTTCCTTATACAGCGTATGAAAATGGGGGAGGCGCATTCTTTTTACCGTACTTATTCGCATTATTAACGACTGGTATTTCATTATTGGCGTTTGAATTTGCTCTTGGGCATCGTCATCGTGGTTCAGCACCACTTACATTCTTCCGTATTAATCCACGTGCTGAATTTATTGGATGGTGGCAAATGTGTGTAACGTTTATCGTTTCAACATATTATGCAGTAATTATTGCTTGGTCTATTTCGTATACGTACTTTGCAATTACTGGAGCATGGGGGAAAGACACGCAATCATTTTTATTTAAAGAATATCTACATGTTGCCGATAAGCCAGGACAGTTTGGGGGTCTTGTGCCGGAAGTATTAATTCCATTAGCTCTCGTTTGGATTATTGTGCTCGGTGTGGCATTCAAAGGCGTTAAAAAAGGAATCGAAGTTGTTAACCGTATTTTCATTCCTTTATTAGTTGTTATGTTCCTTATTATCGTAGTTCGTGCAGTGACGATGGAAGGTGCAATGCAAGGATTAGATGCATTCTTTAAACCGGATTGGAGTCGTATTTTCGATGGAAAGGTATGGCTTGCTGCTTACGGTCAAATTTTCTTTAGTTTATCTTTAGCATTTGGAATTATGATTACGTATTCTAGTTACTTACCGAAAAACTCAGATACAACAAATAATGCCTTTATTACTGGCTTTGCAAACTCAGGATTTGAATTATTAGCAGGGATTGGGGTCTTTGCAGCTCTTGGATTTATGGCAAACAATATGGGAGTACCGGTTGATAAAGTAGCAAGTGCTGGTGTAGGGCTTGCGTTCGTAGTATTCCCTCAAATTATTAATGAATTACCGATGTCACCGTTATTTGGCGTATTATTTTTCTTATCATTAACGGTTGCTGGAATTACATCCCTCATTTCGCTTGCGGAAGTATGTTTTGCTGCCGTATCTGAAAAGTTCAGTTTAAGCCGCCAAAAAACAATTGGAATTATGGGGACACTTCTCGTACTAGTTTCTCTTGTTTTTGCAACACGTGGCGGGCTTATGTTCCTAGATGTTGTTGATTATTTCGCTAATAATTTCGGATTAATTTCAATTGCATTAGCGGAAGTAGTTACGATAGGGCTCATTCTACGCCGTTTACCAGTTTATCAAAATCATGCAAACTTCGTATCTGATATTAAGTTAGGAACGTTTTGGAGAGTGAGTCTACTCGTTATTACTCCGCTTATGTTAGGGTACATGTTAATTGATGGCACAATCCAAAATATTAAAAAGAACTACGGAGATTATCCAACGGAGTTTGTTGTAACGTATGGTTGGTCGATAGCGGCAGCATTCCTTATTGTGGCACTAATTATTAGTCTGAAAAAATGGGATGCACAAATACATTCAGATTCTGCCAAGCTTGAAAAAGAATGGAAAGATCGAGGTGTTTCATAATGAGTGGATCAGCGATTATGATGATGGTTATTGGAATAGTAGTCATTTGGGGAGGGCTTGCATTAAGTATTGCAAATTTATTTAAGAAAAAGGCATAAACTAAAAAACATCTGTACCGAAACGGTACAGATGTTTTTTTTATGAAAAAATTGTATTAGAAAAAAATTCAATAACCATACTACAACTACGAGGAAGAGTGAAGAGGTGAATGGAAATTGGAAAGAACAATTTATATTAAAATGCGTAATCGATTAAAAGTTTCCCCTACATATGAAGTGAAGCTGGGTGATGTTGCTCAACTTGCTGGAGATGCTGTGGTAGTTAAGTCGTTACAGGATGAGGTAGTTTACAAAATAACAGCGCATGATAAGACGCATGTTGTCATTGATGTTATGAAAATTATTGAAATTATTCAACAAAAAGCGGCCCATATACAAATTAATTTACTCGGTTCTGGACAAACTCTTGTTGAAATTATATATGAAAAAAAGAAAGTACATCCGATTTTTTTCGGACTTGTATGGATGTTACTTTTCATTGGAGCGGCTCTTGCAATCATTTATTTCCATGAAGATGTAAGTATGCAACAAGTGCACCAACGGTTATATTACATGATTACGGGAGAATTTAAGGCACAACCACTTCTATTTCAAATTCCTTATTCATTAGGTCTTGGATTAGGTATGGTCTTATTTTTTAATCATGTATTTCAAAAGCGAATTAATGAAGAACCGAGTCCGTTAGAAGTGGAGATGTTCCAATACCAGCAGTCACTTGACCAATATGTAATTGTTCATGAAAACAAGGACAATATGAAACAACTTGCCGATGATTGAAGCTGGGCTCGTTATTGTAATTGGTTTAGCGGGAGGGATTGCAGTAGGTAGCGGATATGTCGCATTTTTAGCTGTACTTGGTATAATCCCTCGTTTAGCCCAATTAACGAGAAGTGGAAAGCATATTCAATATTTTGAGTGGGCGGTTATTGCAGGTACATTAACAGGGGCTTGGTGTAGTTTGAAAAATATTACATTTCAAACGTCGCAATATTGGCTTGTTATATTAGGAATATTTTGTGGCACATTCATTGGGATGCTCGCAGCCGCATTAACAGAAGTATTAAATGTTTTACCTATTTTAGCGAAACGAGTAGGGGTAGAGGGGAAAATCGTTATTTTACTTGTTGCTCTTGTACTTGGCAAAGTAATAGGCTCATTGTTTCACTGGATTTATTTCGTAAAGTAGGAGGCAATATATAAATGACAGGGCGAAAACTAAAGGATGATTACATAAATAAAGTGAAGGAGTACCATCCAAAACCAAACTATTTCCTAAATTGTGTCAAGGCATTTCTTGTAGGCGGATTCATTTGTACTGTCGGAGAAGTATTGATGAAATTTTATATACATTATTTTCATTTCAGTGAACAAGAGGCGGGAAATCCGACAGTTGCAACTCTTGTATTATTATCGGTGATTTTAACAGGTTGTGGTGTATATGATAAAATCGGTCAATTTGCTGGAGCAGGATCGGCGGTACCAGTTACGGGATTTGCAAATTCTATGGCGAGCGCTGCGCTAGAACATAAGAGTGAAGGAATTGTGCTTGGGGTTGCTACAAATATGTTTAAACTGGCGGGAAGTGTTATCGTTTTTGGGGTTGTTGGTGCATACGTTATTGGATTAATAAGATATACTTTTAAAATTTTTATGTCTTAAAGGAGGGGCTAGTATGAGGTTGACAGGAAAACAAACGTGGGTATTTCAAAATGATATTTATGTGAATGCAACTGGTACTGCTGTCGGTCCAAAAGAAGCTGAAGGCCCTCTAGGAAAGGATTTTGATATTTCATATGATGATTTACATTGCGGAGAGGAAAACTGGGAACTTGCGGAACGAAGATTAATGTCAGATTCCATTCAACAAGTCATGCAAAAAGGAAATGTAAAAACATCACAAATTGATTTCTTTTTAGCGGGTGATTTATTAAATCAAACAGTGACAGCAAATTATGTTGCGCGTAAGTGGGGGATTCCCTTTTTAGGGATGTTTAGTGCTTGTGCGACCTCGATGGAGACTTTAGCGGTTGGATCAGCCTTTATAGACGGTGGATTCGCAAATCGTGTTTTAGCGACGGTAAGTAGTCATAATGCAACGGCTGAAAGACAGTTTCGTTATCCAACAGAGTATGGAGGACAAAAACCAGGAACAGCAAATTCCACTGTTACAGGTGCGGGATCCATATTAATTAGTAAAGAAAAAAGTGCCATTAAAATTACGGCAGCTACGATTGGAAAAGTGCAAGACTTAGGAATTGCGAATCCTTTAGATATGGGGTCAGCGATGGCACCCGCTGCTGCTCATACAATTCAACAACATTTTGAAGATTTGAAGAGAAGTGCAGCAGATTATGATTTGATTGTTACGGGTGATTTATCAGCTATTGGGACACCAATCGCAAAACAACTGTTACTGGAAGAAGGTTATGATCTTGGGCATATATATAATGATTGCGGATTAATGATCTATGATTCCGGTCAAGAAGAAGTATTTGCCGGTGGTAGTGGCTGTGCTTGTTCAGCTGTTGTCACATATGGTCATTTATTAAGAGAGATGCAAAAAGGGAATTTACAACGGATTTTTGTCGTTGCTACTGGTGCGTTATTAAGCCCGATGATGATGCAGCAGAAAGAAACAATTCCAACCATTGCACATGGTGTCGTATTTGAGAGAGTGAAGGGAGAGTGAGTTGTGGATTTTATATATGCATTTCTTGTAGGAGGCGCCATTTGTGTAATTGGACAGGTATTGTTAGATTTCGCAAAGTTAACACCAGCACATTTAATGGCAACCTTTGTAGTTATAGGAGCAGTTTTAGATGGATTCGGATTGTACGATAAGCTTATAAAGTTTGCTGGTGCTGGTGCGACAGTTCCTATTACAAGTTTTGGACATTCACTATTACATGGGGCAATGCATGCGGCAGAAAAACACGGATATATAGGGATTGGTATGGGTATGTTTAGTTTAACGTCTGCAGGCATTTCTGCGGCGATATTATTTTCATTTTTTGTAGCACTTATATGTAAACCGAAAGGATAAATCAAATGAGACGAAGGGTTGTTTTGGTCACAGATGGAGATGAATATGCAAAGCGAACAATTGAGCTTTTAACGAAGGAATTTGGGGGAAGGTGTATTTCAGCATCACAAAGTAATCCAACCAAATTGACAGGGAAGAAAGTTGTTGAGCTTATTATGCAAACGCCATATGACCCTGTATTTGTCATGTTTGATGACAGCGGATTTATTGGAGAAGGATCTGGTGAAAAGGCTTTAAAATATGTAGCGACCCATAAACAAATTGATGTACTGGGAATTTTGGCAGTAGCGTCTAATACACATCATTGGGAATGGGCACGTGTAGATGTAAGTGTAGATCGGAACGGGAATTTAACCGAATATGGTGTTGATAAATTTGGACTTCCAGATGGTGAAATTGGCAGAATTAGCGGCGATACAATTTATTGTTTAGATGATTTGAATGTTCCTGTCATTGTGGGAGTTGGTGATATTGGTAAGATGTGTGGAAACGATGAATGGGAGAGAGGGTCACCAATTACTAAAAAAGCAATTCAGTTAATTTTGGAAAGGAGTGGATTTTATGGCGAAGCCTAAAAAAGTGGATATCCCTATTTCATCTTTCATAAGTGATAATGAAAATTACTTAAAGCAAACAGCTGGACTGGGTGTTACATACGATGTTGGCATTCGTAAATTTCAAATTTTAAATAAAGAAATTGGTGTGTTATTTGTAAACGGACTTTGTGATACAAATTATATTATCCCTATTTTAGAAGAAGCAGTGGATACAAATGAGATAAGGGATGTAGAAGAAGATACAGTGAAGCTTTTAGAGAATCGTTTAATCCATCAACAAGTAAGTAAAGTGAAAACGATGGACGAGGTAATGCTCCAAGTATTATCAGGACTCATCGTTATATTTGTGGAAGGTGAAACGGAAGCGTTTGCAATAGATGTTCGTAGCTATCCAGGACGAACACCGACAGAACCTGATACTGAAAAAGTAGTACGCGGTGCGAGGGATGGATTTGTTGAAAATATCGTTGTAAATACAGCGTTAATTCGTAGGAGAATTCGAGATCCACGTCTTCGAAATGAAATGATTCGAGTAGGAGATAGATCGCAAACGGATATTTGTATTACATACGTTCAAGATGTTGCAAATCCAGATTTAGTAAAGATTATAAAACAAGAATTAAATAACATAGATGTAGATGGAATTACGATGGCGGATAAAACAGTGGAAGAGTTTGTTGTAAAGCAAAGCTATAATCCATTCCCCCTTATTCGATATACAGAAAGACCGGATGTAGCGGCGAATCATTTATTAGAAGGACATGTGTTAGTACTCGTTGACACATCACCGAGTGCTATGATTACTCCAACAACATATTTCCACCATTTACAGCATGCAGAAGAGTTTAGACAAAATCCAGCTGTCGGTACATTTTTACGCTGGGTACGCTTTTTAGGTGTCTTATTCTCCTTGTTTTTACTACCATTTTGGTTAGTATTTGTATTTGATCCAACTCTTTTACCAGAAAATCTTGCTTTCATTGGGCCGAATAAGATGACGCATTTACCCATTTTATTACAAGTGTTGATGGCCGAAATCGGGCTTGAGTTTTTAAGGATGGCAGCTATTCATACTCCTACGCCGTTATCGTCTGCAGCAGGATTAATTTCCGCCATATTAATTGGTCAAATAGCAATCGACGTAGGTTTGTTTGTACCAGAAGTTATTTTGTATGTAGCAGTTTCTATGATCGGTGCATATGCAACACCGAGTTATGAATTAGGATTAGGAAATAAGGTTGGAAAATTATTTGTTATTATTTTGACAGGTCTCTTCCATGAGATGGGATTTGTAATTGGTATGACGATATTGATTTTATTTTTAACGTCTATAAAAAGTTTACAAACACCTTATTTATGGCCGTTTTTACCATTTGATTGGGGAGCATTAACAAAAATTCTACTCCGTCCGACGATGTCTAGTTTAAAAGTACGCCCAAGTATTGTAAGACCTCAAAATGTAAAAAGACAAAAATAAACGGGATTATACACCCGTTTATTTTTTTTTAGTAAAAATTTATTGTTTTTTAACAAAAATCAAACATTTTTTGTGTACACTTAGAGTAGATATTGTGTATGGAAGGGGAAGAGGACATGATTAAATTATTTGTAAGTGATTTAGATGACACGCTCGTTTACAATGTGAATCATATGCAAAAAGAAGATGAACGTGCACTTTGTTGGTTAGCTGAAAAAGGGACAAATATTTGTTTTGCCTCTGGCCGCTTTACTCATCGAATTGATGAAGTTGTAAATAGGTTTGCATTCCCGTATTACACAACTAGTTTAAATGGAGCGACGATGTTACTGCCGGATGGAAAAATATTTCATCAATCAAGTTTTGAAGATGGGATTGCCCAGGAAATATATCGATATATCCATAAAAAGGGACTAGCAGATATTGTTTGTGCAAATGAGCAACGGTATACAAAAAGAAAGAATGAACATCATCATACTTTTGAAACGTATATGGGTGTGCATATTGCTGAGATAGAAGCATTAGAAGAGGAATTTGGTAAGACTGTACATCCTGCGAAATTGTTTGTTTTTGGGGAAGAAGAGACAATTGCAGCATTAGATCAAGAGTTACGAGATACATTTCAGAGCGAAGCGGAAGTTTTTATGTCTGGTAAACGTTATGTTGACATTATGCCAAGGGGAGTAAGTAAAGGGAGTGCTTTAAGGCAACTAATGGAACATTTGCAAATTGAAGCAAATGAAGTTGCGTGTATTGGAGATTCTTTCAATGATATTTCTATGTTTGAAGTAACCCCGCATTCATTTACTCTACATCATGCTCATCCATACGTGAAGGAGAAGGCAAATCATGTTGTTCGGTCGGTAGAAGAAGCTATTATGAAATTGCCGTTACTCGTATAAAAAAAGAAGCTCGTCAGCGACGAGCTTCTTTTTTTACTTGAATAATGATTTAACAAAATCAATGATACTTGAGAAGAAATCTTTCACTTTATCTAGGAAACCTTGCCCTTCTTCAGATCCTAAAAAGGCAGAAACGTGTTCTTTTGCTTTATTTAACTGACTGCCAACTTGATTCCAATCGATATTAAGATTTTTCATTTTATCAAATAGCGCAACTAAGTTATCTAACTGTTCATCCGTTAATGTAATACCAAGTTGATCCGCAATTTTTTTAATTAATGAACGTAAATCTTCAGTCGTTTTTGGTTGTTCTTTGGCAATTTCTTCTTTAATTTTTGCAACAAGTTGAACTGCTTTTTCTTCACCAATTTTATCGCCGAGCTGAGCTGTTTGCACCATTTCTTCATTGGCTACTTTTTTTACTTCCTCAGGAATTGCTTTGTTCGATGTTGTTTCATAGGCTTTCATTAAACCGGTTAAAGCAGCAGTTCCTGAAACTTTAAATGGTGCAGTAATTTGAATTTCTGCATCTTTCACACCTGCTGTAATAAGTGCGTTTGTGTACATTGCATCTGTTATCGAATTAATGTTTTTTGAACGTACAATGAGACCAGACCCTGGCTTTGTGTATGTAATCATAGAAGAGGAAATTGCTCTCGTCCCAATTTGCGCTTTTGGAACAATCCCTTCTAGAAATTTATGTTCTTCCGCATTAGACACAGTAATGATTGTAGCATCTTTTGGTGCTTTCATTTCTTTTAACAGATCTTGTTTTTGTTGTTCAGACAAGTTTTCTCCTAGTGTAACAATTGATTCTCCTTCGATGATGTCTGCAAACGAAGCTGTCGGCATCATAAATACCGTTACAGCTAATAGCAGAGCTAGTAATTTCGTTTTCACGAAAAATCGCTCCCTTTCTCTTTCTAAAATTTTCGGGCAACACAGTTATTATAGTATATATTTCTTATTTGTCACCTAGCTTTTTCCACATTTCAAAAAAGAAGTATGTAGATTGTCGGATTCTTTTTGTTTCTAGTCATGAATGTGGTAATATAGTGCTGAGATAGTTGAAAGGAGACATATACGTATGAAAACTTTAGGATACATATTAATGGAAAATGGTGAAAAAATCGATTTAGAATTTTTCCCAGAAGAGGCACCAAAAACAGTAGAAAACTTTAAAAAACTAGCAGAGCAAGGATTTTATGATGGTGTGACATTCCACCGCGTTATTCCTGGCTTCGTAAGCCAAGGTGGAGATCCAACAGGAACAGGTGCAGGTGGCCCAGGTTACTCTATCCCATGTGAAACTGATGGAAATCCTCATAGACACCTTGTAGGATCACTTTCTATGGCTCATGCTGGCCGTAACACAGGCGGTAGCCAATTCTTTGTTGTTCATGAGCCACAACCGCATTTAGATGGTGTACATACTGTATTCGGTAAAGCAACAAGCGGTATTGAAACAGTATTAAACATGCGTCAAGGCGATGTAATGAAAGAAGTTAAAGTTTGGGAAGAATAAGTTAATGGGAAAAGAGAGCTATTGCTCTCTTTTTTTGTTTTTTAATAGGAATGGGTATTTCGTTTACAGTACATGATACAAGTAGTACTGTTATTGTAGTGAAAATATGTCGCTTATAAGAACAAAATTTTAACAAATTACATAGAATACATTAGATTACATGTTTCAATAAATATTTTTATTAAATTAATTTTGCTAGAATTCATTTGCTCTAAAGTGCTGAATATTAAAGTGATAATGAGCAGTGGATGTTTCTTTTAACTTTCATATAACAGCGTTTCTTGTGTTATCTACTTAGAAAAAATAGTACTGAAACATATATTTGACTTTCTTCTTTTCGCTTTGTATGATTATCAAGTTGTTTTAAGCCCTTCTCACTCTGTTGAAAATATTGTAAAATGAATGTGATATGAAAAGAGTGGTTGAGGGGATTAATAGTTTGTAACTTTTGTAAGAAGGGATAAGGGTTATGTTAATTCGTTTTAAAAAAAGTTATGAAAAGATTGCAATGGGGCTTCTTTCATTTATGCCAACTGAAAAAGATGTGAAAACATTACAATTGACTATGAAGGATTATGAAGCAAAGGATGATTGGCAATTGTATTTGTGGAAACAAAACGAAGATTTTGTTGGAATAATGGGGATTGTAAAAAAAGAGAATCAAGTTTTGGAAATTCAGCATTTGAGTGTGAACCCATCTCACCGTCATATGGGTATTGGGACGAAGATGGTTCAAGAGTTAAAGAGTAAATTTCTTGAGTTTACAATTTGCGGAAATGAGCAAACAGCAAGTTTTTGCAAAAAGTGTAAAGGGCTAGAACAAAATATACATTCTTAAAAGCAGAGATAAGTAGTTTATTATCTCTGCTTTCTTTTTTGTAATTGTTCATTTCGTTCAGCAATAACTTCTGTTCGATCACGTAATGTGTGCTTATGTATTATAAATTCATTAGAAGTAGCATTCACATCTTTCCAAGGGAGGTTTTGTTTCTGACATAATTCCAAGCAGCGCTTTTCTAATGCTGTATCCGATAATGGTAAAAATAGCGGTGTAAAACCTTCTTCTTTCTGTATAGATTGCAATCTATCCTTGAGTAAGAATAGAAGTTGTGTCTGATTAATTCCTAAACGTAGTAAAGGGCCACTGTTTTTTTCTAAAATCGTTATGGCGCTTTTCATCATCTTCTCTGCGCCATTCCAGTTAGAGCGTCTTTGATGGTATAAAGAAACTGCAATTTGAATAAGACCGACTAAGTAATTATCACGATCTCCTCTTGGTTTTGTTTTCCAATATTCTTCTAGTATTTCGTGGCATTCAAAATAATCATAATCTCCGTGAAAATGAATTAAAAATTGTATGTATTCGGTAGGATACATTTTCTTCACCCCTGTTTAACGGTTATAAATACAAGTGTATCACAGAAATATGAACAATAAACGACTAGGGAATTTTCCCTAGTCGTTATTGTTCATATTAGCAGAAGCAAGCTGCCCCTACAATAATTAGTAAAATAAACAATACAACAAGTAATGCGAACCCACCGCTAAAACCACAATCAACGTGACCCATAGTTTTTTGACCTCCTACATTGTTCTTACTACACTGTTATCATATGAAGCGGTGGGCATGATGATATAGGCATAGGTCTATTTTTAATTAAATTTCTTAAAAAGGTTGGATAGAACATGAGTATGCTCTATACTTATGTTGTTATAGAAAAAATGTGGTGGGATGCTTTGTGCAGTATAATTTTAAAGTAGAGGCTTTTGAAGGGCCTTTAGATTTATTGTTACATTTAATACATCGTTATGAAATTGACATATATAATATTCCTGTAGCGGAAATTACAGAGCAATATTTATCTTATGTTCATACGATGAAAGAACTACAATTAGATGTTGCAAGTGAGTATTTAGTAATGGCTGCAACGTTATTACAAATTAAAAGTAAAATGTTGTTGCCGAAACATGAAGAAGATGTACTTGATAACGGTGATGACTTTATAGATGATCCTCGTCAAGAATTGATGGAGAGGTTAATTGAATATAAGAAATATAAGCAAGTTGCTACTGAGCTAAAAGAAAGAGAACAAGAAAGAGCACAGCTATATACACGTCCGCCAATTGATTTTACATCGTTACAACAAGAAGAGGAGACAAACTTGCCTCTTGATGTTACGTTATATGATATGCTAGCGGCATTTCAAAAATTAATGCGCCGTAAAAAAGCAAAGAAACCTGTAACAACACGTATTACTCGTCAAGAAATACCAATTGAAAAGCGCATGATTGATATTTTAAAACAGTTAGAAATACAAGGTGGTCGTCAAAGTTTTTATGATTTGTTTGTTGATGATGAACGGGAAATAATGGTTGTAACATTTTTAGCGGTTCTTGAGCTTATGAAAAATCAACAAATCATAATTGAACAAGAACATAATTTTGATGAAATTTTCGTATCAAGCTCTACTAAATCTGCATAGATTTAGTATGGAAAATGGGATGGAAATAATATATCTCATGCTAGGTTTGAATGTATCGTTTGGAACAAGAGAAAAAATATTGAACCGAACGCATTGATTGTGATTCGGTTTTTTGATGTGTATTTTTATGGAGAAAATTGGAGGAAGGAGCTCGTAAAATGGATAGAAAAGAACAGAAATCAATCATTGAAGGGCTTTTATTTGTTTCTGGTGATGAAGGGATTTATCCAGAACAAATAGCGAAAGTGCTTGAAATTGAAGGAAATGAAGTAATCGATATTTTAGAAGAAATGCAAAAAGAATGTGAAGGTGCACACCGCGGTTTGCAAATTGTACAGTATGCAAAAGTATATCGTTTTGCTACAAAGAAAGAACATGCTTCGTACTATCAAAAATTAATAGATATCCCAACAGCTGCTTCACTTTCTCAGGCTGCTTTAGAAACGTTAGCGATTGTTGCATATCGTCAACCAATCACAAGAACTGAGATGGAAGAGATTAGAGGGGTAAAAACCGATAAGGCGTTACAAACGTTAGTTTCACACTTACTTATAAAAGAAATGGGAAGAGCAGAAGGTCCTGGGCGTCCTATTTTATATGGAACAACGAAAGAATTTTTAGACACGTTTGGACTGAAAACATTAGATGATTTACCTCCGCTTTCTGAAGAAAACGAACAAATGAATGAAGCAGATTTATTCTTCGGTTCTTTACAAGAGATATCGAAGTAAAAGCTTAGCATTTTGCTAAGCTTTTTTTTGTATATCAATTATATACCGTGCCATACTAATTGAAAAAAGGAGACGAGTTATGAAAGGTATGCGAAGTATTTTATTAGTAGTTTCTGTTTTGTTATGCTTTTCTTTAAATAGTTCATCGGCAAAAAGATATATGATGTCTATTCATACCACGTCTCCTTTACATATGCAGCGGCAACATTTTGGTAAAATGAAAGTGAGTTTTTTAAAAGTTGGACAAGGTGATGCAACACTTATTACATTACCAAATGGACAAACGATGTTAATTGATGGGGGACCTTACGAAGCGGGAGAGGTTATCATTCAAAAACTAATCGAAAAAGGGATTAATCATTTAGATGCTATCGTCAGTACCCATCCTGATATGGATCACATAGGAGGACTCATTCCGATTGTAGAGCAAATGCCGGTATCACTTATATTAGATAGTGGAAAAACATATAGTTCTTTTACTTATCATACGTATCGGAATCATATTAAAAAAAGAGGAATTCCTTTCGTTTCAGTAAAAGAAGGACAATACATACCGCTAGATCCGCATGTTTCCATACAAGTATTAAACAATGGGAAATCAAAAGATGAAAATAATGAATCTTCAATTGTGTTAAAGGTACGATACGGAAAAGCGGATTTTTTACTAATGGGTGATGCTGATGTGCGGACGGAAACTGAAATATTAAAGCAATTTGATGTACATGCAGATGTGTTAAAGGTGGGACATCATGGCTCATATACTTCAACGAGTGAAACGTTTATAAAGAAGGTAGAACCACAGTTCGCGATTCTTTCATATGGGAGCAGAAATCCGTATGGACATCCGCACCAAAGTGTAGTGAGACGATTAAAACGACATGGTATAATGATATATGGAACCAATAAACGTACAGTAGAAATGGAAACAGACGGCGAGCATATTACAATAGGCTCTAGTGGATTAATGCCTTTACTTAAATGAGGAATAGGATAGGGGATATTCTCCCTTTTTGGAAAAGTGAATAACATATATTATAATTGCGAGAGATGTACTAAGTTTCCTTTTTATTAAACAAAGAGGAAATTTCATTCGAATGTATAGACAACTACTCGTGCATATATTAAGATGGAATTAGGCGAATAAGGTAATAATAACAAGTAGGTATTTCATGGGAAAGGATCGATGAAAATGAAAACGCAAGTTGTCATCAATGCCAAAATTTATACAGGTCAAGAAGTAGTGGAAAACGGATTTATTCGTTACGCAGAAACAATTAAAGAAATTGGTTTGATGGCTCAATATGTATCACAAGAAAATGAAGCAGTTTTAGATGCGGCAGGGAAGATTGTGATTCCAGGTATGATTGATGTTCATATTCATGGTGGATACGATATTGATGCGATGGATGCAAATAGCGATGGGTTAGTAACTCTAGGTAAAGAAATGTTAAAAGAAGGAGTTACAACTTACTTCCCAACAACAATGACACAAGCTCCAGAAGCAATCGAAGCAGCACTACATGCTGCGAAGGAAGCGAAAGAAAAAGGAGCACATTTCGAATATATTCACTTAGAAGGACCGTATGTTTCAAAAAAACGTGCAGGTGCACAACCACTTGAACATATTGTTCCTGCGAATATTGAACAATTTAAACAATGGCAGGAAGCAAGCGGAAATCTAATTAAATTAGTAACATATGCACCTGAAGAAGAAGGTGCATTAGAGTTTGAGCAGTATCTTGCTGAAACTGGTGTTGTTGGCACAATGGGGCATACAGATGCAATTGATGCGCAACTAAAAAATAGAAACATTACACATGCAACGCATTTATACAATCAAATGCGTGGATTACATCACCGTGAACCAGGAGTTGTTGGTCATGTGTTATTAAATCCAGATGTAATGGTTGAAGTAATTACAGATGGTATTCACATTCACCCTGATATGGTGAAATTAGCATATAAATTAAAAGGACCGAAAAAAGTAAGTGTTATTACTGACGCAATGCGTGCAAAGGGTCTTGAAGATGGATTATATGAGCTTGGCGGACAGCCAGTACATGTAAAAGATGGTAGTGCTCGATTAGAAGATGGAACGTTAGCTGGTAGTATTTTAAAAATGGATCAAGCTTTCCGAAATGTAATTGAATTTACAGGTTGTTCAATCGAAGATGCAGTACTGATGACATCAGTTAACCAAGCAGAAGAGTTTGGATTAAATAATAAAGGTGCATTAGCGGTAGGAAAAGATGCAGACTTTGTTGTGATGAATGAAGATTTACATGTATATGATACGGTTCGTTTAGGAATTCATATGAAGGAAGGGAAGTAATTAAATGAATATTCTTGTTGTAAAAACTCCAGAAGAATTAGCAGAAGCAGGTTATAAATTAATTGAAGAAGTCGTAAAAACAAAAGAAAATCCAACATTAGGAATGGCTACAGGAAGCTCTCCATTAGGTATTTATGCAGAAATGCGAAAAAATAAACTTGATACAAGCCGTGTAACCACTGTAAACTTAGATGAGTACGTAAATTTACCACATGAAGATAAAAACAGCTATCACTATTTCATGCAAGAACAGTTGTTTGATCATCTTCCATTTAAACAAACTTATGTACCAAACGGGATGGCAAGTGATTTAGAAGAAGAGTGCAAACGTTATGAGGGCATTCTAGCTGCTAACCCAGTTGACCTACAGATTCTTGGAATCGGTGAAAACGGTCACATCGGATTTAACGAGCCAGGAACACTGTTTAATTCTCCAACAAACATTGTTGAATTAACAGAATCTACACGCCAAGCAAACCTTCGCTTCTTCGAAAAAGAAGAAGATGTGCCAACTCATGCGATTACAATGGGAATCGGAAGCATTATGAAAGCGAAACAAATTCTACTTGTTGCTATGGGTTCTAAAAAGGCAGAAGCTGTGAAAGAATTATTGCAAGGTGAATATAGTGAAGCGTGTCCTGCTACAGTTTTACAACGTCATCCGAATGTAACCGTAATCGCTGATCAAGAAGCTCTATCTTTATGCAGTGAGGCGATTGCTGATGAACATCGACAAGTATTCACCATTTCCGATCTATTATCAGATTCAAGAGTGGGTGAAACAGCTAATTGAGGACGGCGAATGGAAGCCGGGAGATAAAATCCCATCTGAGAATGAACTTTGCGATAAGTTCGAAGTGAGTCGTATGACAATCAGACAGGCGATTAATAATTTAGTGGAACAAGGCTATTTATATCGGAAACGTGGAATCGGTACGTTTGTCCAACTTCCGAAAGTGGAACAAAAATTGCAAGGAATGACGGGATTCACAGAAGATATGATTTCTCGTGGGATGAACCCAAGTAGTCAATTACTTAGTTTCCGCCTAGTTCCAGCTACTGCGAAAATAGCAGACCGGTTAAGAATACAGGAGGGAGAGTCGGTTTATGAGGTGAGGCGTATTCGCTTAGCTGATGATGAACCGATTGCTTTTGAGACGACATATTTGTCGCCAGCTCTTGTAAAAGATATTAACGAAGAAATATTGCAACAATCTTTATATGAACATTTAGAGAAAAAACTGGGCTTTAAACTTGTTAGCGCTACTCAATCAATTGAAGCTTCAATTGCAACGGATAGTGAAGCGGAACATCTGCATATTCCTAAAAAGGCGCCAGTACTTGTAATGCGTCAATGGTCATATTCAGAAGGTGAAGTACCGTTAGAGTATGTGAAATGTATTTATCGTGGGGATCGTTATAAGTTTATTACAAACATCGCACGTAACAAATAATATATTTCAGTTTGTGAAGTACAGTTAATGTCAAATTGTTTAACATGTAAAGAAAAAATACGACTCATCCTTACAAGGAGTGAGTCGTATTTTTATTATGAGCAATTACGTGATTAACAGCATCCTTAACCGTATTTACTACATAGTGAGCGTGTTCTTTTACTGCGTCATCTGCTTGAGACATAGCAAAACTATGAGGAGTTAAAGAAAACATAGGAATATCATTATAAGAATCCCCTATGCAAGCAACTTCCTCTGGTTGTATTTGAAACTCTTTTAATAAAACAGAAATAGCAGAACCTTTACTAATATTAGGTGGCATTACATCTAAACATTGTTCTGCTGAAATAAAGGTACTAACTTTTCCGTGGAATTTTTCATCAATTTTTTTCTGAAGGAGTTGTAAGCTTTCCTTCGTTCCACCGACAGAGATTTTATTTGGGAAAATTGTATCATCAATTTTTTGTAATAGATGCGGTTCTTCAACAGAAGTCATAGTTACTTGTTGTTCAAGCTCATGAATAAACGGTGTTTTCTCTTCAATGTAATAATTATGCTCATCACTAACATAACGGAAATAAGGCTCTTCATTTGTCATTGCCAATAAATCAGGTAAAATACTAGAGTCAAATGTAGCAGATAGTAGTTGTTTATTATCGTTTGTATATACAAATACACCATTCACACTAATGCGGTGGAAATTTGTATTAACTGCTTTCATTAAATCTGCAATTTCATTATCAAGTCTTCCGGAAGCGAAACAAAGAATTACATTTTGTTCAGCTAGGCTGCGTAGAGCGAGAACATCTTGTTCATCGACAACACCTCCGTGATGCATCATTGTACCATCGATATCACTCACAAACATTTTAATCATATTGCGGTCTCCTTTCTATGTACAGTTGCCCTTACATTATACGCATCATATATAAACATGTCTAAAAAATGAATTTTTATGAAATGGTAGATGTTTTACATTGACGACAAAGAAGAATGTTCTGTAACATAAAAGCAGGCTATTTAAGTACGAGGGTGGTGTTATATGAGTAATTATCTAGAAATTAAAAAAGTTTTAAATAATAATGTCATCATTGCTAGCCATCCTGAACACGAGGAAGTAGTAGTGATTGGTAAAGGAATTGGATTTGGGAAAAAAGCGAAAGATGTATTGGAGCAAGAACAAATTGAAAAAATGTTCGTTTTAAAAAATGAACGTGATCGTGAACAATACAAACTGTTAGTGCCACATGTGAGTGAAAAATTAATTGAATTAATGAATGATATTATGTTCTATATTCAAGAAAAAGCAAAATCACCATTGAATGAACATATTCATATCGCTCTAACAGATCATATTTCTTTTGCAATTAAGCGATTAAAACAAGGACTTACAATTGATAATCCTTTTTTAGTTGAAACGAAAATGCTCTATCCAGAAGAATATGAAATTGCTGAAGGTGTTGTAGACCTTTTAAATTCTCGTTTGCAAATTACATTGCCAGAAGGAGAAATTGGTTTTATTGCACTCCATATTTACAGTTCGCTTACAAATTCAGATTTATCTTCAGTTAATCAAAACTCCCGTCTCATTGCACAGCTTGTATCTTTAATTGAGACAAACTTACAAATTACATTAGACCAAGAAAGTATCCACTATTTACGCCTTATTCGTCATTTGCAATATGCGATTGAACGGGTGAAAAAAGGAGAGAAAGTAGAGGAATCACAAAGTTTTGCTGAGTTATTAAAGGCGGAATATCCTGTCTGTTATAATTTAGCTTGGAAGCTAGTTAAGGTCATGCAAAAAGAATTGCAACTTCCTGTGTATGAAGCAGAGAGTATATATTTAACGATGCACCTGCAACGCTTAGTGAAAGCAGAGCATGTGTAAAAAGACATATATTTTTGTCTAAAATGAAAACGTTAAAAAAAATCATTGAATCGCTTACAATAGTTATGTATAATAACTATTGCAAAGTTATACAAATTTCGACAAACACATTAAGGTAAGTAACGAAAACGTTTGCCTTAATTATAGTGAACTTATACGTAAACCTATTTTTGACACGTGTTACTGATTCGATCAGGCATGAGTGGAGAAAAGTAAGGAATGTAAGCTAGAGAAAGGGATATACTACCTTTTGTATAGCTATCGTTCTATCTTTTTTTCCTCATGTCTTTTTGGCGTTTGTCGGAAGGTATCAATATAGATAAGAGAGGAAGGGTTTCCATGTTTAAGAAGATCTTTGGTGTTCTTCAAAAAGTCGGAAAAGCGTTAATGCTTCCAGTAGCGATTTTACCGGCAGCAGGTATTTTACTTGGATTTGGTAACGCATTTCAAAATCCACAGTTAACAAATGTTATTCCTGCATTAAAAGCAGATTGGTTCGTAATGGTAGCAAAAATTATGGAACAATCTGGTGATATTATTTTCGCTAACCTTGCATTATTATTCGCAGTTGGGGTAGCAATTGGTTTAGCTGGTGGAGACGGAGTAGCTGGTTTAGCGGCATTCGTCGGCTACTTAATTATGAACAAAACGATGAGTGTGTTCTTAGAAGTAGATAAGCTAGTGAAAGTAACGAGTTCTGGAGCAGATCCAGTAAAAATTGGATTTTCAGATCCAGCATATGCAAATGTATTAGGAATTCCAACGCTACAAACGGGAGTGTTTGGTGGTATTATCGTCGGTATAGTAGCGGCATATTGCTACAATAAATACTTCAACATTGAATTACCATCATACTTAGGTTTCTTCGCAGGTAAGCGTTTCGTACCGATCGCAACTGCAACATTCTCTTTAGTAGTAGGTATTATCATGTGTTTCGTTTGGCCATACATTCAAGGTGGCTTAAATACGTTCTCACATCAAATGATTGATGCAAATAGAACATTAGCAGCATTCATATTCGGTTTAATTGAACGTTCATTAATTCCATTTGGATTACATCACATTTTCTATTCACCATTCTGGTTCGAATTCGGTCAGTACACAAATGCAGCTGGCGAATTAATCCGTGGTGACCAAAAAATCTTTATGGCACAGTTAAAAGACGGTGTAGAATTAACAGCAGGTACATTTACAACTGGTAAGTATCCGTTCATGATGTTCGGTCTTCCAGCAGCAGCTTTAGCAATGTACCATGAAGCACGTCCAGAAAATAAAAAATTAGCAGCTGGTATTTTAGGCTCTGCTGCATTAACATCTTTCTTAACAGGTATTACAGAGCCACTTGAATTTTCATTCTTATTCGTAGCACCAGTACTATTCGGAATTCACGCAGTATTCGCTGGTCTATCATTTATGACAATGCAAATTTTAGGTGTTAAAATTGGTATGACATTCTCTGGTGGTTTAATTGACTTTATGTTATTCGGTGTACTACCAGGCCGTACAGCATGGTGGTGGGTAATTATTGTTGGTCTTGTACTAGCAGTTATTTACTACTTCGGATTCCGCTTTGCAATTCGTAAATGGGATTTAAAAACACCTGGTCGTGAAGTAGCAAATGCGAATGACGGTGCAGGAAAAGCAGAAGCTGGTGAACTTCCTCGTGAAGTATTAGTGGCACTTGGTGGTAAAGAAAACATTGCTTCTTTAGACGCTTGTATTACTCGTTTACGTGTGCAAGTTAACGAACAAAAGAATGTAAACAAAGATCGTTTAAAAGAGCTTGGAGCAGCTGGTGTACTTGAAGTTGGAAATAACATTCAAGCTATTTTTGGACCGAAATCTGACACATTAAAATCACAAATTCATGATATTATGTCAGGTCGTACACCTCATGTTGAAAAAGAAGAGCCTGTAAAAGTAGAAGAAGCTCCTCAAAAGGTTGATGAAAACGAAACAATCGTTTCACCAATTGAAGGAAAAATCTTATCGATTACAGAAGTACCTGATCAAGTATTCTCAGGAAAAATGATGGGAGACGGATTTGCAATCGAGCCAACAGAAGGAACAGTAGTTTCTCCAGTTAATGGTGAGATCGTTAACGTATTCCCTACAAAGCATGCGATTGGCATTCAATCTGAAGGCGGAAAAGAAATTTTAATCCACTTCGGTATTGATACTGTAAAATTAAATGGTGAAGGTTTTGAAGCACTTGTAGCACAAGGCGACAAAGTGAAACAAGGACAACCATTATTAAAAGTAGATCTTGCATTTGTAAAAGAAAATGCACCATCTATCATTACACCAATCGTATTTACGAATTTACAACAAGGGCAACAAGTCGAATTGAAAAAAGATGGAAATGTTAAGAAGGGCGAAAACGCTATTATTGACATTCAGTAGGAATTTGACGCAAAATGTTTATAATTATAATAGGCGATGTGGTTGACCGAACATCGCCTATTATATACAATAGATGATGTAGTACTCACGTCTATACAACTAAAAAATACTGTAATTTAAAGGAGATAAATTATCATGGAAAAAATCTTTAAAGTAACTAGCGACTCAGGAATTCATGCTCGTCCAGCAACTCTACTTGTAAACACTGCAAGCAAATTTGGTTCTGACATTAACTTAGAGTATAACGGAAAGAACGTTAACTTAAAATCAATCATGGGCGTTATGTCTTTAGGCATTCAACAAAACGCAGAAATTAAAATCACTGCAAATGGTGATGATGCAGCTCAAGCACTAGCAGCTATCGAAGAAACTATGAAAAACGAAGGATTAGGAGAATAATGACTCTTAACATTCAAGGGATCGCTGCATCAAGTGGGATTGCTATTGCAAAGGCTTTCAGACTTGAGAATCCTGAATTTAACATCGAAAAGAAATCAATTACAAACGAAGCTGCTGAAATTGCACGCTTAGACGCTGCGCTTGAGAAAGCAAAAACTGAATTAGAAGCAATTAAGGACCATGCTTTTGCTGAGCTGGGTGCTGATAAAGCTGCGATCTTTGAAGCACATTTATTAGTGTTAAATGATCCAGAACTAGTAAACCCAGTAAAAGATAAAGTAAATAGTGAAAAAGTAAATGCTGAATTTGCAATGGATGAAGTTGCATCAATGTTTATTTCTATGTTTGAAAACATGGATAACGAATATATGAAAGAACGTGCTGCGGACATTCGTGACGTAACAAAACGCGTTCTTGCACATTTACTAGGAATTAACTTCTCAAACCCTGGTACAATTTCTGAAGAAGTAATCATCATTGCTGAAGATTTAACACCATCTGATACAGCTCAGTTAAACCGTAAGTATGCAAAAGGTTTTACAACTGATATCGGTGGACGTACATCTCACTCTGCAATTATGGCTCGTTCTATGGAAATTCCTGCAGTTGTTGGTACGAAAGTTGTTATGGAGAAAATCCAAAACGGCGATATCGTAATCATCGACGGTTTAGATGGAGAAGTAATTGTAAATCCATCAGAAGAAACTCTTCGTTCTTTTGAAGAAAAGAAAGCGAAATTTGAAGAGCAAAAAACTGAATGGGCAAAATTAAAAGACCAAGCTACTGTAACAAGTGATGGACATCACGTTGAGCTTGTTGCAAATATCGGAACACCAAATGATGTACAAGGTATTATCGATAATGGCGGAGAAGGCGTTGGTTTATACCGTACAGAATTCTTATACATGGGCCGTGACAATCTTCCAACAGAAGAAGAGCAGTTCGAAGCGTATAAAGCAGTTCTTGAAGGTGTAAAAGAAGGTCAACCTGTTGTTGTTCGTACACTTGACATCGGTGGAGATAAAGAGCTTCCATACTTACATTTACCAAAAGAAATGAACCCATTCTTAGGATACCGTGCAATTCGCTTATGTCTTGATGAGCAAGATGTGTTCCGTACACAACTTCGTGCATTACTTCGTGCTAGCGTATACGGTAACTTAAAAATTATGTTCCCAATGATTGCAACTCTTGATGAGTTCCGTCAAGCGAAAGCAATCTTATTAGAAGAGAAAGCGAAACTTGTAGAAGCGGGTACAACTGTTTCTGATTCTATTGAAGTGGGTATGATGGTTGAAATCCCAGCTTCAGCAGTATTAGCAGATCAATTCGCAAAAGAAGTTGATTTCTTCTCTATCGGAACAAATGACTTAATCCAATACACAATGGCTGCAGACCGTATGAACGAACAAGTAGCTTACTTATACCAACCATATAACCCATCTATTTTACGTCTTGTAAAAATGGTTATCGATGCGGCTCATAAAGAAGGCAAATGGGCTGGTATGTGTGGTGAGATGGCGGGAGATTCACTTGCTATCCCATTATTATTAGGATTAGGTTTAGATGAGTTCAGTATGAGTGCAACATCTATTCTTCCTGCAAGAACACAGCTAAGCAAGTTGTCAAAAGCAGAAATGGAAACATTAGCAGAAAAAGCATTAATGATGTCAACTGCTGAAGAAGTTGTTGAACTAGTTAAAAGCATATAATCAATAAAAAAACCTGAGTCGATTTGAAATCGGTCTCAGGTTTTTTCTATGAGAAAAGTAAATCTTATTTTCTTACTATAGAGGATAAGGAACGGAATTAGATAGCGATAGCAACGATATCAGTTGGGCATACACGTAAAATGCCAGTAAAAGTATTTTGATTTTGATTGTTCTTATCGTCTTTATTGTTATCTTTGTTGTTATTAGCTAAAGCAGAGAAAAGAGCAACTCCGTTAGCAAATCCTTCAAAAATTACGTTGCGGAATGTTCCGTTGCCTCTAATGCTTAAAAGAGAAAGCTCTGTTCCAACTGAAATGCTAGCAAGTACGTTACATACAGCAGGTCGTTGTTGTTTAACTTCTTCTCTCTCTTTCTCGCGATGGTCGCGATGGTCACACTCTCTTTCACGATGATGACAGTCTCTAAAGTTATCACAGCATCCAAATGATCCAAACATAATCCTCATCACCCCCTTCACACTTATAATCTATGTAAGTTTGGTAATGAGTGACTGGACAGAGAGTGGAATTTTTTCTGGGGGATTTTCTCATTTTAAAAGACTAGCTGGGTGTTTAGTACGGAATGATGTTTAAAATAGGGGAAATATCACAAAAAAATGTAAAGACCACCGAAATGAATGAACTAGGTAGCCTTTACACTTTTTTGCTTTTATATAAAACGATGATATATACAGGAAGAGCTAAGAGTAGTGGTACGATGGATCGTGCAGTATGTTTTTCTGATTCTAATTGGAATGCTTCTTCTTTTGGAAATTGTAATACTGAAATGTTTGCAGCATCGCCAATAAAATATAGAAGCAGTACAGTTACTATGTAACATAAAAGTGCAATAAAGCTTCCGTATGAACTCAATGAAAATCCCTCTTTTGTTATCTATTTGTTATCATTGTATCATAATTGTAACAAAAACACACGGTTATATTTCTATACTTTAACAAAATTCGACACGAAACGCCATTTCTGTGTGTGGAAATAGCATGGAATTTACTGTTTCTTTATATATAGATGCCGAATAATACATTGTAATATTACGGATGTGTGACAGAATAAAAAGAAACGAAGGTAATGAAATTACCTTCGTTTCTTTTTATTCCGTAAAAACCCGATCGGTGTGAGCTAATAATCAGTGGGGGATGAAGAATCCCTACTGATTAAAGTTTCACTTTATTATTTTGCCCATTCACTCACTTGTTCTACGCTCATTCGTGGTGCAGGATGGCCTTTTAAAGTTGATTCACCAATTGTAATAAGCATAATTGGTACGTAGCGAGATGAAACATTGAATTCTTCTGTAAGTGCTTGTGGGTTGAAACCACCAATAGCACAAGTATCCCAGCCAGTTGCTTTAGCTGCAAGCATAAGTTGCATTGCTGCTAATGATGCATTTGAAAAGGCTGCATCTCTTGGGAATTGCTCACGAGCATATGCAGACTCAATATTTTTAGCTAAGCGCTCTTTCGCTTCTTCTTTCATAAATCCTTGTTCTACAATTGGACCATAAACTGGTTCAACGTTTTTATAAGCTTCTAAATCACCTAAAATAGCGACTACAGCAGAAGCATCAAGAATTTGTTGCTGGTTATAAGCAATTGGATGTAATCGTTTTTGTACATCTTCACCTTGGAATACAAGGAATTTCCAGTGCTGTAAGTTCCAAGCAGAAGGTGCTTGAGCAGCGCCCTTTAAAATCTCGTGTAACTCTGTAGATGAAATTTCTTTCTCTGGGTTGAATGCACGTGTAGATGTGCGTTCATATAGCACATTAAAAAAGTTGTCGTTTGTCATTATTTATCCTCCAAATTACATATCAAATTATGAAAAAATAAATGTAATATATTCTACTTACATTTTGTAAGTTGTCGAATTTAAGAATATAATATCTTTATTTTAATTGTCAAGTTTTAAAGAGGAATCTAGGGCATTCGTACAAACGATACAATTCCTATAATCATACACTAAAAAAGGAATTTATAGAGTGAAAAAGCGAAGATAACATTCTCAATTAGCTTGTTAATATGTATCCCTCACTCATTAAAGTTTTTAGAGAACAGTTTTTTATAAAATGTTTGTGAGGAATTCAGTAGAACAAGATATATGAAGTGAGTGAAGACTAGTGATGAACATACTACATTTTTTATTAGAGAATACGGTTTTCCAAGATGTATTACAAGATCTTCAGTTAAATGTCCTTTATATAGAAAATGGATGCACACATCAGCAAACGATAGAAAATATCCATCCAAAATGTATGTTTATAGCAAATAGTTTTGAAGAAGGAGAAGTATTGTTTCAGAGGACTAAACCACATATTGTAATTATGTATGTAACAGATGTTTCTCAAATAAAATATATAAAGAATATGTATAATCCACAAAGTACATTTATTGTCATTTGGGATCAACAGATAACAAGCGAGTTTGCAGAGGTACTTACGTTAGGAATACGTAATATTGTGATAGCCCCTGTGACTCCACAAATGGTGTTAGAGGAAGTGAATAAGAGTTTGTATCAACTTTCTTTAGTGAGGCAAGTAGGTTTGCAACAAGAACTACTTCAAACGATGTTTGATTTTCAAAATGACCTATTATTTATAGTAGAAGACGATGAGATTGTTGATTGTAATACAAATTTTTTAGAGTTTTTCGGATATGAAAATTTGTTTACCTATCGTGAGCAACATTTAGTATTTGCTGAACATTTGATTAGAGAAACTGGATACTATTCAACAACTCATGATATAACATGGTTAGATGATACATTATCCTATGATAGAAGAATTAAGATGTCCAATTATGAAGGGGAAGTGTCAACTTTTTTATTGCGTGCGACACCACTGCCAGAAGATTTATCAAGATTTATTGTGAAGTGTACAGAGATTACAGAATTAGATGAAATCTATCGAGAACAAGAAAGGCTTGCTATGATAGATTCATTAACAGAGATTTATAATCGTTTGAAGTTCCAACAAATACTAGAGGCAGAATGGGATAATGCAATGCGTAACGATGAAAAAATAGCACTTATTTTATTTGATATAGATAATTTTAAAACAGTAAATGACACGTATGGTCATGATTTTGGTGACTTAGCATTAATTCAGCTTGCAGAGCTTATGAAATCTAAAGTGGAGCAGCAACATGTATTTGCAAGGTGGGGAGGAGAAGAATTTATTATATTAGTAACGAATACAGTAGAAAAAGAAGCATTTCAGGTTGCGGAATCATTACGATTTTTCATTGAAACAAAGCAATTCTCAGGAATTTCGAAATTAACAGCGAGTTTTGGAGTCGCGTTATATGAACAAGGGATTACAAGAGAAGAATTAATGCAACGAGCGGATATTGCATTATATGAAGCAAAAAAAAATGGAAAAAATCAAGTGTGTGTATATAGAAAAGAAAAAAAGTGATTTTTCGCAACAAATTGTTGCGATTTTTTTTTATTGTTTGATAATAGAGTGTGGGGGGGATTTTGAACGAAGGAATTATGGAGGAACAACATGATAAAAAAATAATGACGATGGCTTCGCTGTCTGCTGTATTTTGTGGTGGAGTATACTATTTTCTCTATAATCCCAATATAAAGGAAAGCACTCTATTAACAACTAAAGTGAATCCTACTATTGAATCAGAAGTACAAGAGAATATAGACGAAAAAGAAGAACAACAAATTGATTATGCTAGTATATCTCAAAAATTAGATCAATATTTAATAGGAAAGCAATTTAATGGAACAGTTTTAGTAACAGATAAAGAGCATGTTGTATTGAATAAAGGCTATGGATATGCTGACGTTCAAAATAAGATAGAGAACACGCCTCAAACAAAATATCGTATCGGTTCTATTACGAAAACAGTCGTGGCCACATCTATTTTACAGCTACAGGAACAAGGGAAGCTAAATATTCAAGACAATGTAAATAAATATATTCCCTCTTTTCCAGTAGATAAAAATATCACCTTATATCATTTGTTAACACACACATCAGGTTTACCAGAAAGTGGAAAAGGGAAAGTGAATGCGGCTTCCCGTAAAAATTTAGTAAATTGGATTGGAAGTCAAAAATTAGAATTTCCACCAGGATCAGGTTGGAGATATACAGATTATAATTATATGGTGCTTGCTTATATTATAGAAAGTATATCAAAAAAACCTTTAGGAGATTACATAAAAGAAAATATATTTGCTAAAGCAGAAATGCATGAATCTGGTATGGGAAATATGGCTCAGGGAGATCAGCATTTTACTAAAGGATATGTAAAGAAAGAGAATGTACTTGAACCTGCACAAAAATTGTTAATGGATTGGTTATACGGATGCGGTGAGATGTATACGACAGTTGGCGATATGAAGAAGTTAGACGAAGCGATTATAAATGGGAAACTTCTTTCTGAACAAAGTATACAAGCGATGTTTTCACCTTCAGCAGAACGAGAATATGCATTTAGTTTTTATATATATCCGGATTATTTTCATAATCATGGTGTACTATCTGGTTGGAACACTTTCAATAATTTTAATAAAGAAAAAGGAACTTTTGTTATTTTATTTTCAAATGTGAAAAATAGTATGGATGATGAGTTTAATAAAGAGTTCCGAAAGACGGTAAGTGATTTATTAGAACAAAGGGGATGAGAAAATGGAACGTAAAAATGTATCAATAGGTTTCATCGGTATTGGTGTAATGGGAAAAAGTATGGTGCGTCATTTAATGCAAGACGGTCATAAAGTATATGTATATAATAGAACGAAAACGAAGACAGATTCTTTAGTACAAGATGGTGCGAATTGGTGTGATACACCGAAAGAGTTAGTGAAGCAAGTTGATGTTGTAATGACTATGGTTGGATATCCACATGATGTAGAAGAAGTGTACTTTGGGATAGATGGAATTTTGGAGAATGCAAATGAAGGCACGATAGCAATTGACTTCACGACATCTACACCAACATTGGCAAAACGTATTAATGAAACAGGTAAAAGTAAGAATGTATATACGTTAGATGCGCCTGTATCTGGAGGAGACGTTGGTGCGAAAGAAGCAAGACTCGCAATTATGGTGGGTGGCGAGAAAGAAATATATGAAAAATGTTTACCGTTATTTGAAAAACTAGGAACAAATATTCAGTTGCAAGGACCAGCTGGAAGTGGACAACATACAAAAATGTGCAATCAAATTGCGATTGCTTCTAATATGATTGGAGTATGTGAAGCTGTTGCTTATGCAAAAAAAGCTGGACTAGACCCAGATAAAGTATTAGAGAGTATTTCAACGGGGGCAGCAGGTAGCTGGTCATTGAGTAATTTAGCTCCTCGAATGTTAAAGGGAGATTTTGAACCAGGGTTTTATGTAAAGCATTTTATGAAAGATATGAAGATTGCTTTAGATGAGGCTGAAAAATTGCAATTACCAGTACCAGGTTTAAGTTTGGCGAAGGAATTGTATGAAGAGTTAATGAAAGATGGGGAAGAGAATAGCGGAACACAAGTGTTATACAAAAAGTACATAAGGGGGTAATTGAGATGGATCTTCAAAAATTTGATGAGATGATTGATGCTGTACAACGAGCAACTTGTATACAAATTAGTGAAAAACAAAAAGAAGCTTTTAAACAAAAATATGATTTTGAACCGAAATTCGAATATGGACGAGATGAGAAAGGGCATTACGTCATTCGAACTTCAAAAAAGATGCTAGAAGAAATGGAATTTTATTTGGCATTGAAATATGATCGTGATGGAGTTGATCTTTATATGCAAGCAGAGATTGACGGTATATGTCACGTATCTGTTAGCTATAATGAAGATGTCCTACATTTACAAGAATTGTTTCAATTTCTAGAAGAAAATAAATAAAAGTCCTCATTTGAGGGCTTTTATTTATTTAGGTATATTTAATTTTTATAATTATAAGCTAGAAGCCCGGCGGCACCGTTCAATTGGGAATGGAATAACTTGCGCGATGTGATTAGGACCAAATTGTTTTGTACGAGCATGGCGTACTATATAAAATGCACACAGAATTGAAACAGGAATAGCACCGAACAAACCAAAAAATAAAGCGCTTACACAAGATGCGACAAAACCTAAAACACCAACTTCTAACTCTTCCATAATAGCTCCTAGAATAACAGGAAGTGCTCCACACGTAACCCCCAGTATAAGTGCGATAAGTAAACTCATGATTATCCCCCTCTGTTTGCGATATTCTTTTCCTTTTTAGTTAATTGTAGTATATCATATACAAAACAGAATTTTCAGAAAAAATTCAAAAAAAGTTCAATAAATGTTCAAAAAGTATTAAGAAATACACTTGAAAACTAGAAGGAGAAGATTGTTTTTGAACGGATGGATTCATACGTTTGAGAAAAATAAAAAATCAGGCTTATTTCATTTTTGAAATAAGCCTGTTCCATAGGAGGATGTATATATGTAGAGTGAATAAAAGGTTGGAAAAGGGGGTCCAAGTCCTTTTATTCAACTAACTACCTTAATAGATTGGAACCCAGCCTTCAGTTGTAACAAAAATACGAATAGCTACAACTTGGCGATCATCTTGCAAGGTAAAATAATGTCTTGCATTTTCAGGAACAGATATGAGATCGCCTGGCTCAAGTTCAACGTCAAAGAACTTCCCATCTTTTCCTTCAATAGCAAAGATGCCATGCCCACTAACAATAAAGCGAACTTCATCATCAGTATGATGGTGTTCTTTTTGGAAATTAATTAACAATTCATCAAGGTTAGGTGTGCTATCAGAAAGTGAAATGACATCATGTGCTTTATAACCTCGGCGCGCTGAAACATCAGCGATTTCTTTTGAAAACACAGCTAATATTTCAGCCTTGTTTTCATCTGTTAACGAATAATTTTCATTTAAATGAGTAGGAAGCTTAGAGATGTTCCATTTCTCATATAAAACGCCTTCCTCTTGTAGAAATTTAGATACTTCCACCTCATTTTCAATGCGAGTATTTATTTCATGAATACGAATTTGCGCCATTAGAAACGCCTCCTTGAATTGATAATAGTTTTATATGAAATTGGAATAAAAACTCGTAAGCCTCTAATCTTTTCTTTGCATCAAAGCTATCTCGTCCCCATACGGTAATACCATGGTTACGGATTAATACTGCTCCCGAGTCACCTTGTATATGCTTTCGGAAGTTTTCTCCAAGCGTTGGGATATGGGCATGGTTTTCAATAATAGGAATGTGAATTGTTGCATCTTCTTCCCAAATATCGAGAGCTTTAATAATTTCTTGATTTTGAAGGGTGACTACATCACCATATAAATTTGTGATGACATTGTTATCAGTTGTATGAACATGAAGTACGCACCCGGCATTCGTATTGTTATAAATATGTGTATGCAAGATTGTTTCTGCTGAAGGACGTAATTCAGTCTCTAATACGGGAACCCCTAGATAATCTACTAATAGAAAATCATCTGGAGTAGTTTTTGTTTTATCTTTACCACTTGCTGTAATGAGAAAAGTAAGTGGTTCATGACTAACCTTTATAGAAATATTACCACTCGTTGCTGGAAACCAATTTCGTGTTGTTAATTCTTTTTTTATCTCGCTTAAGTCATACCATTGACGAAACAGTTGTTTCATAATTTCACCTCCAACAAATGTTTTAATGCAGCTTGAACATCGTGAAATGTTTCAAAAGGTGTATAAGAAATATGATTTTCTTCACACTTTTTAATAAGGAAATCACGAGCGAACACTTTATCCGCTTGTTTCGCAGCTTGTAAATCAGTAATTGAATCTCCAATCACAATATGGAAGTCATTCGTATCACTTAATTTACGGATTAGTGATGATTTACATAATCCGCAATGATTTTGACAATGATGATCACAAGGATGAGGCCACTTAACGGTAATGTATTCACTTGAAAAATCTGTTTCATTACAGTAAATTCGCTCTTTTGGAATGAGTCCTTGTAAGAGTGGATAGACGAAGAAATCCATTCCACCTGATATAACGTAAAAAGAAATATTCTTTTCATTTACAAATTGTATAAATTCATGAAAACCACTACGGATTTCAGCAGTTTCTATTAAAAACTGAATCATATCATCGTGCAGATTAGTAGGTATTAATTGAAATAATTGAGAAACACCTTCTTGAATAGACAGCTCTTGTGATAAAATTCTATTCTTTACTTCTTCGGCTTCTGGTGGTGCGAATTTTTCCATAATGGACATAATGTTATCATTATTTGTAATCGTTCCATCGAAATCACAAAATACTTGAATACTCATAATTTCACCCCATGAGAAGGATTTCCCCATATTTGTAGTGCACTATGCAAATTTATGTCATTTACTTCATGGAGTGGTTTATTTTGCAAAGTAGCATCAATTGCAGTACGGAAAGCTTTACCGCCGCCCTGTGCTCCATTTGGATGTCCGTGTATTCCTCCGCCAGCATTAATAACAACATCTTTACCGAAATCTCGTAGAATAAAGGGAACGAAACCAGGGTGAATACCAGCAGACGGAACAGAAAAACTCTTCTTGAAAAATGCATCGTCTTCAGTTAAATGTTTTGAGATAGCAAGAACTTCCTCTTTTTCTAACGCAACACTTCCGTATGGAGATGGGAATAATGAAAAGTCAGCGCCAGCATAACGTAATAGCTTTCCGAGTAATAATGGAGATGAAATTCCATATAACTTTGATGCTGAGTAAGCACCACTTACAGCAGGGTGTGCCATAATAGGGACTGGGATTTCATCATCTTCTGCAAGTGATTGTAGTACATCTAGTCCGTAAGCAAATACGTTAAATAATAGAATATCAGCCCCAGCTTGCACTGCGCGTTTCGCATTTTCTTTTAAATCAAAAGTTCGTCCTGTTAAATTTACGGCATATAACGTTTTATGTCCGTATGTTTCATATACGGATCGTAAAACTTCTTTTCCAGATACAATGCGTTTCGTAAGAGGTGTTAATGTATTCTCAAATAATATTTCATCATCTTTTACTATATCTACACCACCAATTGCTTGATCGCGTAATTGCGTTTTTAAATACCCAATATTTCGTCCAATCATTCCTTTAAAAATACTCATTAAAAGGGGACGATCATGCACTTGTAAAAGGTTTCGAATACCATCTATGCCGAACTTTGGACCAGGAAAATGTTTTTTTAACTCGTCTGAAAAAGTTAAGTCAATTAATTTCACTTCGCCATCAAGTGATAGTTTTCCGAATGTAGTTGTTAAAATTGCTGGTAAGTCTGGACTGAAGTTTAATAACGGATATTCGATTTTAATAATCCCGCGTTTTACTTTTTTACGTAAATACGAATTGGTATGTTCTTGTTCAGCTAATTCCTCAACATGGATGACGTTACCTTTATGCTGTTTTAGTTGCTCTTGCAATAAGTGTGGCAAATGAGTCCAAGAGCCAATTGTTAAACCGAGTGCAATTTGCTCGGCCTTTTTTTCTAAGTTATGTGAATCATCATGGATTAAATACGTCGCTATAATTCCGCTCATTGTTATACCCTCCTAGTTAAATAAAAAAACCTCTCAGCTAAGGAGAGGTTTTTTTACAACCAGCTCCTTATCTGTCAGCGTAATGCTGCGAGAATTAGCACCGTGTCTACAATTATGTAGATCGGTTGCCGGGCTTCGTCGGGCTCGTCCCTCCACCTGCTCTTGATAAGAAGTATTTAGAAATGTTTAAATTTTTAAGATAACTGAATTTTGTCAGATATTTTTCATGTTGTCAATTATTTTTTGAAAAAATTTAATTTATCAATTCGATTAATGGCTTCTCGTAATCTATCTTCTGTATGCAAGAGACCAACGCGGACATAGCCTTCGCCGTGCTCACCAAATCCAACACCAGGAGCAACTGCAACGTGTGCTTTTTCTAGTAAAATATCAGAGAATTGCTCAGATGTATATCCTTCTGGTACAGGAAGCCATGCAAAGAATGATCCTGTTGGAATGTCTACATTCCAACCAATTGAGTGACAAGCTGAAATAAGAGCATTTCTGCGAGATTCGTAACTATTTACAAGATCTACGACGCAAGATTGTGAACTTAAAAGTGCTTCACGGGCAGCATCTTGAACTGCACCAAAAATACTAACATACATATGATCTTGTAATAAGTTAATTGTTTCAATGACACTTTCATTCCCTACGGCAAAAGCAATACGCCATCCAGCCATATTGAAAGTTTTCGATAAAGTGTAAATTTCAATTCCTGTATCTTTGGCACCGTCTGCTTGTAAGAAACTAACGGGCTTTTGACCATCAAACCCAATAGCACCGTAAGCAAAATCGTGAACAACTAATATATTATGTTTATTTGCAAAATGAATGGTCTCATCAAAGAAATCTTTTGATGCAGTAGCACCGGTAGGATTATTTGGATAGTTTAAAAACATTAATTTCGCACGCTCGGCAATAGAGTTATCAATTTTTGTATAATCTGGTAAAAAATTATTTTCTGCAATAAGCGGCATTGTTTCAAATTGTGCTTTTGCTAAAGCAACTCCTGATAAATAATCTGGATAGCCTGGATCTGGAACAAGAATAGTATCACCAGGGTTTGTAAAACAAACTGGTAACTCTACTAATCCAGCCTTTCCGCCAAACAAAATAGCAACTTCTGTTTTTGGATTTACTACTACATCATATTCACGTTGATAGAATGTTGCCACGGCTTCTTTTAAGCTTTCGTGTCCGCGAAATGGTGGATATTTATGATGAACGGTCTTTTCAGCAGCATTTTGTAAAGCTTTTACGATATGCTGCGGTGTTGGTTGATCTGGATTACCTTGACCTAGATTAATAACATCGTGACCAGCTGCAACGACTTTGTTAACTTTTGCAACAAGTGAAGCGAAAAATTGTGTTGGCAATGATGTTACTATCTCAGAAGGTTGAAATAATTTCATACTTTCCACCTCTTTTGAAAGTTGTTACAATTCTAGTGACAAATGATATAATCTTTCCAGTATTTTGTAAAGAAAAAATTATGAATGGGGCTGACAAAATGAAAGTCGCATGTATTCAAATGGATATTGTCTTTGGAGATGTAGAAAAAAATATTGAGAACGCTAAAAGTAAAATAAGCGAAGCGATGAAGGAAAGACCAGATGTTATCGTCTTACCAGAACTATGGACAACAGGATATGATTTAACAAGACTTTCTGAAATTGCAGATAGGGATGGATTGCAAACGAAAGAAAAGCTGAAAGAATGGTCGAAGCAATATGGTGTACATATTGTCGGTGGGTCTATAGCGAAGCAAGCAGAGCAAGGTGTTACAAATACAATGTATGTAGTAAACAAGGAAGGAGAACTAGTCAATGAATATAGTAAAGTTCATTTATTTCAGCTTATGGATGAACATAAATATTTAATCGCTGGAAATAGTACAGGTGAATTTAAGCTAGATGATGTTGAGTGCGCCGGCACAATTTGTTATGACATTCGTTTCCCAGAGTGGATGCGTGTTCATACTGCTAAAGGTGCAAAGGTTTTATTTGTTGTAGCAGAATGGCCATTAGTTCGTTTAGCACATTGGCGTTTGTTATTGCAAGCAAGAGCAGTCGAAAATCAGTGTTATGTTGTTGCATGTAATAGGGCAGGAAAGGATCCGAATAATGAGTTTGCCGGTCATTCTTTAATTGTCGATCCTTGGGGCGAAGTTGTTGTGGAAGCGAATGAAGAAGAATCAATTTTATTTGGAGAGCTTACATTCGAGAAAATTAAAGAAGTACGCAAAGGAATTCCGGTTTTTGCAGATCGTCGTCCAGAATTATACAAATAAAATGTTGACAAGTGATTTTTATTCTTGGTATAGTCTTCAACATAAAGTTAAAAATTTAAAAAATTATACAACTCTTATCAAGAGCAGGTGGAGGGATTTGGCCCGATGAAGCCCAGCAACCGACCGTAATACCATTGTGAAATGGGGCGTTTATTTACGCCAAAAGGCACGGTGCTAATTCCAGCAGAAAGTTTACTTTCTGGCAGATAAGAGGGGAGAAGATAAACTTCAAACCTCTTTCTTAGTGGAAAGAGGTTTTTCTGTGTTAGAAAAACCTCTGAATTTAAAAGGGGGAGAAGACGATGGGATATTATTCATTAACTGAAAAAACAGCTATACAATATGCAAAAGAACACGGTTATTTTGAAAAGAAAGCAAATGTAGTTTGTCATGAAATTGGAGATGGAAATTTAAATTACGTGTTCAAATTAGATAATGGAGAGAAGTCTATTATATTAAAACAAGCATTGCCATATGCGAAAGTAGTTGGTGAGAGCTGGCCATTGTCTATAAAAAGAGCAACGATTGAAAGCAAGGCACTGCAAATCTTTGCGAAGTATGTACCAGATTATGTTCCGGTAGTGTACAGTCATGATGAAGAGTTAGCGGTAACAGTCATAGAAGACTTATCAAGGTTAACAATTACAAGAAGGGGATTGATAGGCGGAGAAGAGTACCCACTTTTATCTCAGCATATCGGTCGTTTTCTAGCACATGTTTTATTTTACACCTCAGATTTCGGTTTGCAGTCAGAAGAGAAAAGGGTACTAGAAGGTACATTTGTAAACCCAGACCTTTGTAAGATTACAGAAGATTTAGTGTTTACAGATCCGTTCGGTCATTACGATACGAATGATTATGAGCCGGAGTTACAACTAGCGGTTGATGAATTGTGGAGTGACAAAACTTTAAAGTTAAAAGTCGCGCAATATAAATATAAATTTTTAACGAGAAAAGAAGCGCTTATTCACGGTGATTTACATACTGGTAGTATTTTTTCATCACCTTCTGAAACGAAAGTGATTGATCCGGAATTTGCAACATATGGCCCATTTGGATTTGATCTTGGTCAATTTATTGCAAATCTATTATTAAATGCTCTATCTAGAGAAGAAGAACAGAGAAATTTGCTATTTTTCCATATAGAGAAGACGTGGAGTTATTTTGTAGAAACTTTTACGAGGTTATGGATTGGAGAAGGTGTAGAGGCATATACGAAAGAAAAGCAATGGCTACCAATTATTTTGCAAAATATTTTTACGGATGCTGTCGGATTTGCCGGATGTGAGCTTATCCGTAGAACAATTGGCTTAGCACATGTAGCTGATTTAGATGAAATAGCAAATAAAGAAGCGAGAATTCAAGCTAAGAAACAAGCGCTATCCTTAGGTAAAGAACTAATAAAATATGAATCTAAGAGTGCTGATATTCAACTGTTCCGAACATTATTTCAACAGACGGTTTCTGGAGGGATAAAAGCATGAGTACAATTGTTACTATTCCGAGGTCTGTCAGTTGGAAAGGGGATGCTATTGCAGTATTAAATCAAACAAAGTTGCCGCATAGCACAGAATATAACACATTAACGACGATTGAAGAGGTATGGAAGAGTATTGTCATGTTAGAAGTGCGAGGAGCACCTGCAATTGGAATTGTAGCTGCATTTGGCTTGGCGCTTGCATCCAAAAAATATAACACTGTACATATGGAAGAATTTCAAAAGAAGTTTAATAGAGATTGTAATTATTTAGGAACATCACGTCCGACAGCAGTCAATTTATTTTGGGCAATCGATCGTATGAGAGAATCTATTCAAGATATTACTACAATAAAAGAAGCACAAAAAATATTAGAAGAAGAAGCGCTTCTCATTCAGCAAGAAGATGAAGCGGTATGCCGGAGTATTGGAGAACATGCATTAACATGCTTTAAAGACGGGAATAATATTTTAACAATTTGTAACGCTGGCAGTATTGCAACTGCTAGATATGGTACTGCATTAGCACCGTTTTATATTGGGAAAGAAAAAGGTGTACATTTACATGCGTATGCGTGTGAAACGAGACCTGTTTTACAAGGCGGACGTTTAACGACCTGGGAATTAAAACAGGCAGCTATTGATGTAACACTTATTACAGATAATACGGCAGCGCATGCTATTCAAACGAAAGAAATAAACGCGATTATTGTAGGAGCGGACCGAATTGTTGCAAATGGAGATACAGCAAATAAAATCGGAACAATGAATTTAGCGATATTAGCAAAGTATTTCGATATCCCGTTCTACGTTGCAGCTCCGTTATCTACGTTTGATATTACGAAACAAACAGGTACAGAAATTGTTATTGAAGAAAGAGATGAAACAGAAGTTACGAAAATTTTGGGGAAACAAGTGGCGCCAATTGGAACTGATGTTTATAATCCTGCATTTGACGTAACACCGAATGAATTAATTACAGGTATTATTACTGAAAAAGGAATTATACGTGGGGATTATAAGCGAGAAATTGCATCATTGTTTGAAAAAACAAGCTAATACATAATAGCTTGTTTTTTTATGCCTAAATATGTTCTTTTCTCTTATTTATATAATGAAAGGAGGCGAAAAAGATGGAAGAGTGGATCAAAATGATAGGTAATGTAGGGTTTCCCATTGTTGTAACATTATATTTACTCCATCGAATTGAAAGTAAATTAGATGGGGTAATTGTTGCAATAGAAAAGTTGCCGCGGGAATTACTACAGTATGACGATCCTCGGGATAAAAAATAAGGTTTGCTCTTCGTGAGCAAACCTTATTTTTTATCCCGCATTAATGGGCAGTAAGACCCCACCTTAAACTTCAGTGAAAGCAAAGAAGTTAGGTGGGGGATAAAGAAAACCCCCACTCAATAAAGTTTCACTTTATTGAGCAGTATAACCACCATCGATAACGACAGCTTGTCCAGTTATCCCTTTAGCTTTTTCACTTGCTAAAAACATAGCATAATCCGCGATTTCTTGTACTTGTAATAAGCGTTTTTGTGGTACAAGTGGATAAATGACATCTTCTAAAACATTTTCAAGTGGTACATTTCGTGTAGTAGCTAAATCTTGTAGTTGATTACGCACAAGAGGGGTATCGACGTAACCAGGACAAAGAGCATTTACAGTAATACCGTGAGTAGCGCCTTCTAAAGCGGCAACTTTTGTTAATCCAATTACGCCATGTTTCGCGCTATTGTAGGCAGCTTTTCCAGCGAATCCAACGAGGCCATTAATGGAAGCTACATTAATAATACGACCATATTTTTGCTTTTTCATAATCGGGAAAGCATGCTTAATTGCGATAAAAGGGGCGATTTGCATAATTTTAATAAGTAGTTCGAACTTTTCGGTTGGAAAATCTTCAATTGGTGACACGTGTTGCATTCCTGCGTTGTTAATTAATATATCTAATGAACCGAAATGATTAATTGTTTGAGAAATTGCAGCTGTAACTACTTCTTCAGATGTAACATCACATTTTAAACCGATAGCTTGATAGCCTTCTTTTTGTAATTGGTTAGCAGCTTCTATTGCACGTTCTTCAAGACGATCGGTAATAACAACTTTTGCACCTTCTTTTGCAAAAGCGTTTCCCATTTCATAACCAATACCACTTGCAGCACCTGTTAAAAAAACAACTCGATTCGTAACCATGGTGAAAAACATCCTTTCGTAATAAAGTTCTCATATTGCTCTATTTAGAGAGTGGATAATAAAAATCCTGCAAAGATTTGGAAAAATATCGCTAGCTATCTTGCTTTACAAAATAGTCCTTGCTATACTATTTTGTAAAGCAAGATACTTACGCTTGTCTATCTTGTAAAACAAGATAGTGGGAGGATTTGAGTTATGTCGACAAGTCAAATGCTGAAAGGGATTTTAGAAGGATGCTTACTTGCTATTATTTCTGAAGGTGAAATATACGGTTATGAAATGAGTGAAAAGCTAGCGAAGTATGGCTTTACCATGGCAAGTGAAGGAAGTATTTATCCGTTATTAATACGAATGCAAAAGGAAGGATTAATAACAAGTGTAATGAAGGAATCTCCATCTGGACCAAAGCGAAAATACTATACATTAACAGAAAAAGGCGAGGAAGCACTTAATGAATTTATGGATCGCTGGGAAGCGATGCAAAGTAGTGTAGAGCGTCTACTTGAGGGGAAGGGGAGAGAAAAATAATGCTATCCAGTGAAGCACGAAAGTTTTTATTAGATATGAGATTATTTTTAGCGGCAAAGAGTGTGAAAGAAAGTGACATCGAAAGCTTTATCGAAGACGCAGAACTTCATTTAATAGAAGGTGAGAGTGATGGGAAAAGCGTAGAAGAAATTTTCGGAAGCTCACCGAAAGAATATGCAAATGAACTTGTAAAAGTAATGGAAAGGGATAGACAGGAAACGTGGAAGCAAATTGGATTTACGGTAATGAATATCGTGTCGTTTTGGATTATTGCTTCCATCTTAATAGTGAATAACGGAGTTTTACAAATTTCACTTATTCAGTGCATTGGCTATAGTTTTACATTGATCGTAGCTGTAATGGGTCCTAATTTTCTACTTCGGAAAATGACCTTCGTAACAAGATTTACAAAAACATGGTTTTCTATGTGGTCTTTAGTCATGATTGCGCCAATGTTTTTAATAGGAGCTGTTAGTATATTAGATGTGATATATCCTACAAAAATGCTCACATTCACCGAAATGCAAAGTTATATATTAGCTGGAGGTATTTTTATTATCACAGTAGCGATAAATATGTATGTTGAAGGATGGTTTAAAAACTTATATTTAATTATTCCACTTTCTATTATGTTAGTGTTTAAAACATTTACATCTGAAGATCTCGTGCCAATGTTATTTCAAATTATATGTTTATATGGAAGTTTATTTATTTTAATTTTCCTTGAAATTATGATGAAGACGAATAGAAGAGAAACTGTTTAATAAGGGAGGGATTATTATGAAGATTTCTAAAGAAGGGGAAAAGTTTTTAATTGATACGAAAGTGTATTTAATAACAAAGGGAATGAAAGAAGAAGATGTGGATGCCTTTATAGAAGATGCAGAGCTTCATTTAATAGAAGGAGAGCAAGAAGGAAAGACGGTAAGTGATATATTTGGTGATTCACCAAAAGAGTATGCGGAAGAATTAGCGAAAGAGATGGAGAAGGATAAAGGCGGGAGTATAAAGACTATTTTAGGAATGATAATTGGGATAGGTGGATATTGGTTACTTACAAATATTTTATTTGAAAGTCCGAATCATGAATTTACATTAACGAATGTACAATTGATTGGGTACCCGATTGTTTTAATGATTACTATTGTGGGTATTATCTTTGCTTTTAAGATGTCATCATTTAAGAGTAAAATAAAAGAATTTAGCATTATTTATGTAGCAGCATTGCTACCAATTTTATTACTAGTATTATTAATGTTTATGAATAAATGGTATGGGACACCTGTATTACAATTAACTACTATGCAAAGTTATATACTAGCGGGAATGGTTTTATTAGTGCTGTTAATAGGTGAAGCGTATATACTTGGATGGATTGGAATACTAGCTGTTATCGTACCACTATTCATTATGTTTGTATTTAAAGAATTAGGGAAGAACAACTCATATTGGGGAATGCTAGAGCCTTTATTTCTGTACGGAAGTATATATGTATTAATGAGATGGTCTTTGAAAAATGAGGAGAAAAAAACTGTAAGCTAGCTTTATATTAATAGTGCACGAACTGAATCTTTTATTAAGGGGGGAACAAATATGCAAAGTATATTTCTAGGTATATTGTCTATTATATTTTAGGTTTAACGATTTTGGGGCTATATACTACCTTTTCGAAAAAGGTACATGATGACTATTTCAATACTTTATTAGATGACACATCGGGTTATGTTTTGTTCTTCGGTTTAATAGGAAAGTGGCTGCTTTGGATATGCAAAAAATTATTTCCAAAGAAATATTATATAGGGATTTTTAGAGGTGTTACGTTTATGTTTAGTTACCTATTTTTATTTCTAGCAGCCGGGATTTGGTTTGTGGATTGGAATAAGTTGTTTTAAACAGTAACAAGGTCGTTACTGTTTTTTTCTTTGTAATAAAGAGCTTTGTAAAGAGAGTGCTTTTTGTTCGTTTGTTATTAGGGACTGAATATGAACATTTTCTGGGCGCGGGACTATCGGATACATAAGGTTTGTTGGAGAGGGGTGGTGCTCCGAACCAGTTGGGGAATGAGGATCTGCGTGAGTAAGTTTTCCGTGAACACGTCTTGTAAATAAAATATGACCAATTTCATGAGCGAGCGTATATATGTTTTTTATGGGAGCAGCTGAATTTGTTAAAACGATATAACCAGTAAGTTGCTGCTGTTTTGCTAAAGAGTAAGCACAGGCAATTACTGCTGTTTCTTTGAAATAATCACTGCCAATATAACAAATATAAAGGTCGCATGCAGGAGCTTCATTTACACATGTTTGGAAAAAGGATGCTAATTTTTCCTGACTTTGAATAGAATCTTTATAACTAATTTCACGGTCAGAAAAACGGAAAATTTCATTTAAAACAATTACTTCTTGAATTTGAAATGTAATGGGGTGCCAAATTGACTCTGCAACTGCTAAATCTTTTGCAATACGGTCATCAGAAATATCAGCGCCTGGAGTAATGCAAATACATATATTGACGTATGGATCCATAAGGAACACCTCAACTGAAGAAATTCTTCCTATAATATATGTGGAAAAAAGGTACTATGTATGGATAAACGCCTTGTTTATTACGCGAATATGTAGATTAGAAGTCAAAAAAATTTCATAGTTCTATAACGTAGTGTGATCGTCTTTTTGATATAGTAAAGGAAAGGGGGAGAATATATGTATACATTAAAAATCGTTTCAGACAGAGAAGCTCTTTATCAATTTGCAAGTTATGTAAGAGTTGTGCAAGGGGTGGAAGATGTATATGTAGAGGTGGGAGAACCTTTATATGAACATCCATTAATGAAGTTTTATGTACATATTAAGCTGGAGGAAACATATGAGCAACATAAAGCGTTACAAGAAATAGCAAGATTAGTAGAATTAGGTCGTTTTACATATGTCCATTATCGTAATGATGAAATAGAAGAAGCTTTTGAAGCTGTAAAATATGAAAGTTTTAAGAAATAAAGGTGAAAAAAGGAGGCGAAAGCTTCCTTTTTTTCTTTAAAATTACATCAACAAAAGGAGAAAAATTTTGTTATGATAAGGGAGGGTGAGGAAAGGAGAGTTTACATATTGGGGTATATTGAAGAGTTACGCAAAGTCGTTGGTACAAGGCCGCTTATTCTAGTAGGGTCAGCAGTTATTATCTTAAATGATAATCAAGAAGTATTGCTTCAATATCGTTCAGATACATATGATTGGGGTGTACCTGGTGGCGCGATGGAGCTAGGAGAAACGACAGAAGAAACTGCTCGCAGAGAACTATTTGAAGAGACGGGACTCAATGCGAAAATTATGCAATTTATCGGGGTTCTTTCGGGAAAAGAAGTGTACTTCCAATATCCAAATGGAGATGAAATTTTTAATGTCATTCATCTGTATCAGGGGCATCATGTGAGTGGGGAAGTTAAACTTGATCATGAAGGATTACAGCTTCAATATTTTCCGGTAGATAAGTTACCGAATTTGAATAAAACAACAGAGAAGATTTTACAAAAATTCCTATACGCATTAACAGAATAGAAGGTTAATTCCTTCTATTTTTATTATATTAAATATTTTGATTTTTTAGTATGTTTATAGTATGATAGTTGTAGACATACATCTTATGGAATTTCACCTAAAAACTGACTAGGGTACATAAGAGAGGGGCAAGTGCAAAATGCATAATGTTGTTATTACAGCTGCAGTTCGTTCGCCAATTGGAACTTTTGGAGGAGCGCTAAAAAATGTAACGCCAGTAGAATTAGCTGTTCCTGTACTTCAGGAAGCTGTAAAACGAGGCGGGGTAGAACCACACGAAGTTGATGAAGTGATTTTAGGTCATTGCATTCAAAGAACTGATGAAGCAAATACGGCGAGAACGGCTGCATTAGCGGCAGGATTTCCTGACACAGTTACGGGTTATACAATCCAACGCCAATGTTCTTCAGGTATGCAAGCAATTATGTCAGCTGCAATGCAAATTCAATTAGGTGTAAGTGATGTTGTGGTTGCAGGTGGAGTAGAAGCAATGAGTTCAAGCCCTTATGCATTAAAACAGCACCGCTGGGGACAACGTCTACAGCACGGAGAAATTCGTGATACAGTGTGGGAAGTGTTAGAAGATCCAATCCATCATATTATGATGGGGGAAACAGCGGAAAACTTAGTTGACCAATATGAAATTACAAGAGAGGAACAAGATGAAGTTGCACTTCGTAGTCATACATTGGCACTAAATGCAATCGAGTCTGGATACTTTGACGATCAAATTGTTCCTATTACGATAAAAGAACGTAGAAAAGAAGTAGTATTTTCGAAGGATGAACATCCACGTGCAGATATTACAGCGGAAAAATTAGCAGGATTAAAACCAGCTTTCCGTAAAGATGGATCTGTAACGGCAGGGAATGCATCTGGCCTTAATGATGGAAGTGCTGTTCTTGTATTAATGAGCGAAGAAAAAGCGAAAGAAAAAGGCTTACAACCGTTAGCTAGAATTGTTGGATATTCAGTAGCTGGAGTAGATCCGAAAATTATGGGTATTGGACCAGCACCAGCGATTCGAAAAGGATTAGAAAAAGTAGATTGGTCATTAGAAGATGCTGATTTACTTGAAATTAATGAAGCTTTCGCGGCTCAATATTTAGCTGTAGAGAAAGAATTAGGTTTAGACCGTGAAAAAGTGAATGTAAACGGTAGTGGTGTAGGACTTGGGCACCCAATCGGTTGTACGGGAGCTCGTATTACGGTAAGTTTAATTCATGAATTAAAACGACGTGGCTTGGAAAAAGGAATTGCTTCTCTATGCGTCGGTGGCGGTATTGGGGTAGCATTATTTATAGAAGCACTATAAAAAAGAAGCAGCTATTGCTGCTTCTTTTTTTACGATTCAAATAAATGATGGAATAATCGATCGCGATTTTCAAAGAAAAGTTTCGTCGTTTGGTAATGCTCGGTTTCTTCTAATGTGGATTCGTGAATTCCTTCTTGTGTTAAAGAATAAATAGTGGATTCAGGATAAGCCATTAAAATAGGAGAGTGAGTTGCGATAACAAATTGTGAACCTTGTTCCGCTAGTTCGTGCATTCGAATGAGCATGGAAAGTTGTCTCATTGGTGATAGAGCGGCCTCAGGCTCATCTAAAATGTATAAACCTTGTCCTGAAAAACGATTCATAAATAAGGAGAAAAATGATTCACCATGGGATTGCTCATGAAGTGAAACACCTCCATAAGATTTTATAGCATCTATTTCATCAATATAAGAAGCAACGTTATAAAATGATTCAGCGCGAAGAAAGAAACCGTCGTTTGGTGTATTGAAACTTTTGGAAATTCGAAGGTATTCATGTAAAGTTGAATGTGAATCGTTTGTGCTAAAGCGGAAGTTTTTCGTTCCACCTTCTGCATTAAATCCTAAAGCAATTGCAATTGCTTCGAGTAATGTTGATTTACCCGTTCCGTTTTCTCCAATAATGAATGTTACATTTGGATGAAAAGCTAATGATTGTAATGTTCGGATAGCGGGTAGACAGTAAGGATATACGGAAAAACTAGGGATATTTTCTTTTTTTAATGTGACATTTTTTAAAAAGGGTACGTCAATCAATATATAAACCTCAATTCATAACGGATTTTGATTCTAAAAAGGCAGCAAATATAAGTGTAAGACAGCTTGCGGCTAGAATTGTATACTGAAGTGCGCCAAAACCGAGACCTTCCCAGCCGAAAGTCATCCTCTTCCATATAAAAATGAAAAGAACGCTCATAAAGCCAACGAGAGCAGGTGTGTATTTTATAATTTTTAAATGCTTCCATAGAAAAAATCCAATGTATGTACTTAAAAACAAGGTAAACAGAACAAGAAAGAAGACTAGTGTTAATGACACGTGAACCCCTTCTTATTTTCTAAATATTCCATGTGGATTATAACATGGAAACTATCATATTCCAATGTGAAAATAAATATTGCATCAAGATCAATTCTCTCGTTATGATAGATGGTATTCTATTGAAGATATGAAAAGGAGTTAACATATGCCGTTTACATTCGCACATCCAGCAGCAGTTCTTCCTTTTGTGAAAAAGCAGTCCAAATATATTTCAGTAACGGCTCTTATATTAGGGAGTATGGCACCTGATTTTGAATATTTTTTACACTTTAGACCGTATGGTGTTATTGGGCATACATGGCTTGGGTTCTTATATTTAAATTTACCACTTGTATTTCTGTTAGCATACATATATCATTACATTTTAAAAAAGCCGTTTATAACACATTTACCTAAACCATTTGCTGGCTATTATACATATGCAGTAGATAAGAGGTGGGGGCTTCATACATGGAAGGATTTCTTTGTATTTTGCTATTCTGCTTTATTTGGTATGCTAACGCATGTCGTTTGGGATGCGTTTACTCATAATACAGGCTATTTCGTTAGGGTAATACCATTTTTACAAAGAGAATTATATAGTATTCCAGTGTATAAATATATGCAACACGGTAGTACATGTGTTGGTTTATTATTACTATTATACGCACTATGGAAGTGTAGAGATGAAACAGGGAAAGATATTATGATAGCTGCAGAAAAAAGGAAGTATTGGGTTTCGGCAATCATTGTGACAGCTCTTATATGTATCGTTCACGCGTTCGTAAATCCCTATTTTCATATTTTCCAAATAGGAGGTATAATAGTATCTGGACTGACAAGTTCGTTTTGTGGACTTCTCATTGTTTCTATAGTTTACAAGGCTAGGGACTAATTTATATTAATGAATCATAGTGTTAGGAGAAATTATATGATGAAAGCATGGAAAAGTATTTTTGTTTTATGTAGTTTTCTTCTTATGTTAAGTGGTTGCTTCCATCAAGAAGAAAAGAAAGTTGAACCGAAGAAGAAAGAATCTATTCCTGAAACAAAAGAATATGGCGGGCGTGAGCTGAAAAAAGTAGGACAAAAAGTGAAAGAAACAGGGTGGGGTACTTTTAAGTTAGAACAGATTCAATCTGTGAATCAAACATTTGAAGCAGCACCAATGAAAATTCATGTACAAGAGGTGAAAGTAATCTCTTTATCACAGATGAGTGAAAAGGCAAAAAATACATTAAAAATATATACGGCATTAACTCCTGAAGAAGTAAAGCGTAGATTAGGAGATAAAGTAAGTCAAGAGGATGCAGAATTATATGCATCGCTAAGTGGAACAGAGATTAGTGATACGATTCGTTACGTTGAAATTACATATAAGGTGGAAAATAGCGGGAATAAAAATATGCAATTTTTCTCTATGAATGATGTTGCGATTAACGATAAGCAACATTTTAAAGTAGCGACTCAAAACTTTTTATATGATGAGGACACGCTAGTTGGTACAAAAAATGTATCAAGAGAAGACTATAAGCCTGGTGAAACAAGAGATGGTATTATCGGTTTAATACTTGATGATGGAAAAGAGAAGGTAAAGGATATTAGGTTTACAACAGATAACGTAGTGGCAGGAGATACAGAAACGCAAGACGTTGTAAAAGAGCCACAAACTTTTACTATCTCACTTTCTGAGTAAGATGTTTTTAAAAACATGTAAGAAAAAACAGTCAGCACTTAAAATATTATGCTGACTGTTTTTTCTGTTCTTTTATGTATGAATCTACATTTTGAAAAGGTACCTTAATTTTAAACGCATCTTTTTGTTCATTAAATTGCTTTTCATTATAGGGACCGAAACGTTTATTATGCTTTACGTCAATAATCCAATAATGTTCACTTTTTTTATTTGCAATTGCTGCGTCAGGGTTATTCGGATCCGACTTATCCTCAGTTTGTTTTGCAATAATGTATTTATCATCCCAACCAATGTCTGTAATTTTTGCAGGGATGTATTGTGTGGCATATACAGCATCTTGCGTGGGGAAAAGTTCAAATGCATTCCCAGAAGTACGTATGAGTTCGTATTCATCGTTAATCGTATAAGCTATATGATTTGTATTTCCTGCACAACCGGTTAATAGGAAGGTGATAAATAGGATTATCCATTTTTTCAATATGGGAACCTCCTTTACAATGCTGTTGTAACACATTGTACAAGAAAAGTAAGAGAAACGCTAGTTTACAATGTTTTTTAGAAGTGGTACGATGAGACGGGTAAAGAAGGATATGAAGGAGTCGACATAAAATGAAGTTAAAGATGCATCGTCCAGCGCTTGTAATGAATCGCATAGGTGCTTCCCTAATTGATATGTTTTTAATCTCGGTTATGTATGGTGCAGTAGTAGCTGTTATGACCGGAAATTATAGTGCTATTTTTAATCGCTTTAATATTAGTTTTGGTGATTATAGATATGATCTTGCAGTAGTTTTTATATTAATGGCGATATATTTTATTTTGGTACCCTTTATTTGGAACGGTGTTACACTTGGTAAAAAGATAACGAGAATAAAATTAATTTCATTGAAGAGTGAAAAGTTAACATTGCAAACATTAATTATAAGATTTTTTGTATTGTTATTACCGAACATATTACTACTTGGAATTCCGATATTATGTAACGTATATATGATGTTATTCCGCAAAGATAATTGTGGTTTTCAGGATTTAATTACAAAAACGAAAGTGATAAGTCTTGTATAATACACAGAGCCCTTTTTATTTCTAAATAAAAAGGGCTTTTTTATCCCGCTATTTGCGTAGCCCGATTGGCAGGGGCTACTAGTCAGTGTGAGGATGGCCCTCCTCACGGATGAAAGTTTCACCAATATATTTTGAGAGTGATAAACTAAGTAAAAAGTAAGCTACATCATTTTAATTTCAATAGATTGAAAATTAAGAAAATGTTATAATAATTAAAATAATATCTTTATATAATAAGGGGGAAATTGAAATGACTGGAGGTAGCGTAATCTTTTGGGGGATTTTAATTTTCATCGGTTTAGTTTTCGATCAGCGTAATAGTAAGAAAAAAGAAGGAGTAAAAAAGTAATCGCTTACAAATAAAAGAGCAACTTTTCTTGCTTGCAGACTAATCTCATAAAGCAGTATACTGAATGCGGTAAGACTTAAAGAAGGGGTAATGAAAATGAAGCTTGCAGGAAAAGTTGCTATCGTAACTGGTGGTGGCATCGGTATTGGACGTAATACAGCTCTTTTGTTGGCTAAACAAGGCGCAAAAGTGATTGTGACGGACATTGATCAAGAAAGTGGACAAGCAACAGTGGAGGAAATTACGAATCTAGGCGGAGAAGCCCTTTTTGTATCCTATGATATGGAAAAACAAGGAGATTGGCAACGCGTAATCAGTATTGCTTTGAATGCATTCAGTCGCATTGATATGCTTTTTCAAAATGCTGGTTTATATAAAATAGATTCTATTTTTTCTCGCCAACAAGAGAACGATTCCAATGTACTTTGTATTAATGACGTTTGGATAGAGATAAAACAATTAACGTCATCTTTTATGAAACAGCAAGAAGAAGTGGTGCTGAGTGACTTACCGATTTTCGGTATTATTGGCACGAAAGGACAATCATTTCATACAGTAGAAGCCCTCGTATAATAATGAAAACCGCCCTCGATATATGTGGACGGTTTTTTTGTATGTTATATAGAAAAATATTTTTTAACGAATACGTTGTTCAGTTTGACTATCAAAGAAATGCGCTTTATTCATATCAAACGCTAGTTTAATTTGATCTCCAGGTGAAAATGTATGTCTTGCATCAACACGTGCTGCAAAATCTTGACTTCCAAGTTTCATATATAAAATGGATTCAGCACCTAACAACTCAGCAACTTCGATTTTTGTTGTGAAATTAGTAGATTGTGAAGCTTCTAAGAATAATAGTTCATCATGAATGTCCTCAGGACGAATACCTAAAACAATTTCCTTATTTACATAGCCTTGTTCACGTAGCATCTTCATTTTTCCTTCAGATACTTTGATTTTTATTACATTATCTATAACGAAATCGGTTTCAGTTAATTTACCACGGAAGAAATTCATTGCTGGAGAACCGATAAATCCACCAACGAAAATGTTTTCAGGTGTTTCATATACTTCTTTTGGAGTGCCGATTTGTTGAATCTTTCCGTCTTTCATAACAACGAGACGTGAAGCCATTGTCATTGCCTCTGTTTGATCATGTGTTACATAAATTGTTGTCGTTCCAAGGCGGTGGTGTAATTTAGAAATTTCTGAGCGCATTGCAACACGTAATTTAGCGTCTAAGTTGGATAAAGGTTCGTCCATTAAGAAAACTTTCGCGTCTCGAACGATTGCTCTACCTAACGCGACACGTTGACGTTGTCCACCAGATAACGCTTTCGGTTTTCTATCTAAATATTGTTCCAGTCCTAAAATTTTTGCTGCATCTTTCACACGACGATCGATTTCATCTTTTGGTATTTTTCTAAGTTTTAATCCAAATGCCATATTATCATACACACTCATATGTGGATATAAAGCATAGTTTTGGAAGACCATTGCGATATCGCGATCTTTTGGAGGGACATCATTCATTAGCTTACCATCAATTGAAAACTCTCCTTTTGAAATATCTTCAAGTCCAGCCACCATTCGTAATGTTGTAGATTTTCCGCATCCAGAAGGACCGACAAAGACGATAAACTCTTTATCTTGAATGTGTAAATTAAAATCGGTTACAGCTGTTACGTTATTATCATATATTTTATAAATGTTTTCTAATTTCAATTCTGCCATGGTATTGCCCCCTAGAAAAATTATGCAAACGTTTTCTTTGAGTTCATTATAAACTAATAGATTCAAAAAATAAACAAAAATATAAAACGTTTTCATTTATTAGAGGAATATTAGTAATTTTCGTATGTTTTCTTAGAAAAATAAGAACAAAAGTTGTAAGCGCTATTTTAAATTAAGATAGAATCTGTTATCATTCATTAATGAAAACGTTTGCGCCTTAAAAAAGAGAAAATCGAATTATTAATGAAATGGGGTAGCATAATGGAAAAACAGTGGTGGAAAGAAAGTATAGTATATCAAATTTATCCTCGTAGCTTTATGGATAGTAACGGTGATGGTATTGGGGATCTTCGTGGTATTATTTCAAGGCTAGACTACTTAAAAGAATTAGGGATTAATGTCATTTGGTTATCCCCAGTCTATGAATCTCCAAATGATGATAATGGTTATGATATAAGTGATTATTGTAAAATTATGAACGAGTTCGGAACAATGGAAGATTGGGACGAGCTATTACATGAAATGCATGAACGTAATATGAAACTTATGATGGACTTAGTTGTTAATCATACTTCTGATGAACATAATTGGTTTATTGAATCACGTAAATCAAAAGATAATACATATAGAGATTACTATATATGGCGTCCTGGAAAAGAGGGAAAAGAGCCGAATAACTGGGGAGCGGCTTTTAGTGGATCTGCATGGCAGTATGATGAAATAACAGATGAATATTATTTACATCTGTTTTCTAAAAAACAGCCAGATTTAAATTGGGATAATGAAAAGGTAAGACAAGATGTTTATGAAATGATGAAGTTTTGGTTAGAAAAAGGAATTGATGGATTCCGTATGGATGTAATCAATTTTATTTCTAAAGAAGAAGGTTTACCAACTGTTGAAACAGAGGAAGAGGGATATGTTTCAGGTCATAAGCATTTTATGAACGGCCCAAATATTCATAAATACTTGCATGAAATGAATGAGGAAGTATTGTCTCATTATGATATTATGACAGTTGGTGAAATGCCTGGTGTAACGACAGAAGAAGCGAGATTGTATACTGGGGAAGAACGAAAAGAATTGCAGATGGTATTCCAATTTGAACATATGGATTTAGATTCGGGAGAAGGCGGAAAATGGGATGTAAAACCATGTTCACTCCTTACTTTAAAAGAGAATTTAACAAAGTGGCAAAAAGCATTAGAGAATAAAGGATGGAATAGTCTGTATTGGAATAACCATGATCAGCCTCGCGTTGTATCTCGTTTTGGTAATGATGGAATGTATCGCACTGAATCTGCGAAAATGTTAGCGACGGTGCTTCATATGATGAAAGGAACACCGTATATTTATCAAGGAGAAGAAATCGGAATGACGAACGTTCGATTCCAATCGATTGATGAATATCGAGATATTGAAACATTAAATATGTATAAGGAAAAAGTTATAGAGCGCGGTGAAGATATAGAGAAAGTGATGCAGTCTATTTATATAAAAGGCCGAGATAATGCTAGAACACCGATGCAGTGGGATGATGAGAATCATGCTGGATTTACAACAGGTGAGCCGTGGATCTCGGTAAATCCTAATTATAAAGAAATTAATGTGAAGAGTGCAATCCAAGATGAAAACTCAATTTTTTATTACTATAAAAAATTAATTGAGTTACGCAAAAATAATGAAATAGTTGTGTATGGATCGTATGATTTAATATTAGATAATAATCCTTCTATTTTTGCATACGTAAGAACATATGGAGAAGAAAAACTTCTTGTTATTGCAAACTTTACGGCGGATGATAGTGTATTTGAAATGCCTGAGGATATTAGTTATAGTGAATCAGAGTTATTCATACACAATTACGACGTAGAGAGTGGATCAATAGATAACATTACATTACGTCCATATGAAGCGATGGTATTTAAATTAAAATAAAAAAATCCTTATGCCACACCTTGGCATAAGGATTTTTTATTACCATTTTAAGATTGAAAATCCATATGGAGGAAGTGTAACTTGTAATGCACTTGCTTCCGCTGAAAATTCTTCGTTTGTATAAATGTTAATGATTTTCTTTCCAGTAACATGGAGAGGCAGTGAAGCTGTAACATCACTATTAGTCGGATTTAAAACGAAAAAGATAGTTTCATCTTTATATGTTTTCGTATAAGAAATATAATTATGTTCATCATTTGCTTCGATGAATTGGAAAGTACCATGTCCTCCAAATGCTTTATATTGTTTCCGTAATGAAATTAATGTTTGTACATGTGTAAATAATAGATGATCTTGTTCTTTCGTATCCCAAATCATACATTTGCGGCAATCTGGGTCCATACCGCCGTCCATACCAATTTCGTCTCCATAATAAATACAAGGAGAGCCGATGAAAGAAAGATGGAATACATAAAGTAGCTTTAACTTATTTTTATCTCCGTTACATGTTGTCAATATTCTTGGTGTATCATGGCTGTCTAATAAATGAAACGCTGCTTCATTTACATTCATAGAATAGGAATGTAGAGATTCTGTAATTTGTTTCATAAATTCATTTGCCTTAATGGAATCGTTAGCAAAGTAAGATAGTAGAGCATTTGTAACAGGATAGCTCATTACAGCATCAAATTGATCTCCTTGTAGCCATGGAAGTGCATCGTGCCAAATTTCGCCTAAAATATATACTTCAGGATTTAATGCCTTTATCTCACTTCGGAATTCTCTCCAAAAGCTGTGGTCGACTTCATTTGCTACATCAAGGCGCCAACCGTCTATATTGAATTCTCTTACCCAATAACGCCCTACTTCAAGTAAGTATTCTTTTACATCTGGGTGTGCTGTATTTAATTTAGGCATATACGGTGTAAACGCAAAAGTATCATAATTCGGAAGGGGCTCAGTTCTAATTGGGAACTCATGAATATGGAACCACTCTTTATAAGCTGATTTCTCACCATTTTCTAGTACGTCTTGAAATTTATCGAAAAAGTATCCGCTATGATTAAACACGGCATCGAGCATTACTTTTATACCGTGTGTATGACATGCCTGAACGAGCTCTTTGAAAGTTTCTTTTGTGCCAAATTGCGGATCGATTTCCATGTAGTCAATCGTGTCATATTTATGATTTGAATGTGCTTTGAAAATAGGTGTGAAATATATTCCCGAAATTCCAAGCTTCACAAGGTAATCAAGGTTTTGAATAATACCAGCAAAATCTCCCCCGAAAAAATTAGTTGGAGTTGGCTCAGCGCTGCCCCAAGGAAGGGTGTTTTCTGGATTTAATGCACGATCCCCATTCGCGAACCGTTCTGGGAAAATTTGATACCAAACGGTGTCTTTAATCCAAGAAGGTGCTTTGAATACATCGTTTGCATGAATAAATGGGAAACAGAAAAAGTTACCAACATCATCATTTGGAATATTGGAAAAAAATCCTCGCTCTGCATAAATAAGAGTTTCTGTATCATTTTTTAATTCGAATCCATAACGTAAGCGCTTAAATTTTGGTTCGATGGAAATAGACCAATAATCAAACAATGCAGTAGAACCAGTTTTTTTCATCAGTGTACTTGATGAAATCCATTTCCCATCTTTCCATTCGTATGGATCACCGTAAATAAGAGTTGTACTGTGAACATCGTCTTTCTTTGTGCGCATACGAATGTGAATTGTTTTTTCATCGTAAGCGTATGCATAATTATCTTTTGGCCTATGATAAATGGCTTCTTTAAGCATATAGAAAATCCCCCTTTAATATCTCCATGCATATTATTCCCTTAAGTATAATAATAAAGCGTATGTTGCAAACGATTGCTTTTTACATGGCTTTAATATTGCTTATAAGAGTAGTATTCATTTCATATAAAGTCAATGTATAAAGAGTATAGTAATAATATTTTAAAATTAATATTTGCAAAATGAATAAAAGAATGTATAATGATAGACAAATAGCGCAAACGTTTTCATAGATTGATATATTGTTTGCGCTTCTATTAAACTATTCAATGCAAACGTTTTCAATTAGTGAGGTACATATACAATTTTGGGAGGTTTTTGGGATGAAGAAAGCATTATCATTATTAACGGTTTCAGCATTATCAATTGGTATGTTATCTGCATGTGGACCGAAAGATTCAGGGAAAAAAGAAGAAAGTAAAGCAAAGAAAGATTATGATCTTCTCGTTTGGGAAGATGATAAAAAAGGTGTTGGTTTAGAACCAGCAGTGAAAAGCTTTGAGGAAAAATATAAAGTAAAAGTAAAAGTTGTTGAAATGCAAATGACAGATCAAGTGAAGAAGTTACGCCTTGATGGACCAGCGGGGACGGGACCAGATGTTGTAACATTGCCACATGACCAAATAGGAAACGCAGTAACAGAAGGTTTACTTTCTGAAGTGAAAGCTGATGATGCTGTAAAGAGTAAATTTACTGATTTATCAATAGAAGCACAGACATATAATGGGAAATTATATGGTTTACCAAAAGCGATTGAGACACCAATCTTTATTTACAATAAAAAATTAATGCCAAAAGCACCAGAAACGATGGACGAGCTGTTTAACTTCTCAAAAGAATTTACGAAGGATGGCAAGTACGGATTCTTAACATTAGGAGATAACTTCTACTTTGCTAATGCATTCATGGCAGGTATGGGTGGTTATGTGTTTGGTGAAAAAGATGGAAAGCCAAATGCAAGTGATGTTGGATTAAATAATAGCGGAGCAGTACAAGGTGCTGAATATCTTCAAAAATGGTACAAAGAAAAGTTATTCCCGAAAGGTATTATCGGTGAATCTGGTGGACCTGCTGCTGATGGACTATTTAACGAAGGAAAAGCAGCATCTATCATGAACGGCCCATGGGCGTTCCAAGCAATGGAAAAGAACGGAATTGATTATGGTGTGGCTCCAATGCCGAAATTACCAAATGGTCAACCGATGAAAACATTTGTTGGGGTTAAAGGATGGCATGTAACAAGTTTCTCTAAACAAAATGATTTAGCTACAAAGTTCACTGAATGGGTAACGAATGAAGAAAACGCAAAAATTCGATTTGAGAAAACAAAAGAAATTCCTCCAGTAAAATCAGTAATGGAAGATCCAATTATTAAAGAAAATGAAGCTGCAAAAGCAGTTGCAACGCAATCAGAAAATGGCATTCCAATGCCAAACATTCCAGAAATGCAAGAAGTATGGAAACCAGCTGGGGATGCACTTCAATTAGTTGTTACAGATAAAGAGGCACCAAAAGCAGCACTTGATAATGCTGTGAAGCAAATTAAAGGTAATATTGAGGCAAATCATAGTAAGAAAAAATAAGGTGAAATTCGTGCCTCTAGTATGAGAGGCACGAATTCTCTCCCAGAAAAAAGGGGGAAGGAACATGCAAACATCTATGGAACCAGCAAACGTCATAAATGGTTCAAAACATAGGAAAATGGCAACCATGTTATCAATCATTCCAGGCATGGGCCAAATGTATAATAAACAATTTGTAAAAGGTCTTATTTTTCTAGTATTAACAGGTTCATTTATTGTAGCCTTTGCTGATTTATTAAATATGGGATTATGGGGAATTGTAACGCTTGGTACAGAAGTTCCACGTGATCATTCTGTCTTTCTATTAGTGGAAGGGATCTTGGCACTTATCGTCATCGTGTTTGGACTCGGAATATATGGATTTAATTTATATGATGCATACCAAAACGGGAAGAAACGTGATATAGGAACCCCATTAAACTCTGTAAAAGAGCAATACCGTAATTTACTAGATCAAGGTTTTCCATATTTAATGGTTTCGCCAGGTTTTCTATTACTTATCTTTGTAGTTGTATTCCCAATCATCTTCGTAATTTTAATTGGATTTACGAATTATGATTTATATCATTCTCCTCCAGCTAAATTAGTAGATTGGGTCGGATTTAAAAACTTTATTGATATCTTTACATTACCGATGTGGAGAGAGACATTTTTAAGTGTATTCTCTTGGACTGTCATTTGGACATTCGTTGCAACGACATTACAAGTTGCGCTTGGTATTTTCTTAGCGATTATCGTAAATCAGCCTGGTATTAAAGGGAAGGCAATTATTCGAACAATCTTCATTTTACCGTGGGCGGTCCCAGCATTCGTATCTATTCTTGTTTTCTCTGGTATGTTTAATGAAACATTTGGAGCAATTAACAATCAAGTATTGGCTTTATTCGGAATTGAAAAGATTGCTTGGATGACAGATCCATTTTGGGCGAAGATTGCTTTAATTATGATTCAAACGTGGCTTGGATTCCCGTTCGTCTTTGCAATGACGACAGGTATATTGCAATCGATTCCAGGAGAATTATATGAAGCAGCTACAGTAGATGGAGCTACAGCGTGGCAACAGTTTCGTAAAATTACATTGCCACTCGTTCTATATGCAACAGCACCAATATTAATTACGCAATATACGTTTAACTTTAATAACTTTAGTATCATCTATCTATTTAACGGCGGAGGTCCTGCTGTAGCTGGACAAGACGCAGGTGGAACAGATATTTTAATTTCATGGATTTATAAGTTAACGATGACTTCGGCGCAGTACGGGAAAGCAGCAGCTCTTACAATGATCTTATCGTTAATCGTTATTACAGTTGCGTTATGGCAATTTAAGAGAACAAAATCATTCCAAGAAGAGGATATGATGTAAATGAATATTAAAAGACAAAAGATGTTACGTCTCTCATTAAGTTATTTCGTTATTTTCGTAATGTGTGCCATCATTTTCTATCCATTATTATGGATTATTGGCTCATCATTTAATCCGGGTGATAGTTTATCTGGATCAAGTATTATTCCGCAAAATGCAACGTTAGATCATTATCGTAAGTTATTAGATTTAGAGAATAGTAATTATTTACTATGGTATAAAAACACATTAAAAGTAAGTGTTTTAACGATGATTTTCTCAGTATTAGCAATTAGTTTTACTGCTTATGCATTTTCGAGATACCGTTTTGTTGGAAGAAAAAATGGTTTATTAACATTTTTAATTCTGCAAATGATTCCAAACTTTGCAGCGTTAATCGCTCTATACGTATTAGCGCAGTTAACAGGATTAATTGATACGCACCTTGCATTAATTTTAATTTATGTAGGCGGGGCAATCCCAATGAATACATGGCTTATGAAAGGGTATTTTGATACGATTCCGAAAGAATTGGATGAGTCAGCTCGTATGGATGGGGCAGGACATTTCCGTATTTTTTGGCAAATCATTATGCCGCTTGCAAAGCCAATCGTAGCAGTTGTAGCGTTATTCACTTTCATCGGTCCATTTACAGATTTCATTTTAGCGAGTATTATTTTGCGCACACCAGAAAATTATACTTTAGCAGTTGGCTTATATGAAATGGTAGCGAAGAAATTTGGTAATGAATTTACAACGTTTGCAGCGGGTTCAGTATTGATTGCGATTCCAATTTCAATTTTATTCCTATCACTACAAAAATACTTTATCTCTGGTTTAACTGCTGGAGGTACGAAAGGATGAAAAATGGGACATTACGTCCCATTTTTCTTTTCATCTCCCTATAAAAAACTTTATAGGGAGATGAAAAGAGATTTGACATCACATATGAAAAGAAGTGAAATAAATAGTATATTATAGTATAGGAAAAAAGAGCTATATCCCTTACAATACATGGAGAGGGAGAATATGATAGGTTTTGCAAGATAGTATCAATGAAAGTTTATGACTTCTCCTATTACTTGCAATGGGTGCAAGATGAAAATATATATAATGGCAGAGAAGTGAAAGGAGGGGGATTTTTATGACAGTTACAATTAAAGATGTGGCGAAGAAGGCAAACGTAGCACCATCTACCGTTTCTCGTGTAATTGCTGATAATCCAAGTATAAGTGAAAAAACAAAGCGTCGTGTTCGGAAAGTAATGAGTGAACTAGGGTATCATCCCAATTTAAACGCAAGAAACCTAGCTAACCAAACAACAAAAACACTTGGACTTGTTATGCCGAGTTCTGCAAGTAAAGCTTTTCAAAATCCGTTTTTCCCAGAAGTTATAAGAGGGATTAGTTCATTTGCACATGTGGAAGGATACGCGCTTTATATGTCGACAGGTGAAACGGAAGATGAAATTTTTAATGGTGTTGTAAAGATGGTACAGGGGCGCCAAATTGGTGGCATTATTCTTTTATATTCAAGAGAGAATGATCGGATTATTCAATATTTGCATGAACAAAATTTCCCGTTTGTTTTAATTGGGAAACCATATGATCGAAAAGATGAAATTACATATGTAGATAATGACAATTATACAGCTGCAAGAGAAGTAGCAGAATATTTGATTTCATTAGGTCATAAACAAATCGCGTTCATCGGCGGTGGATCAGATTTACTTGTAACGAGAGATCGTTTGGCTGGTATGAGTGATGCTTTAAAATTAGCAGACATTGTATTACCGAAAGAGTATATTTTACATTTTGATTTTTCAAGAGAAAGTGGTCAACAAGCTGTTGAGGAATTAATGGGGCTGAAGCAACCACCCACAGCAATTATGGCAACGGATGATTTAATTGGACTTGGTGTGCTAAGTGCACTTTCTAAAAAAGGATTTGTTGTACCGAAGGATGTTTCCATTGTAAGCTTTAACAATGCGTTATTATCAGAAATTGCGAGTCCGCCACTTTCGACAGTTGATGTGAATATATATCAGCTAGGATATGAAGCTGCAAAAGCTTTAGTTGATAAAGTAGAGAATGCTGAGTCGACTGCAAAGTGTATTATTATTCCGCATAAATTACTGAAGCGTCAAACCTGTGATCATTATGCATAAAAAAAGCTAAGAGTTTAACTCTTAGCTTTTTGTTGTAGAAAGGCTTCTAAACGGTCACAGCCTTCTTTTAAAGTTTCGATACTATACGCATAGGATAAGCGAAGGTAGCCTTCACCATATTCAGAGAATGCTGTTCCAGGAACGACGGCTAGTCCAGCTTCTTTGACGAGATCAAGTGCAAAATCAAATGATGAAGATGTTAAATGGCCAACATATGGGAATAAGTAAAATGCACCTGTTGGCTTTTCAACTGTTAAGCCCATTTGAATGAGTCTATTATATACGTAATCACGGCGTTTTTTGTATTGGTGGCGCATCATTTTTGGTGCATCTTTAGCAGCTGTTAATGCTTCAATTGCAGCATATTGAGCGATTGAAGTAGCGCACGTTACGTTGTATTGATGAACTTTTAATATATGTCCTGCTAAATAGCTTGGTGCGAATAATAGACCGATACGCCAGCCAGTCATAGAATGAGATTTTGATAAACCGTTAATGACGATCGTCTTTTCACGCATTTCTGGGAAATGAGCGATAGATGTATGCGTTTGTTCATATACAAGTTCGCTATAAATTTCATCAGAAAGGACGAAAATGTTTTTATCTTTTAAAACATCTACAATAGCTTGTAGTTCTTCTTTTGATAAAGTTACACCAGTTGGATTAGAAGGATACGGCAGTACGACGCATCTCGTTTTTTCTGTAATGGCATTTTCTAGTGCTTCGGCTGTTAAACGGAACCCAGTTTCACGAACATCGATAAAAATAGGTGTAGCGCCGCATAATCGAATAATCGGTTCGTATCCTGGATAAATAGGAGCAGGTAAAATGACTTCTGTTCCTGGCTCTAAAATCGTTCGAAATGCAACATCAATTGCTTCACTGGCACCGATTGTAACGATGGTTTCGTTTTCAGGTGAATAAAGTAAATCGTAGTTATTTTTTACAAAGTTACAAGCTGCCTTGCGTAATTCTAGTAAACCGGCGTTATGTGTATAGCTTGTATAATTTTCTGTAATAGCCCGTTTTGCCGCTTCTTTTACAAGAGAAGGTGTAGGGAAATCGGGTTGTCCAATTGTTAAAGAGATAAGATTATCATAGCTTTGAATCATGTTAGAGAATTGACGGATTCCAGAAATTTGGATATCCTTCACTCTAGGATTAATGAATTGTTCCATTGTATCTCCCTTTCTTCCGTTTGAAAATTAAGTTCATTTTAACATATTTTCTATGATTTCGCTTGCGTATATGTTATGTAAAAAGAGAGGGATAATAGAAAAAAAGCCGCTGTAAGCGACTTTTTAATATCCGTACTCCCAATCTATTTCATCTTCATTCCAAAGTACAGAGGATACTTTGCCAAGGTGAACAACTGATTCATTCACAGCACATGTGCAATTTTCTTCTCCTGTTTTATGCTGTAACTCTTCATATACTGATTTTTCAACATTTTCTAGAACGACCAAATTTTCTTCTTTTAAAACAAGCGTAGTACCCGCCATATTTATCTTCCTCCTACTAAAATAATGATCACTTATTTGTAAACATAGATAGTATGGATTATATGCTGTATTTTGCTATAGTTGTCCGTCTCATGAAGTATTTTTTATTTTCTTTGTAATCCGTATTCATTGTATACTGCCCGACGTAAATTTGGTACAGGGTTTACATTCATTTCGAAAATCTGTAACAATTATTATGTGTTGTTAACAAAGAATTAACAAATATGTTAAGAAAAATCAAAATTTTAAAACAAATAAACCCGTAAAATGATATAATCATATCAAAATACATATAGGGGATGAGAGGCTATGGAGCTGATCCGTGATTTAATGATCCAAATTGCCATCATTATTTTGCCATTATTTTTATATGAAGCGATTCGTTTAAATCGTTATCAAGAAATGCCTCCGAAGCCGAACCGCTACTTTATTATGTTTTTATCCAGCATTACACTTGTTCTCTCCATGACATACTCTATTTGTTTTGGTGACGTTTGTGGGTATAACTTTCACCCAATCCCGATTGTTAGTGGTTTTCTATACGGTGGGATTGTTGGTTTAATCCCGGCCGTTATTTTTGTTGCATCTGAATGGGCGCTCAAGGGAATGAGCCTTCTTCCAGTCATAGAAGTACTATTTTTATTGATAGTTCCATTATTTTTATCAAAGAAATGGTCTCTATTTTCAAGGGACAAGAAGCTAATTTTAGCATTTATGATTTCATCATTGTACGTACTTGTTTCTTTAGTGATTGGCATGATTAACGTTCTGTTAGAAACGGGGTTTACACCGTATATTTCGAACCTATATAGCGGATATATATTTGCTTCGCTTACTATGGTTATGACAATGGTATTTCAGGTGTACTTAACGGAATATTTAAATGAAAATGCAATACTACGTACAGAGATGCAAAAATCAGAAAAGCTTAATATTGTAAGTGAGTTAGCAGCAAGTGTTGCACATGAGGTTCGAAACCCGCTCACTGTTGTTCGTGGTTTTATTCAATTGCTAGAAAGTACAGAAGATGTGAAGAATAAGGATTATATGCGTCTCGTATTAGCTGAATTGGACCGGGCAGAACAAATTATTTCAGATTATTTGAATTTAGCAAGGCCACAAATTGAGAAAAAAGAACACATTTGCTTATCAGCTCAATTAATAGAAATGACAACTCTTATGTCATCATTTGCAGCGATGCAAGGTGTATATTTACAAGTTGAGATTTCTGAAAGTCTTTATACGATCGGTGATAAGACGAAATTGAAGCAAGCAATTATGAATGTTGTTAAAAATGGTATTGAAGCAATTCAAGGAAATAAAGGATACTTAAAAGTAACCGCTATGCAAAAAGATGAAACGATTGTAATAAGAGTTAAAGATAGTGGTGTTGGAATGACGAACGAACAGTTAGGAAGGCTGGGACAACCATATTATTCTTTAAAAGAAAAAGGGACAGGATTAGGGCTTATGGTAACTTTTAGTATTTTACAAGCACATAATGGTACACTGGAATATAAAAGCGAAAGTGGGAAAGGAACTGAAGCAATTATTATATTACCAGCTGTAAAAAATAAGGAATAAAAGTTACCGGTGGAAGGTAACTTTTTATTTTATATTGTTTATTCATTTGTTTTTTCTTGTTTTGTTCGACTAAATAAACTTTTAAATGATTGCAAGAATCCTTGCTCTTTTGAGGCAGCAACCATTCTTTTTGTTTCTTGAATTTCACGAATAACTTGCATAAGTTGTGCATCACGATTACTGTCTTTATTATAAATTTGATTAACGAGTTTATTCATTTTTTCTTCCTGCTTAGATTCTCGTTTATACATATGATTCATTAATAAGTCCATCTTTTCTTTTTGCAGGGCATCTGTTTGAGCTGCATGATCTACTAACTCTTGTAGCATTTTTTCTTGAGAGCCTTCTTTTACATAAACTTGTTGCATCAATTCATCTAGCTTTTCATCTTTTAAACGATTTTGGGTAATAAGGGTAGAATTTTGATGAATAATTGCTTCATTTAATTGAGCGAGCATTTCAAGTTTTAACATGAACTCCTCAAAGTTACGCCCATCTTCTTTTTCTTTCGTTTGTATTTCTTGCTTATCTTGTATAGCGGGTACAGGCGGGGCCTCTTTTTCTTTTAAAATAATAGGTATCGTTTCTGAAATATCTTCTTGTAGTGTAGCAGCTCTTTCATGTATAGATTTCAATAGTTTTAAATCATCCAGTTTATAAATACGAGCGTCAGCTGTTTTGGAAATGATGTAACCATGATCCTCTAACAGTTGACTATATTTGCGAACTATATGTTTTGGGATGCCTGTTTTATTCGTGACATCTTTCGTTTTATAGGTAGCTTCCATAATATTTCCTCCCCAAAAAGTATCGTATATATCATTTCAATCTTTTATGAGGACTTCCTTTGAAAAAGAATGTCGGAAGGTTATTAGTTTTCTACAGCATTAGTGAAAAGATGAAGGAAAATGAGAGTTTTTTGGCGGAATGGCGAAGAAGAGCTAAAATAATGTCTGAAAACATATACAGGAGAAGTTTGTTATAATAACTGAGGAAAAGAAACTGGTAGAATCATGGAGGTATACATGAAGCAATTAAAAGGTATTATCATTTCAATTATTGCAATTCTTTCTATTGTAGTAGCGGTGTATGAAGTACTTGTTCCAGAAGAAACAAGTATCAAAAAAACAAATGCGTATGATCAAGTTCTAGAATTTCCGAAAGAGCGATATCCAGAGACAGGGAAACATATTACGGATGCTATAAAAGAAGGGCATTCAGAAGTTTGTACAATCGACCGTGGTGGCGCTGCGGATAGAAGAAAATTATCGTTAGCTCCATACCCATCAAAAAAAGGGTATGATCGTGATGAATGGCCAATGGCGATGTGTAAAGAAGGCGGAAAAGGAGCACATATTGAATATATAAGTCCAGCCGATAATCGCGGGGCAGGGTCTTGGGTAGGAAATAAGTTAGATAAATACCCAGATGGTACACGTGTGAAATTTGACGTAAAGTAGTAGTTGCATATTTCATAATGAAGGAGAAGTGACCTATGGAGTTAACAATTTCGTATTCGCAATTAATGTTGATGAACTATGACGGTGATCAGCCTTACGTTGACTGGACGGATGAAGATTTTGAAAGAGGTTATGCGAAGGCGGATGGAACTGTTATTTTTGAAGCACTCTCTGATTATACTTGTGAAGTAAAAGTGACTTGCGGGAAGCATATTGAGAAAGAAGAAGTGATTAGAACGGTTACAGTTCCTTTTACAATTGAAAATGAATGTATCGTTGTAACAAGTATTCTTTCAAATAAATTTCAAATCCCTATTCCGAATGGTGAGTATACAGTTGTATTACAGGCAACTCCTCTTGAAGAACCAACGGATGATGAATTATATAAAATACAATACGAATTCTTTTTTGAAAGTAAAGAATAAAAAATGGGTTATCCTCAAAAAGGATAACCCATTTTTGTTATGCGTTTGTTTTTAGTAGGGAACGAGCATCTTTTGCTGCTTGCACCATGTGTTCTAAAGCCGGGATAACTTCTTCCGTTCTTCTCGTTTTTAAACCACAATCAGGATTAATCCAGAAATATTTAGGATCGCATACTTCTAAAGATTGTTCCACGATTTTATACATTTCATCTTTACTCGGTACACGTGGACTATGAATATCATATACACCTAGACCGATGCCTTTTTCATATGTTGTATGTTTTAATGTATCAATAAATTCTCCGTGGCTTCTTGATGTTTCGATAGAAATCACATCTGCATCTAATGCGCGAATCGCGTCAACAATATCTTCGAAATTACTGTAACACATATGCGTATGAATTTGTGTTTCATTTGCTACAGAAGAAGTTGCTAAAAGGAAGGATTGTACTGCCCATGTAATATAAGCGTCCCAATCTTTTTCTTTTAGTGGCATTCCTTCACGAAGTGCTGGCTCATCGACTTGGATTACTCGAATTCCGGAAGATTCAAGTAGTTCAATTTCGTGACGAAGAGCTAATGCAATTTGATACGAAACTTCTTTTCTTGGAATGTCATTTCGAACGAAAGACCAATTTAAAATCGTAACAGGTCCAGTTAACATTCCTTTTACAACTTTCTCTGTTAAGCTTTGTGCATAAACTGTTTCCTTAATAGTCATTCCGTTAATAAAGGCAACATCACCATAAATAACAGGTGGTTTTACGCAGCGAGAACCGTATGATTGTACCCAACCGTTTTTAGTGAATGAGAAACCAGCAAGGCGCTCACCGAAATATTCGACCATGTCAGTTCTTTCGAATTCACCATGTACAAGGACATCAAGACCAATTTCTTCTTGGTAACGAATCCATTTTTCTGTCTCTTTTTCAATAAATTGCTCATATTGTTCATTTGAAATAACACCGTTACGCCATTCTTTTCGCGTTTGACGAACTTCAGTTGTTTGCGGGAAGCTACCAATAGTCGTTGTTGGTAATAACGGTAACTCTAGGGCAACTTGTTGTAATTCGTATCGTTTTTCAAATGGAAGAGGACGTGAAAAATCTTCTTCTTTTAGTGCTGTTCGTGCTGCTTTGACATCTTCACGGTTACGTACAGCAGATGAACGAATTGTATGATGTACATTTCGATATGTTTCTAGCTCATTACTAATACTTTCTGTACCTTTAGTGAGAGCAGAGTGAATGAGAACTAACTCTTCTAATTTTTGATTTGCAAATGCTAATGCATCGAATAGTTCAGTCGATAAGTGAGTTTCTTCTGTTTTATCGATTGGTGTATGCAATAAGCTACAAGAAGGCTGAACGATGAAATCTTTCGTTTGGACTTGTTTTTGTAACGTTGTAAATAGCGTAAGAACTTCATCAAGGTCAGCTCTCCAAATGTTACGGCCATCTATACAACCGACAGCTAAAGTTTTATCAGCTGGGAATCCATATTTTGAAATAGCATGTAGATTACCTTCTTTACCATGAACGAAATCTAATCCAATACCGGATACAGGGAATGTAATAATTTCTTCATAGTTTTCTTCTACACTATCAAAATATGTTTGTAAAAGAAGATTCACATTTGGAACTTCTTTACGAATAGCTTCATAAATTTCTTTTGCTTGTTGAACTTCTTCTTTCGTTAAAGAAGCGAAAATCGGTTCATCAACTTGAATGACTTGTGCACCAGCTGCATGCAATTCTGAAAGCAGTTGTACGTAAGGTGCAACTAATTGTTTTAAAATGGTAGTAAATTGCTCTTGTGTATAGCCTTTAGCTAATTTTAAGAAAGTATATGGTCCTAAAATAACAGGCTTTCCATCTACTCCTAATTCTTGTTTTGCCTCTTCGTATAAGCGAAGTGGACGATTATCTTTTAAAGAGATTTGTAATCCCTCTTCATATTCAGGAACGATATAATGATAGTTTGTGTTAAACCATTTTGTCATTTCGGAAGCTACGTGATCTTTAGAGCCACGCGCCATTGCGAAATATACATCAAGGTAAGATGTAAACTCAGAAAAACGTGATGGGATAAATCCTAGCATATAAGCAGTATCCAAAACGTGATCATAATATGTAAAGTCGCCAATTGGAATGAGTTCAATCCCTTTTTCTTGCTGTACTTTTACGTGTTGAAGGCGAATTTCTTTCATTGTTGTTAAAAATTGTTCTTCATCGATTTTATTGGACCAAAAAGCTTCTAATGTTTTTTTCCACTCTCTTTGTAGTCCGATACGTGGATAACCTAAGTTACTCGTTTGAATTGCCATTTTAAATTCCTCCCTAATTGAAAGTAAGCATTTCCGTTTACTAGGAAATACCTATAACAAAAAGTACAAAGGCATAGAAAATAAGCCTTCCTTTTTGTTTTAACACCTCATCATCATCCGTGAATCTATCAGTGTTGTTAAAACAGGCAGGTCTCCTGACTTATGCTTCATATAATTTCTTTCACCTTCCCGTTTTCACAGTGGCACTAAAAAAGAAATCTCAGCATTTACAGTGGCGGGACCGTGCTGGAGTTTCACCAAGCTTCCCTATTAAACACGAAACGAAATGTTCGTGTACCTATTTTCCTTTTGAAAGGAAGTTAACAAGCGATATGATATTGAAACAAATTCTAACACAATTTTTGGAATTTTGTCTACTGTTTTGAAATAAGAAAATTCTAAAGTTTTTTATTTTTTATTATTCTTATTTTTCTGACTAATAAAGAGGGGTGAATTGGATTAAACTTATAAAGAAGTGTGTACTTGTACAGAGATAAGACGCTAGTTATGTTGTTTAACAATCGGTCCATATTCTGGAATAAGGAAGGGGATTGGGGGGTTCATTTCGAAATAGTAAGTTATCACAAAAAAGAACAAGATTGCTGTATAAAGATGAATATACTAAGTTTATAGAAATGGGGAATTTCACTTGGAACAAAGCACACAAAATGTTTATTTACCGCCAAAACATATAGTTTCAGCAGCGACAATTGTAATGAATGAACAAAAAGAAATTCTATTAATTAAGGGACCTAGAAGAGGGTGGGAAATGCCAGGTGGACAAGTCGAAGAAGGAGAGTCTTTGAAAGATGCTGCAATAAGGGAAACTAAAGAGGAAACAGGTATTGATATTGAGGTTTTAAAGTTTTGTGGAGTATTCCAAAATGTGAATCATTCAATATGTAATACGTTGTTTTTAGCTAGGCCAGTTGGCGGTAAATTAACGACTACATCAGAAAGTTTGGAAGTAGGGTTCTATCCTATTGAGCAGGCGTTAGAAATGGTGAATTTTATGAATTTCAGACAAAGGATTGAATACAGTTTGGATGAAAACCAACATCCTTTTTATATAGAGTTTTAAGAAACAACCTTCCATTATGGGACGTTAGTGATGAATAAATCTTAGATTTTTAAACGACTGTATTGTTATATTTTTGAGCGCAGTGAAGTATCTTATATCGAAAATTAAACAGCTATATGATACCCCTGTCCTAAATTAGAACGGGGGTATGCTTATTTTAGGGTTTAAAAGTAAATAACTTTATTGTCTTTTTACAGTTTCTTCTTTATCTTCATCTATATCAATTTCTGAAAGTCGCCCTGCAACTGCATCTGTAAGAAGGGTGTTTAACCATTGCAATTCAACTGTAATATGTTCAATAACGCTTTGCAAAATATATAGTTGTGCACGTGGAATTTGGCCTTTGCTACAATCATAAATAGTTTGCATATTATGTAAATATTGAATGGTATCATTTTTCTTCTTTTCTAAAATAGGAACTAACTCTTGATCATTACCAAACTGAGCGAAAGAGAGTGCTGAATAAATTGGTTTATATATTTGGTTTTTTGCTTCGAATTGCTTTAATAGTAACGTGTGAAATAACCGTTTACCTTCTTCTGTTATATGAAAGATTGTTTTATCTGGTCTATTCGTGTCTCGAACAATCGTGGTAATACGAATTGCACCTTGCTTTTCTAATTGTTCGAAGGCGTAGTAAAGTGATCCTTTTGCATATTTAATATAACAATCCATTTGTCTTTCTTTCATGATGTGTTGCACTTCATATGGATGTTTATCCCCTTCGAGTAGCAAGCCGAGAATGACTAATTTCATGCTCATTCTGTTTCAACTCCTGTATATAGAAACTTTATCCCTCACCAATCGGGATAATAATCAGTGGGAATGGTTCCTTACTGATTAAAGATTTACTTTATATATTATAAACGGCATACCCTTTTTCATAAAGGGTATGCCGTTTCTTTTTTCTATACTAACTTACCTGCTTTTGTTTTTGTTTCGTTTTTGGACCTGTAAAGAGGCGTTCATTTCCCATAAGTAAAATACAAATAATGCTTAGTACAGCCGGGATAAGTGCCCAGAAGAATGTACTGGCAATAGAGGTAGCGAGAGCTTCTTTAATACCAGTTAATATTTCAGCTGGTATTTTATCAGTAGCACCGGGTGATAATAAGAAACTTGTGTCTCCGCCCTTTGGAGCTAATTTAGCTAGTTCCGCAGGGAACAAAGTGTTTAGTTTATCTGTAAAAATATGATTTTGAATTGTACCGAAAATCGTTACACCAAGAGTCATACCGAGTGAACGGAAGAATGAGTTTGTTGATGTAGCAGAACCACGGTCTCTCATTTCTAATTTGTGGATAGAAGACATACTTAAAACTGAGAATGAGAAACCAACTCCAAGTCCAGCGAGAACCATAAATAGCGTTACGAGTAGACGTGGTGTGTCCATTGTTAAAGTACTTAGTAAATAAATACCAAGAACGAAGAAAACGCCAGATGCCATCATGATGTTACGATAACTTGTTCGAGAAGCTAACTGTCCACCTGTTTGACTTCCAATTACAGAGCCAACCATCATAGGTGTTAAAATTAATCCAGCATTGGAGGCTGAACCGCCGAGAACACCTTGAACGAAGATTGGTATATACACTGTACAGATGATAAAGGCAGCACCATAGAAAAAGGCAACTCCTTGGCTAGCTGCAAATAAAGGTTTTTTAAATAGATGAAAAGAAATGATAGGCTCAGTTGCTTTTCGTTCTACGAAGAAGAAAATAATAAGCATAATAACAACTGTTGTAAATAAACCGATAATAACAGTGGAATTCCATGCGTATTCTTTACCACCAAGTTCTAAGGCGAACATTAAGCAAACGATACTAATAACAAGTGTAATAGCGCCAGCCCAATCAATTTTTTGTTTTCTAAATTCTAGTGATTCACTGTAGTATTTCGTAATGAAGAAGAAGGAGATAAGTCCTAATGGAATATTAATATAGAAGACCCAATGCCAACTTATATAGTCTGTAATATAAGCACCTAATAAAGGGCCGAATACACTAGATGTTCCAAAAACCGCACCGAATAGCCCTGTCATTTTTCCACGTTTTTCTGGTGGGAATATATCGTACATAATTGTGAAGGCGATAGGCATAAGAGCGCCGCCGCCGATTCCTTGAATTGCTCTATAAATACTTAGCTGCTCAATACTAGATGCTGTTCCGCAAAGTGCAGAACCGAATAAGAAAAGAATAAGACCACCAATATAAAAGCGTTTCCGTCCGTACATATCAGAAAGTTTTCCGAAGATCGGCATCCCTGCCATTGTTGCTACCATATATGCAGACGTGACCCAAACGAATTTGTCAAATCCTCCTAGGTCTCCAACAATCGTTGCCATTGCGGTTGCAACAATTGTATTATCCATTGCTGCCATTAAAATACCAAGTAGTAAACCAGCAACAACAAATTTTGTCTTGTTGGAGTCTTTTTTTGATAATTGAGATTCCAAATATAACCCTCCTTTAATAATAAGTAAACTATATTAAGTTTTGAGTGCGACGCATAAAAATTTAAAGTATAGTTCTTTCAAATTAATTTACACAAGTACACTGACAAAGCCATAAAGATTATTATAGTCAAATTTGACTAAAAGGCAAACTTTTTCTTCCGTCAAAATCTTCTGTTGTATGGACAGCGAAAGAGTGAGCGATACTTAATATTGGTATAAAGTCAATGAAGGAAATTGTAAAAAAATATTTCAGGAAGAATACCGTCTGTTAACAGAGGAAAAATGGTTTTTTCTTTATATTGTCGAATAGGATAAAAGGAAGAGTAATAACTATATATTGTTTGTAACAAGCATTATTAATATTGGTGGGTAGAGAGGCAGAATAAAGTCGTATGGATGATGCATCTGAAATGGGGTGAATATTATTATGAAAATATGGAAACGAATTTCGGATCAAGGAAGGCGTTCAATACCGCTACAACCGGTATTATGGATTGATGGCTCAAAAAAGGAAAACGAATGTCCTAATGTAGCAGTTACATTGCAAATCCGTAGTATGTATAAAGAAAAATTTTCATATGAACTGACCTATGATGTAAACGACATACTTATTATTCGAATTGAAGTTGAAAATAAAGGAATGGAAATGATTTCACGAGTTGTAGTAAGTCATATGATTCGAGATTATTTTGCATATATCCCAAATTCATTAAAAACGGATAAAGGGATAAGCGAGTTTTTGTTCCAGCTTGTAAGGTGGCGCATCGATAATTTATTGCCGAATGAGAAGGTTGAATTAATTTGTAAAATAAAAGCAAATAAAGATAAAGCACTCAAAAACGCATTATTTCAGGCTACATATACATTTCAATATAAAGGAGTATCATATGGTCCGCTCCAAACAAATGAAGTTGTTGTGCGGCAATGATAAAAAGGAACCTGCATGAAAGGTTCCTTTTTTAGTGAAGGTTATGCTTTTTGAGTACTTTTTTTTGCTCGATTCCTTTTTTTCCTACATAATTATTTTTATAACCAAAATATAGAATAAAAAGAAAGGAAGCAACATTTACAATAGCGTCAATTTGATCGTTTGTAATAAAGTTCACTCCGAAAGAATTAAATAATAATTTTAAAGATAACAGAAAACCTGCTAGTAAACGTACAATATCTGATAGATTTTCTTTTTTTAGCATATAGGTCACCTCTTTCTAAAACGATATATAGTATATATATGAAATAGAATAGAAATGGGAGACAAGCTTAAGCGGAAATGTACATTGCATATGTACATTTTTTATTTTGTAGAAAAACATAATTGTTATAGAAACATATATTGGTATAGAAGGGGGGGGAAAGTATGAAACATAAAGGGAAAATTAGTGGATTATTACTTGGGAATACAGTGGCAGTTACAGAATGGATTGCGCTTCAGGATGTAATTACAAAACTGGATTCGCGATCATTTTATACCGTCTTTATTATTTATATATTGCAAATGATACTCAGCTATTATTTTGGACATTGGTATGATAGAAGAGCGAGTGAGCGTATGGATACGGAAGTAGGGGGAATGGCAAGTAATGATTTTGTAGTTGATTTCTTTGAGAAAGTAGCTGCTTTATCAGAACGGGATTCTCATAATATTACAGTGTACATTCTTTCTGTGAAAGAATGGAAAGAACTAAAAGAAACAGTGCAAGAAAAAAAATTGGAGGTGTTAGTACAAAAATTGGAGAGTACGATTGTGAAGACAATTCGTAAAGGGGATGTTGTTACGAGGTGGGATGAAAATAAGTATGTTATTGTGGCGATTGATAACGGACATGAAAAGTCGACAATAACAAACCGATTAATGAAAAATATTGAAAGTGAAATAGAAAATGGCTTGTTAAGTATGACTCTATTATTTGGAGCTGCTAGTTATCCAATAGAAGGAAAAACTTTTGAAGAATTGTTAAGAAAGGCACAAAATCAATTGTACCAGCGTAGAAATTTGTAAGGCAATAAGCGAAACTTTGATTTAAAGAAATATGAAATGAAGAAGTTTTGATTGTAACATTTTTTTGACTTTTATTACAAAAAGAACTTTTTTTGTAATAAAAGTCTTTAAAAATATATGGAATAAGCATATAATTATGATGGATGTGTCAATGCATTTTGCACAATGTGTTTCATTTTAAAAGTGTAGAGGAAAGCATGCTCTACACTTTTCCTTTTTAGGGAATGACAAGAATAATTGTAAGTTGTTGCAAGATAGCATTTATACTGTGTAAAATGAACAAATAGATTATTTGATAGAAAGCCGGAAAGGGAATGATAGAATGATAGACGTGAGAGAACAACGATCATCTTTTATCAGGTGAATTATTATTACTGTTGTTCTTCAAATTAGTATGGCTGTGATGAATTCCGTTGTAATTTTATGTAATACATAGTATGAACAGGTTTTAAAAAGTGCCAAGTAAAAGATGGATATGAAACTACTATTTGGTTCAAAAAAGTAAAATGTGATTTTAAGTAATACAATTTGTACAAGCATTATAAACAATATCAATGATTTTCGTAAAAAAGGTGCGAGTATGGAGTTTATAGAAGGATATGTAATTTTCATAGCTTTTTACACGATGATCGTATATAAGTAGGAGGAAGAAGATGTTGAAATATAGTAAATTAGCAATTGTAACTGCATTATCAATGACTTTACTAGCTGGTTGTTTCGGACCGAAACCAGAAGAGGAATTATATGTTGCATTTGAAAATGCTGCAAAGCAAGAAAAAACAATGTTTGAAGATGCAAAGAAACTTGAAACTTTAGAAAAAGAGGGACAAGAATTATATAACCAGATTGTTCAAGAAGGAAAAGATAATAATCAAACTGTTAAGGAAAAACTGACCCAAGCAGTGAAAAATACAGATGAACGAGACAAAGTACTTAAAAAAGAAAAAGAATCTTTAAATAAGGCACAAGAAGAAGTGAAGTCAGCAGATAAATATGTGAAGAAAATTGAAGATAAGAAATTGAAAGATCAAGCGGATAAAGTGAAAAGCACATATGAGAAACGACACGATTCATTTAACAAGATGTATGATAGCTATAATAAATCGTTAAAACAAGAAAAAGAATTATATACAATGTTACAAGATAAAGGTACAAAATTAAAAGATATTAGTGAAAAAGTAAAAGTAGTAAATCAATCTTATAAGGATATCGAATCAGAGAAAGACAAGTTTAATGAATTTACGAAATCTTATAATACAGAAAAAATAGCTTTTTATAAACAAGCAAATATTAAAATTAAAGAAGAGAAAAAATAAAACAGTTTGGCCTACAATTGGCCAAACTGTTTTATTTTTTTGTATAAGTACGACTATACCATGGGACAGGTTCACTTAATTTTTTTTCTTGTTTCAGTGCTTCAGGACCAATATAATCTTGAAGTGTCTTTTTTGCTACTGTTAAAGATAAGGTTGTTTTCGGATTTCGATAGGAGGATTCAAGATGACCAAGATGTGGTAGGATTCGAAAATCTTCTTTTGTAGGAGGAATATGGAAAAAATAATCACCTAAACGTATAAGAACATCGGATTGTTGTTGGCTAAAACGTGGATTTCTAGAAAAATGTAATCCTTCTTTAATAGCTTTTTTTTCAGCAATTAAGCGTTCTAAAGCCGTCTTTTTTAACCAGTATAAATACTTCGGATTAGTTGCAGCTTTAGCATGACGATTCACAACGAAAATAGATTGAGCTAGTCGATTAATAGAATGTTGGTTTTGTAATTGAGATTGTGGTTGTGAAGGTTTCATATTGAATCTCCTTTCAATTTTTCATTATTATACCATAAATAAAAGAGGTTTTTATTATATGCAAAAAGTGATTGTATATATTTTCAATATTAAAGCAATATTGTTACAAAAAACAACTATTTTGTATAATAGTAATAGAATGTGTTTTAGAAATTTGATAATGAAAGAGTGAGAAGTTTGAAAGAAATATTAAAACAGCAATATGCCATTATAGATATTGGATCTAATACAATGCGTTTAGTTATTTATGAAAAGCAAAACGGAGGGTTTTATAAGGAGATTGAAAATACGAAAGTGGTTGCTCGGTTAAGGAATTACTTAGTTGATGGTGTGTTGATTGAAGAAGGAATAGAGGTATTGTTACAAACCTTATTTCAATTTCAAGAAAGTACACGATTCCACCAGTTGCATCATGTACTTTGTGTTGCAACAGCAACAATTAGACAGGCTGAGAATCAAGAGGCAATTAAAAAACTTGTTGAAGGACAAACAGACTTTACTCTTAGAGTATTATCAGAATATGAAGAAGCACGTTACGGCTATTTAGCAGTTATGAATTCAACTTCGTTCTCTGAAGGAATTACAGTAGATATTGGGGGAGGAAGTACGGAAGTTACATACTTTCGAAATAGAGAGATTTTAGAGTATTATAGCTTTCCTTTTGGAGCACTTTCTTTAAAGCAACAATTTATTAAAGAGGATATACCTACTGAAGAAGAGTTGGAAAAGATTCAAACGTACTTAGAGTATCAATTTCGAACATTACCATGGTTAATTGATAAGAAATTGCCTCTTATTGCAATTGGTGGTAGTGCGAGGAACTTAGTGAAAATTCATCAAAATTTAATTTGTTATCCTATAGCAGGGGTACATTTATACAAAATGAAAGAAGCAGATATTAAAAATGTGAAAGAAGAATTGGAAGCATTGTCGTTCATAGAACTTCAAAAATTGGAAGGATTGGCAAAAGATCGAGCAGATACAATTGTTCCAGCAGTCGAAGTATTTCATACGCTTGTTAACGTTATAGAGGCACCAGCATTTGTATTAAGTAGAAAGGGATTACGAGAAGGTGTTTTCTATGAAGAGTTGACAAAAGATTTGGGGATTTCATATTATCCGAACGTAGTCGAAGAAAGTTTGTATTTATTATCACATGAATATGAAATGGATATGGAATTTGTAATGCAGCTTATTAAACATGGAAGATTGATTTGTCAACAGCTTGAAGAAACAGGGCTGATTTCTATGTCAGCAAAAGATTGGGAAATATTCCATCAAGCAGCGAAAGTATTTAATATAGGCAAATATATAGACGAAGAAGGGAGTCGTTTACATACGTTTTATTTATTAGCGAATAAAACAATTGATGGTATGATGCACAAAGAGCGAGTTAGATTAGCGCTTATTGCGTCTTATAAATCAAAAATGTTATTCAAACAACATTTGTCCCCATTTGAAGGATGGTTTGATAAAAACGAACAAAAAAAAATTCGCCTATTAGGGGCTGTTTTACAATTTTCAGCAGCTCTAAATATAAGACAAAGATCGCTTGTTGAATCGATATCTATTACAGAAAGTAAAGAAGGATTAACATTTAAAATAGAATGTGAGCAATCGGCATTAGCGGAAAAAGTGCAAGCTGAAAAGCAAAAAAAGCAGCTGGAAAGAGTATTGAAAACGTCTATTAATTTATCCTTTGAATCAAAACATTAGGTTGTACGGATGTCTTTACAAAAAATTAACACTTTGGAATATTGTAATTTGCTAAAATGAAGGTAACTAAATTATAGTAAAAAAGTTTCAAGGGAAGTGTGAAGAGGATGGAAATGTTGAAGGGGAATATAGTAAATTTAAATGATACAGCTCATTACAATAATCGAGAATTAAGTTGGTTAGCATTTAATGAACGTGTACTACAAGAAGCACAGGATGAAATGAATCCGCTCTTGGAAAGATTAAAGTTTATTAGCATTTTCAGCTCAAATTTAGATGAATTCTTTATGGTACGCGTGGCAGGATTGAAGGATCAAGTGAGTGCTGGATTTAACCAGCCAGAAAATAAGGCTGGCTTAACACCAAAAAAGCAATTAAATAAAATTGCGATAAAAGCCCATGAATTAATGACTGTACAATATGATACGTTTAAAAATTATGTGTTGCCAGCGCTGGAGTTAGAGGGAATTGAGCGTTTAACATTCCACGATTTGACGAAAGAACAGAGAGAGTTTATAGAAGAGTATTTTGATGAGCAAATTTTCCCGGTCTTAACACCTGTAGCTATTGATGCATATCGTCCATTTCCGATGTTATTAAATAAAAGTTTGAATTTAGCTACTCTTTTATATGATGAGAAACAAGTGGAGGAAGAAAACCGCACGAAGTTAGGAATTGTACAAGTTCCTTCATTACTTGAACGATTCATATTTTTGCCGAGTGAAGGGCAAAAGCATAAATTTATTTTATTAGAAGATGTAATTAGTGGTTTTACTCATAAATTATTTACAGGATATAAAGTATCGTCTGTTACCCGTTTCCGTATTACACGAAATGCGGATTTAACAATTCATGAAGAAGGTGCGAGGGATTTATTAAAGGTAATTGAAAAAGAATTAAAAAAGCGTAAGTGGGGAGCTGCTGTACGTTTAGAAGTTGGCAAAGAGCATATTGATGAAAGAGTATTAGCATTATTATATGAGGTGTTGGAAGTAAAAGATGAAGATGTGTATATAATGGATGGACCGCTAGATTTAACATGTCTATTTTCTTTATATAAAAAACTAGCTCCTTTATATGAACATCTTGTATATTCGGCTCTTATTCCGCAACGGCCTCAAGATTTAGGGGATGCGGAAGATGTATTTGAAAAAGCAATTGAGCATGATATTTTATTACATCATCCCTTTGAATCGTTTCAGCCAGTAGTTGATTTTGTCCGTGATGCGGCAGACGATCCGAATGTACTTGCGATCAAACAAACATTATATCGAGTAAGTGGGGATTCGCCGATTATTCAGGCGCTAAAGGTAGCGGCTGAAAAAGGAAAACAAGTGACGGTATTAGTTGAATTAAAGGCCAGATTTGATGAAGAAAATAATGTGCATTGGGCTAAAGAATTAGAAAAGGCAGGATGTCACGTTATTTACGGTGTAAGTCATTTGAAAACACATAGTAAAATTACGCTAGTTGTAAGGAGAAAAAACGGAAAAATTGAAAGGTTCGTACATCTTGGGACTGGAAATTATAATGACGCAACAGCAAAGTTATATACTGATTTCGGGTATATTACATCACGAAAAGACTTTGGGGTCGATGCAACAAATTTCTTTAATTATTTGAGTGGTTATACAACAAAACCGCATTTTCATCATTTATCGGTTGCACCATTTGATATAAGAAAGCAATTTATGGATTTAATAGATGAAGAAATCCGTTATCATAGGCAATATGGAAATGGATATATTATCGCTAAGATGAATTCATTAACAGATAAACCATTAATAAAAAAAATGTATGAAGCTTCACAAGCTGGAGTAAAGGTAGAGCTCATTGTTCGAGGAACATGTTGTTTAAGGCCTGGTATTCCAAATGTAAGTGAAAATATTCGGGTAGTTAGTGTTGTCGGGAGATATTTAGAGCATAGTCGAATTTATTATTTCCATCATAATGGAGAGGAGAAGATATATTTATCTTCAGCTGATTGGATGACGCGAAATATGGAAAAGCGAGTAGAAATATCTTTCCCGATATTAGATATTGAAATGAAGGCGAGAATTAAGGCGATTTTACAGCTTACTTTAGCTGATAATGTAAAAACGCGTGAACAAAATAAAGACGGTGACTATTATTATGTTATTAATGGTAGTACAGAAGAAATTGATAGCCAAGTGAAGTTGTTTAAGATGGCGTATCAAAACACGGATGCTGAATAATGAGAACAAAGTAAAAAAACCTCTTAAAAAAGAGGTTTTTTTACTTTGTTCTCTACTTATTATACGTTCTCTAATAGAAGGATGCGTAGAGAGAATAGTTTTTATTGTAAGCATGTTAATAGATTATGGATCAGTTAAGAGAGGGAATAACATTGGTAGAATTGTTGCAGTACATTAATAATAGTATGGTTGTTGACAAGGTCCACCATAACAAGGATAAGGTGTTGGCGGTGGGAAAGGTGGTGGATAATACGGTCTAGGACCGAAAGCTAATGCTCCGCCGAGCAGTCCACCAGCAATGCCAGCTAGAAATGGGACGCCAAAAAACGGAAAGAAGCGTGAGTCGCCTACTGGACCAATAGGTGCTGAACGGACTGGGATTGGTTGATAATATGGATACATGAACAAACCTCCTTTATTGGACTCACTTTTATCATATGGTAAATGAAACGTGGATGAGCGCGTACAAGAAAGGATATGCAAGAAAATAGGCAAATGATTACGAATGTTGGAGCGTGAAAATCGTGATTTCAGGTTTTGACATAAATCGGAATGGGACACGTGTTCTTCCAAGGCCTCGATTGACATAGAGAGCTAAATCTTGAATTGTATAGAAACCTTCAACATAGTTTTTAGCAAGTGATGGGGTAATAATAGCGCCTAAAAAAGGAATTTGTACTTGTCCGCCATGGCTATGACCAGAAAGTTGTAAGTTAACTGGATATGTAGCAATTTTAGGTGCAATATCTGGCTCGTGGACAAGAACAATGTTATAAGTGTTTTGCCTCGCGTGCTGTAATGTCTCCGCTATTTTTGGTTTGCCTAGTAGTATATCATCGAGACCGAAAATTGAAATTTCACTATTATCCAGTAGACGAATTCTTTTTTCGCTATTTAGTAATAGTTCAAATCCAGATTCACGCATGATGTGTTCGTAGTATTCCGTTCCATATCCGCCGTGATCATGGTTACCATAAATAGAAAATTTACCGAAGGGTGCTTGTATATTTTTTAAAATGGATGCAACGAAAGGAGTGTCAGTATATGTTTGATAATTATCAATAAGATCACCAGTAAAAAGAACAATGTCGGGTTTTACAGCATTAATTTTTGAAACGATTTGAGCTAAATGTTGAAGAGAGAAATAGTATCCGAGATGTAAATCGCTAAATTGAAGAATTTTCATACCATGAAAACTTTTGGGTATAAGTTGTGACTTAAGTGTATGCTCTGTCATAGAGAGTAAATGAGGCTCAATATATTTAGCATAATAGTATCCGATGCTAGTGGTTATAAATGAATATAGACAAGTACGCATTCCAGCTTTTAAAAAATCTCTTCTTGTAATATTCTTCATAAAAATATGAGTATACCTATTTGACTTATATCATATGTGTTCGTTATATTTACAGGTTACTCAAATCTCCTTTCAGTTTATTTAAAATATATTTTAAATAATAAAAAAGTAGTATAGATTACGAAAAAAATGAATAAAAAGAAACCTCTTTACGTTAAAATATCAGAAAAGTTTAAAAATATAAAGATTTCTATTAAATAAAATGATAAAATGAATGTGTATTCATTTTTGGGAGGGGATGTATGTGAAAGAAAAGGTAGTTATTATAACAGGTGGATCAAGCGGAATGGGAAAAGGAATGGCGACTCGTTTTGCAAAAGAAGGGGCACGAGTTGTTATTACAGGACGTACAATGGAAAAACTAGAGGAAACAAAATTGGAAATTGAACAATTTCCAGGACAAATATTACCTGTACAAATGGATGTAAGAAATACGGATGATATTCAGAAAATGATTGAGCAGATTGATGAGAAGTTTGGGCGAATTGATATTTTAATAAATAATGCAGCTGGAAACTTTATTTGTCCAGCAGAAGATTTATCCGTGAATGGCTGGAATTCGGTCATTAATATTGTGTTAAATGGTACATTTTACTGTAGCCAGGCTGTCGGAAAATATTGGATTGAAAAAGGTATAAAAGGGAATATCATTAACATGGTAGCAACATATGCATGGGATGCAGGTCCAGGAGTTATTCATTCGGCTGCAGCGAAGGCTGGAGTATTAGCGATGACGAAGACGCTTGCTGTTGAGTGGGGCCGTAAATATGGAATACGAGTTAATGCTATTGCGCCAGGACCAATTGAACGTACGGGTGGTGCTGATAAATTATGGATTTCAGAAGAAATGGCTAAGCGTACGATACAAAGTGTTCCACTTGGAAGGTTGGGTACGCCAGAAGAAATCGCAGGTCTAGCTTATTATTTATGTTCAGATGAAGCTGCATACATAAATGGAACTTGCATGACAATGGATGGAGGACAACATTTACATCAATATCCATTTTAAAAAGGATGAGAAAATGAATGTTTGATTCATTTTTCTATGGGTAAATGTGACGGAATTGTGACAAATGAAAGAAAAGTGTTTACAAGAGGTCATATATACGTTATATTTAAGACCTCTTTTTTCTTCATAGTAGAATTGCTAATTCCCCTTAGCATTTTACCCCTCTAATCCCTTCAGGAGAACTGAAGGGATTTTTTATTATTTTTCCGTAAATATCATGTTATAATTTTTGAAAAGTAAAGGGAGGGAAGCACGTTGATAGATGCATTAGATGTAATGAGTAACTTGGATAAAGTCCTTCCTTATTATCAAGCTATTTTTAGTGCTGATGAGCATACTGTAATTGGATATGAAGTAGTAGGGCGTATTCAAACAGAAGAGGGCATACAAAGTTTAGCTTCTTTCTTTCATGATGATTCCATTCCAAGTGAGTTTCAACTGGAAGCGGATAACATTATAGTAGAAAAAGCTTTAAATCGTTATTTAGAAAGTGATCAAAAACTATTATTATTTATACATCGGAATGCGAACGTATTAATGAACGATGATGATGAAAGTTTACTTCAACTTTTATTGATGTATGAAGAGCAAGGTTTAAATTTGAAACACATTGTTTTAGAGATTACAGAACATGAATGTAAAGAAGATATAGAGCAATTTAATCATTTGCTTATGTATTATCGTACATATGGTATTCAAATTTCGATTAATAAAGTCGGAACAGGTACAAGTAATTTAGAACGTATTAGCGTGTTAGCACCGGATATTTTAAAGGTAGATTTAACAAACTTAAGGCAAACTGCACTTTTACAATCTTATCAAGATATTTTATATTCTTTATCATTACTTGCTAGAAGAATTGGTGCGACATTGTTATATGAAGAAATAGATGCTTTTTATCAACTACAATATGCTTGGAAAAACGGTGGTAGATACTATCAAGGGAATTATTTGAAAGAATGCTTACCTGATTTTATTGAAACGAATGTTTTGAAAGAACGACTTGGTAATGAGTGTCATCAATTTATTCAACATGAAAAGAAAAAGTTACAAAAGATTTATAATTTAACAGAAATGTTACGTGATCGAATCGGTGATGTTCTAGCGAAACAAAAAAAGAATGAAGATATAAATGATTGGTTATTACAATTTAGCCAAAGTGTATCACAATGTAGTTTTCGCATATTTATTTGTAACGAAGATGGTTTCCAACAATCAGGAAACGTTATGAAAAAAGATGGGGAATGGATTGTGATGCCTGAGTATTATATGAAAAACTGGAGTTGGCGCCCGTATTTTCTAGAAAATATTATGAAAATGCGCTTTGAGAATAAGGCAAGACTTTCAGATTTATATGCTGATATCGAAACAGGTGAAATGGTACGAACATTCTCTTTCCCAATTGATGATGAAAACTTTTTATTTATAGATTTATCGTATGAATATTTATATGAAGAAGATGTTTTATTTTAATGCACGAAGAAATTCGTGCATTTTTTGTTTGTTTTTATCATAAATTGGTAATAGTGAAAATGGTGCTGAAAATGCTGTCTATCGTTGTAAAGATTTTACGAACGAAACCAACCCATTCTTTGCATAATCATTGTTACAATGAATACTACAAAGACAAGTTTTCTTAAAAGGAAGGTGAAAAAATGAGGAAATATGGAATATGGTTAGTTCTATTTGTATGCGTTGCCTTTCTAGTTGGTTATAGTGTTACAACTGTTTTAGGAAAAGAGGAAGTGAAAGTCGATCGGAAAGAAGTGTTTACAACGATACAAAAGGGCTATGAAACCCAATTTTCAATTCGTGGGAAGCATTTGCCGATGAATAAGATGATAGAAACGTTATCACCATATTTTACAGAGAATTTCCTTCAAGTATTTACAGATGAAAATAGTAGAAGTGATAAACAAAGTGGTGAATATTTGCTTCCAGCAAAAGAAGCGCCGTTTTCTTTTCATTCAGAAACGAAAATGTCATATGATGAAGAGCATAAAATTTTATATGTATATGAGCGGGCGAAAAGTGGAGAATATCAAATTGTAACATTACAAAGAGATCAAGGGAAATGGAAATTGGCCGGATATCATGAAAGCCAAGAACTTTTAACTGAAATAAAAAGATTACAACAATTATAAAGTGAAACTTTAATCAGTGGGGGATGTTCGTCTCGCGCTACTTAATAGACCGCAAATAGCAGGATAAAAATAGGAATAGGTTTTTACCTATTCCTATTCTATATTGAGTAGCTGTTGTAATTTTTCAATTTGAAAACCAGCAACAACCTCTCCATCAATTACAACTGTTGGAGTTGAATAAGAATCATAGTCATATAAAAGACGATCGCGTGCAGCAGCGTCTTTTTTTACGTCAAATTCTTCATATACAACGTTATTATGCTTTAAAAATTCTTTCACAATGACACATGGCGGACAATCAGGTTGTGTGTAAACCTCAATTTTTTTCATTGTAATTCCTCCTTTTTTCTGTTTTTTATTATATTCTTCCAGTATAAAAATCGCAATAAAGAAGGAAAAAGATGTTTTTTCTGTTTTTTCCTTCGCATTTCGACAAATTTTTAGTTGAGTTTCTGGCCAATAACCTTTATCCTAGAGTGTGGAACATTTTTTCTGTTATGACGGATAGAATGAGTATAGCTGTAAAACCTATTGGTAGGAAGATCAGAGAAAGGAGAGATTTCATGTCTCTACTCCAAGGAATTTTAACTCGACTTGTTAGTCTACAAGAACAAGCTGAAAGCGGTGAAGTAGCACAACGCTATTTTGAAGTGAACGGTGAGCGCAAATGTAGCGTGAAATTTTTCGATAAAAGTGAAATGTATGAGTTAGAAGTGTATCAACAAGGTGAAAAACCTCAAGTGTATCAATTCGATAATATCGACATGGTTGCAATTGAGATTTACGATATCATTTCTTGATACATATAAAAAAGGTGTTGCCATATGGCAACACCTTTTTTAGTTCTATTACTTTTTAGCATATATGTATAGGGATTTTTCATTTTTCCTACAATGGTAATAAAGTGAAATTGTAATCAGTGGGGCTTCTTCGTCCTATACTGATTATTAGCCATCACCTATTGGGTGTTTATGGGTAGCAAATAGCGGGAAAAAATAACGAGGGGGTGTGTTGTATGGAACGTTTACCAGTTGTGATTTGTCCTAAATGTCACAATTCTGCTGAGATTATTCATGTATTAACGGCTCAATCAAATCAAAATGTAATTTATACGTGCCAAGTTTGCCATTTTGTAATTCGAAATATTGAAACGAATAAAGGGTAGGAAGTTATAATTTTTATTTTTGTCCCATACAATGAGAATACGAAGAGTCTGTCTAATTGAAAGGACGTGACTATGTGGCCGGTGAACATACATTTTATAATGTTTCAGAGAGACATTTAAATTTTGATATGGTCTTTAGCCGTATTTGTAGTTTCATTGAAAAGGATCCACGAAATTTATATCGCTTATCCATTGGGACAGACTCACAAGCACATCAAAAGGATACGAGGTTTATTACGGCAATTCATATTCATCGCGTTGGAAAAGGTGCCTGGGGCTGTTTACACCATAAATCAGTAAAAGATAAGCCAGCAACTTTACGTGAGAAAATATATTTAGAAACGCAGTTTAGCCAAGAAATCGCATGCCTATTTACTCCAAACCATATACAAACAATATGGGATTTATTGCATCCATATGCTCAAGATGGGGCTGGATTTATAATGGAAATTCACTTGGATATCGGAAATGATGGTTTAACAAAAGAATTTATTCTAGATATGACAGCGAAAATTCAAGCGATGGGATTAACTGCAAAAATTAAGCCAGATGCTTATGCAGCGTTTAGTTATGCAAATCGATATACGAAATAAAAAATAATTTTTATATATCTTTCACTAAAAACTGAATATTACATCTATTAAATGAGTTGGAAATTTTATATAATAAGAGTAACGATGCGAGTATAAGGAGAGGGGTATATGAAAAAGGAATTTGTTTTAACGGAAGAAGAAGAGAGTTTGTTACTAGATATTCTATTTCAGCAAAATTATGCGAGTGAAATTTTAGCTGTGGAACTTACAGATATTGAGAATGGTTTAAAACGCACAGATGTGACGCAATATAAAAAAATCACAAGGTTATTTTACAGATTAAAAAATAAGGGGTATTAAGCGCTACCGGAATGGTAGTCTTTTTTTTGTGTTGTATGCTAAAATAACTGTGTAATTTTGTTTTTATTGAAATAAAGTAAGGACAAAATAATAATATGAAAACGCTGTCATAAAATGTGAATAGAGTCGGTGATTAAAAGTAGTAAAAAGGGAAGATGGGGGGATGTAACATGATTAGTATTCCGAAAGACGAGTTTCAACAAATTTTTGTGAAAGATTTAATGATTTCATCAGAAAAAGTAGCGCATGTCCAAATGGGGAATGGTTTAGAGCATGCTTTACTCGTTCTTGTGAAATCTGGATATTCGGCGATACCTGTTTTGGACCCGATGTATAAATTACATGGGTTAATTAGTACTGCTATGATTTTAGACGGTATGTTAGGGTTAGAACGCATTGAGTTTGAAAGACTTGACGAAATGAAAGTAGAACAGGTGATGAAGGAAGACATTCCAGTTCTTAAGTTAGAAGATTCATTTGCAAAAGCTTTAGAAATGACAATTGATCATCCTTTTATTTGCGCTGTCAATGAAGAGGGGTATTTTGAGGGGATTTTAACACGTCGAGCTATTTTAAAATTGTTAAATAAAAAAGTAAGGCAACATAATCGATAATGTGAGAAAAGTGACTTCATAGAAGCGGAGAAGTCACTTTTTTTTCGTGCATATCAGTTGTGTATGTATTATATTTAAAAAGATAAAAAATATAAGAGTATTGAAGTTAAATTAAGGATGAAAAGCTTATTGAGATAAGGTGTATGGAAGCTAAGGAAAGAGGGAGAAAGTTGCAAATTGATGATTTTCAAATGATGGTTGTGTTAGCTCAGGAATCAAATATGAGAAAAGCGGCGGAACGTTTATTTGTTTCACAACCTGCGCTTAGTCAGCGATTACAATCTATGGAGAAACAATGGGGAATGAAGTTTTTTATTCGTTCACAAAAAGGATTGACAATTACACCTGAAGGGGAAAAAGTCGCAAATTATGCAAAAGAAATGCTACAAAGGGAAGAGGATATTAAAAGTGAGCTAGCTGTTTTTAGAACAGAAACACATGGAACGTTAAAAATAGCTGTTGCATCAGTTATTGGTCAATATTGGCTTCCTCCTGTTTTGAAGAAGTTTGTGCATAAATATCCTTCTGTGAAAATATCGCTGTTTACTGGCTGGAGTAGTGAAGTACAAAAGCAATTTTATGAAGGAGACGTTCATGTTGCTATATTGAGAGGAACACAAGAATATAAAGGTCAGAAGCAACAATTATTTGAAGATGAACTTTATTTAGTGGATAAAGAAATAAAAGATATTACGATGTTAAAAGAGACAAATAGGCCGTTTATTCAATTTAAAAGTGACTCGACTTATTATGGACAAATACAAAATTGGTGGTATGGTTTATTTTCTAATCCACCTAAGAGAACAATTGTGGTTGATCAAATTGAGACTTGTAAACAACTCGTTTTAAATGGTATAGGTTATGCTCTTTTACCTTCTACTGTTTTAAAAGAAGTACAGGAAAATATGTATAAAACACCTGTTCAATTAACGAGAGAAACATGGTTATTGACGAGTGAGTCGGCTAGACAATTGAAGCAAGTACAAGCATTTTTAGAAATTATCGAAGAAATTCAAATGGAAAAATAGGATTATTATCTTGCTACTCGCTCTATCGTTTGGTAGAGTAACATTATAAATGGATTTAGGAGGCAACAAGAATGAAAATGATGGACGCTAACGAAATTATTTCGTTTATTCAAAAAAGTGAAAAGAAAACTCCTGTAAAGGTATACATAAAAGGGGATTTAAAAGAAGTAACATTCCCTGAAACGGTACAAGCATTTGTAAATAAAAAGTCTGGTGTATTATTTGGAGAATGGTCTGAAATTAAGACAATTCTTGATGAAAATAGCAAGCACATTGTTGATTACGTTGTTGAAAATGACCGTCGTAATTCTGCAATTCCAATGCTTGATTTAAAAGGTATTAAAGCTCGTATTGAGCCGGGCGCGATTATTCGTGACCACGTTGAAATCGGCGACAACGCTGTTATTATGATGAATGCAACAATTAATATCGGTGCTGTAATTGGTGAAGGTTCTATGATCGACATGAACGCAGTACTTGGTGGACGTGCAACTGTTGGTAAGAACTGTCACGTAGGTGCGGGTGCCGTACTTGCAGGTGTTATTGAGCCGCCTTCAGCAAAACCAGTTATCGTTGAAGATGATGTTGTAATTGGTGCTAACGTAGTTGTGTTAGAGGGAGTTACAGTAGGTAAGGGTGCAGTTGTAGCAGCAGGAGCTGTTGTAACAGAAGATGTACCTCCATATACAGTTGTTGCGGGTACGCCAGCACGTGTAATTAAAGAGATTGATGAGAAGACAAAAGCAAAAACTGAAATTAAACAAGAGCTTCGTCAATTAAACCCAGAGAAATAAAAACAAAAAAGCGTAAGAGCATAACCGGCTCTTACGCTTTTTATAGATAGAGGTGCAAAAATGGCAGTAAGCAAATTCGTTCAAATTCGTAGAGATTTACATAAAATACCGGAAATTGGATTTAAAGAGTGGAAAACACAACAGTATATTTTAGATTACATAGGAACGCTTTCGAATGAGCATGTGGAAGTGAAAGTATGGAAAACGGGTGTCATTGTTAAAGTAAATGGGAAAAATCCAGAAAAAATTATCGGTTATCGCGCAGATATAGACGGTTTACCAATTACAGAAGAAACTGGATATGAGTTTGCTTCTATTCATGAAGGAATGATGCATGCATGTGGACATGATTTGCATACAACAATCGGTTTAGGCCTTCTAACAGCAGCTGTAACAGAAAGAATAGATGATGACCTTGTGTTTCTATTCCAACCAGCTGAAGAAGGGCCTGGAGGGGCTCTTCCTATGTTAGAGAGTGAAGAGTTAAAAGAATGGAAGCCGAATATAATTCTTGGTCTGCATATTGCACCTGAATACGCTGTAGGAACAATTGCTACAAAAGAAGGGCTATTATTTGCAAATACATCAGAGTTATATGTTGATTTAAAAGGAAAAGGTGGACATGCAGCCTACCCGCATACTGCAAATGATATGATTGTTGCAGCAAGTCACCTTGTTACACAACTTCAATCCGTTATTAGTCGTAATGTGAATCCTCTTGATAGTGCAGTAATTACCATCGGAAAAATAACCGGTGGTACAGTTCAAAATATCATAGCAGAAAAGTCTCGGTTAGAAGGAACGATCCGAACGTTATCAGTGGAATCAATGAGTCGTGTTAAAAGTAGGATTGAGGCAATTGTTGCAGGTATAGAAGCTTCCTTCCAATGTGAAGCGGTTATTGACTACGGAGCGATGTATCATCAAGTATATAACCATGAAGCATTAACGAGAGAGTTTATGCAGTTTGTAAGTGAACAAACTGATATGAATGTAATTACATGTACTGAGGCAATGACAGGTGAAGATTTTGGTTATATGCTTCAAGAGATTCCAGGATTTATGTTTTGGCTTGGGGTAAATTCAGAATATGGTTTACACCACGCAAAATTAAAACCAGATGAAGAGGCTATTGAGAAAGCTATTGTATTTTTAGATCAATATGTGAAGTGGAAAGGAACTAGAAAGTAAACTTGCTCGCCAACTTTGCAAAAACTTACAGTGGGCACTTCTTAGTTCCAAGATGAAAATATCGTTCATATTTGCTTTGGATAGTCATCTGCATACAAATGGATAAAATAATGAGCAGTGGTTTTGAGCCGCTGCTCATTATTCATTATCGCTTATTGAGAAGATGATTAGTGAACTAGCTTATATATGTTTACATTTCGTGTGAAAAGTGTGTAAAATCAATGTGAAACATAGAAAAAAGGGTGGGGAATTACGTGCAAATTAGCAGTGCGATGTTGTGTTTCGTCTTATATGCGTATGTTATTATTGCGGCGGTTTATTTTGGGATAAGTTTTTATGCCTACCGTTTAGTAGATAATCATGAATATGACGAAACATATAAATGGGTGAAGAGATATTTATCACCTGTATTAGAAATTATGAATGGGTTTGTACTCTTTTTATTTATTGGATTAATTGCTTTCTCAACGAGTTTGGTAGGGAATAAAACGACATTATTTGTACTAGGTATCATTATTTTTATGTTGCTAGGAATACGGATTGGTAACACGGTGTTTTGGAATGAAAGAAAAGTAGATGGCTGGACTGGAATGTTAATCCCGTGTATGTTAGCGGCTATCGTGACAAACATAGAACATGAGTATTATCAATTACATTTTTGGCTCATTATCGTTTTAACAATTCTTTCGGTTTTGTATATAAGTACCGTAGTACTAACATACATTGCACATGAAAAAGGTGATGTTAAAGGAACTCGCTATTTTAGAGGGCGAGCACTATTCTGGAGTGTGCCAACCATGGCGGTTATAGGAATTATTGCGATATTAGTAAATGGATATCAATTTACTAATTGGCAACTGTTTTTAGAAAGTTGGTGGATTTTCATCATTTCGTTTATCGCTTTTTTAGGTGCAACGCATTATTTATTCCATCAACATCATTATATATTGGCATTGCTATTCGCATTTATACAACTATTATTTGCTTTCTTCGGACAAGAAACGTTATTATTCGTTTTTGAAACATTTAGTTCATTTGGAAATATATTTGTATTTGGTATGTTAATTTTCAGTATCGCATTTTATTTACAACAGTATTTTTATATGCAAAAACAAAAATAAGAATGATATACAGATTTTTGTAGCAAATCTAAAGTATGTTACAATAAAAATACATAGTATTCGATGTTATTGGAGGAATTCCTGTGGGTGAAAAAGAGAAAGAATTTGCTGTCATTGGGCTTGGACGTTTTGGTGGAAGTATTTGCCGGGAACTCGCTCAATTAGGTATGGAAGTAATGGCAATTGATTCAGATGAGGATAAAATTAATGAGTTTGCAAATATAGCTTCACATGCTGTAATTGCAGATTCAACAGATGAGATGGTATTAAAAAGTCTTGGTATTCGTAATTTTGATCATGTAGTCGTTGCTATTGGAGACAATTTAAATTCAAGTATTTTAACAACATTAATTCTGAAAGAGTTAGGTGTAAAAAATATTACTGTAAAAGCTCAAAATGATTACCATGAAAAAGTGTTAAGTAAAATAGGGGCAGATCACATTGTGCACCCAGAGCGTGATATGGGAAAAAGGATTGCTAATAATATTGCATCAAGTAATGTATTAGACTATCTTGAGCTTTCAGATGAGCATAGTATTGTAGAGATTATAGCAAATAAAAAAATTGATGGTCATTCTTTAATCGAATTAGATATTCGTGCGAAGTTTGGATTGAATATTGTAGCGATTAAACGTGGTAAAGAAGTCATTGTATCTCCTCGAGCTACGGAAAATATTCAAGCGGGAGATATATTAATTGTAATTGGTCATGACGATGAAGTAGATCGTTTTAAACACTTTTTAAGATAAGAGAAAAGGACAATACCTTCACGGTATTGTCCTTTTTCTTATATCTCCATAATGATTGGTAAAATCATTGGACGACGTTTCGTTTTCTCATACAGGAATGGTGCTAATGTGTCTGTAATTTCATTTTTAATTTCAGACCATTGTGTTGTTTTGCGTTCCATTACTTTTTCTAAATGAGTTGTAATCAATGTTTGAGCATCATTAATTAAATCACTACTTTCCCGCATATAAACGAAACCACGTGAGATAATATCAGGTCCTGCTGCAACTTTAAATTCTTTCATATCAATGCTTACAACTACAATAACAAGTCCTTCTTCAGAAAGGATACGACGATCGCGTAATACGATATTACCGATATCTCCAATACCATTTCCGTCAATATAGACAGAGCCAGATGGTATTTTACCAGCTACGCTTGCTTCATCAGAACGTAAGGCAAGAACATCTCCATTATCCATGATGAAACAGTTTTCTTCTGGAATACCACAATCATTTGCTAATTTCATATGCATACGTTGCATACGATATTCACCATGAATTGGCATGAAATACTTCGGTTTAATTAGACGAAGCATTAGTTTTTGTTCTTCTTGTCCGCCATGTCCACTCGTATGAATGTTTGACAGTTTTCCGTGGATTACATCAGCACCAGCACGATACAACATGTTAATTGTACGGCTTACGCTAATTGTATTACCAGGGATTGGTGAAGAAGAGAAAACAACTGTGTCGCCAGGAATGATTTGAATTTGACGATGAGTACCATTAGCAATACGTGAAAGTGCTGCCATTGGCTCACCTTGACTACCTGTACATAAAATAACAACCTTATTCGCTGGTAGGCGGTTTAGTTGAGCTGTATCTATGAATGTATCCTTTGGACAGCGAATATAACCAAGGTTTTGTCCGATTTCAATCGCTGCTTCCATACTTCGACCGAACACAGCAACTTTACGATTGTTTTCAACAGCTGCTTCAACAACTTGTTGTAGACGATGGATATTTGATGCAAAGGTTGCGAAGATAATACGACCTTCTACTTTGCGGAAAATATCTTGAATACTATCACCAACACGGCGCTCAGACATTGTAAAGTTTGGAACTTCACTGTTTGTACTGTCAGATAAGAGACAAAGTACACCGTCTTTTCCGATTTCAGCCATTTTTGTTAAGTCCGCTGGTTCACCGACTGGTGTAAAATCAAATTTGAAATCACCAGTATGAACAACTTGTCCTTGAGGTGTTTTCACAACAACTCCGTATGAATCCGGAATACTGTGAGTTGTACGGAAGAAGGAAACAGACGTCTTTTTAAATTTAATAACATCATCTTCTTGAATTTCATAAAGTTTTGCTTTACGAAGTAATCCGTGCTCTTCTAATTTGTTTTTGATTAGTGCAATTGCTAATTTCCCACCATAAATCGGAATGTTTACTTGACGTAATAAGTAAGGAATTCCACCGATATGATCTTCGTGACCATGTGTAATGAATAATCCTTTAATTTTATCTTCGTTTCGCACAAAATAAGTGTAATCTGGTATTACATAATCGATTCCGAGGAGTTCGTCTTCTGGAAATTTAATTCCAGCATCAATAATAATAATTTCATCTTGAAATTGAACAGCATATGTATTTTTACCGATTTCTCCAAGTCCACCTAAAGCGAAAACGGCAGCCTGATCATTCTTTAGAAATTTCATATGACTATACGATTTCCGCTAATGTTAAATCAGCGTTTTGTTTTTCATATTCAAGATGAGCACCAGTAACAGATTGAACGAACTCGATATTATATGCGAACTTATTTAATTTTTTACGAACATCCTTTTCAGACGTAGCCTCTAAATATAAAACTTTTGTATTTTCACGTACTGGAACCTCAGTCGTTTTTTCTTGATAAAATACTTTAAAAATCATTTGGAAAACCTCTCCTTGTCTATGTTTTGCATTATCTGTTACTTATTATAAAGCAAACAGTCACGATTTTCATGTTTTTTCGAATGAGAATGAAGAAAAAGCCCGAAATGGGCACAATTTAAGCGATTGTCTTTTTACGGACTAGATCTTTTAAATAACGCTTGAGCTTTTTCTTCAGCTTCTTCAGCATGATTACTCCTTCCTTTCCTTATTTTAAACATGCATATTACTAGTGAAAACTCCGTCTCTGATAAAGAAAGAGGACAAAAGTGAATGTTGAATCTTGTCCTTTCGCATACAGGGAAAGTTATTCTATAGTAACGATTAGTAGCCGTTAGTTATAGGTATAGTATGAGAAAGAATAGAGAAGAAAATTCATACGAACAAGTATCCACATTTTTTACTAATATATATATGCAGATTTCATAAATAAGGTCAGAAAGTGAACGCTTTCTTCACAGATGTTTAATATGTTATACTTTTTTTTAGCATTTGAAAAGCGATAATCAAAATAGGAATATAGAGTAACAGAAAGGATTTTGACAAATGAATGATAAAATTGTCTTTTTTGATATTGATGGAACATTATTAGATCATGATAAAAAAATTCCGCAATCTACACGAGATGCAGTAAAGCAGTTACAAGAAAAAGGTGTGCATGTAGCAATTGCAACTGGACGTGCGCCGTTTATGTTTGAAGATATTCGTAAGGAACTCAATATACATAATTATGTTAGTTTTAATGGACAGTACGTTGTATTTGAAGATGAGGTAATATTTAATAACCCGTTACATCCGGCTGCCTTGCATAAGTTTACTCAGTTTGCAAAACAAGAAGGATATCCACTTGTATATCTTGATCATCAAGACATGAGAGCATCAGTAGAATATCATGATTATGTGAAAGAAGGTTTTGGGAGTTTAAACTTTGAACATCCGGCATATGAACCTGATTTTTATGAGAAACGTAATATTTATCAAACACTTCTTTTCTGTGAAGTGAATGAGGAGGAAAAGTTTATTAATCAGTACCCAGACTTTCATTTCATTCGCTGGCATGCGTATTCAATGGATATCATTCCAAATGGTGGTTCTAAGGCAAAAGGGATTGAAAAATTCATTGAGAAATTAGGATTTAACCGTGAACAAGTGTATGCATTTGGAGATGGCTTAAATGATTTAGAAATGATTGAAGCGGTTGGGACAGGTATTGTGATGGGAAATGGTCATGAAGACTTGAAAAAACTTGCAAATCACGTGACAAAGGATGTTAGTGAAGACGGCATATATCATGGATTAAAATGGGCGGGATTGCTATAAGTGAATATGAAACCCATTTCATATAAAAAAGGCGGAAGATTAACTCCCGCCTTTTTTATTATCGCTCTAGAGGTTTTGAATCGTCAGGAGCAGCAAATGGATTTTCTTTATTAATGTGGTCATAGAACATAACACCATTTAAATGGTCAATTTCATGCTGAAATACGATTGCTGGTAAACCTTTTAAACGTAATTTTACTTCTTCACCGTTGATAGATGTTGCTTTCACTGTAATTCTTGTGTAACGGGGGACATAACCAGGTACTTCGCGGTCTACAGAGAGACAGCCTTCCCCGCTTTGTAAATATGTACGTTCAACAGAATGACTAATGATTTTTGGATTGAATAATGCATGACTATATAACGTACCGTCCGTATCAGTTACATGAACCGCTATCATTTTCTTTGAAATACCGATTTGCGGAGCCGCTAATCCGATTCCAGGGCGTAAACTATATTTTTCAGCCATTTCAGGATCTTGGCTATTTATTACGAATTCAATCATTTCTTTAAGGGTAGTTGTATCTTCTTCGCTCGCCGGCATTGATACCTCTTCTGCAACGTTTCGCAAAATAGGATCTCCTTCGCGAATTACATCTTTCATTGTAAGCATATGTAATCTCTCCTTTCTTTTTTAGTCTACCAAAGGAGAGGGGAAAAGTCATCGACAAGTAGTGTAAGCGCTTTGGAAAGCGTTCTACTATAGAATATTTATGTATGTAATAAAAAGAAAAGACGGCAAAGCCGTCTGTTTCTTTCCATAGTTGTTTCATTTTACATTAGCGAATGCAAGCAGCACCAACGATAATTAAAAGAATAAACAACACAACGATTAAGGCGAAGCCGCGTCCAGATCCGCCACAAGAACCGCCATAACCGTAGGAAGGATATGAACAAGTTGGATAGCAATATGAGTATCCGTACATGAGATGACCTCCTTTATCATTTCCCGCTAATACTGCGGTTACTATAATGTATGGAGGGGAGAGTAGAAATGTATGGGTAATTACCTATAAAAGGAAGAAGAGTTTGTATATTTTTGTTAAGAAGAGAGAAAAACTAAAGAGAATTAAATCGTTTACATATTATTCTAAGAGAAAAAACAAGTTAAAAAGGGAATAATATAACAGTAGGTCAATGCTTACTAATACAGATGTGAAAAATAAAAACACGTTTGTGTAGAAGAAACCTGCAGATTATTTATAAAAAAACGTATTCAAAGTAATTGACATCGTAATTAGAATAGTTGTAAACTAAAAAACGTGATCAAGATTGTATTAATATGTTTCTGAAAAAACATTAGTACAGATTGTTAGGTACACAAAATTATTCTCAACCGACAGATAAATTTGTTGGTTTACATTGTTGCGTTTTCAGTCTAGCTAATAGATAGTGAAAGCGTTTCAGAATATGGTTCAAGAGAGGAAGAGGTGAACGGAATGGGTACTAAAACAAAAAAGACCCTATTTAATGTTGATGAGCAAATGAAAGCTATCGCAGCTCAATTTGAAACATTACAAATTTTAAATGAAAAAGGCGAAGTTGTGAATGAAGCAGCTATGCCTGAATTATCTGATGATCAATTAAAAGAATTAATGCGCCGTATGGTGTATACTCGCGTACTAGATCAACGTTCTATTTCTTTAAACCGTCAAGGACGTTTAGGTTTCTACGCACCAACAGCTGGACAAGAGGCTTCTCAATTAGCAAGTCATTTCGCACTTGAAGCAGAAGATTTCATCTTACCAGGATATCGTGATGTGCCACAATTAGTATGGCACGGTTTACCATTATACCAAGCATTCTTATTCTCTCGTGGACATTTCATGGGTAACCAAATGCCTGAGAATGTAAATGCACTTGCTCCACAAATCATCATCGGTGCGCAAATCATCCAAACTGCTGGTGTTGCGTTAGGTATGAAACTACGTGGTAAAAAATCTGTTGCAATTACTTACACTGGTGACGGTGGTGCTTCACAAGGTGACTTCTACGAAGGTATGAACTTTGCGGGTGCATTCAAAGCTCCAGCAATCTTCGTTGTACAAAACAACCGTTATGCAATCTCTACTCCAGTAGAAAAGCAATCTGCAGCTAAAACTGTAGCGCAAAAAGCAGTAGCAGCAGGTATTTACGGAATTCAAGTAGACGGTATGGACCCATTAGCTGTATACGCAGCAACTGCTTTCGCTCGTGAGCGTGCAGTAAACGGCGAAGGCCCTACTTTAATCGAGACTTTAACATTCCGTTACGGTCCACATACAATGGCTGGTGATGACCCAACTCGTTACCGTACAAAAGATATCGAGAACGAATGGGAACAAAAAGATCCAATCGTACGCTTCCGTGCATTCTTAGAAAACAAAGGCCTATGGTCTCAAGAAGTTGAAGAGAAAGTAATCGAAGAAGCAAAAGAAGATATCAAACAAGCAATTGCTAAGGCTGACCAAGCTCCAAAACAAAAAGTTACTGATTTAATGGAAATCATGTACGAAAAAATGCCTTACAACTTAGCTGAACAATATGAAATTTACAAAGAAAAGGAGTCGAAGTAAGCCATGGCTCAAATGACAATGATTCAAGCAATCACTGATGCTTTACGCGTTGAAATGAAAAATGACCCTAACGTACTTGTGTTTGGTGAAGACGTTGGTGTAAACGGCGGTGTATTCCGTGCTACTGAAGGTTTACAAGCTGAATTCGGTGAAGATCGTGTAATGGATACTCCACTTGCAGAGTCTGGTATTGGTGGACTTGCAGTTGGACTTGCATTAGAAGGCTTCCGTCCAGTTCCAGAAATCCAATTCTTCGGTTTCATTTATGAAGTAATGGATTCAGTTTCTGGTCAATTAGCTCGTATGCGTTACCGTTCTGGTGGACGTTGGACTGCTCCAGTAACAATTCGTTCTCCATTCGGTGGCGGTGTTCATACTCCTGAACTACATGCTGATAGCTTAGAAGGATTAGTGGCTCAACAACCTGGTCTAAAAGTTGTTATTCCATCTACTCCATACGATGCAAAAGGTCTTTTAATCTCTGCGATTCGTGACAACGATCCAGTTATCTACTTAGAGCATATGAAATTGTACCGTTCATTCCGTCAAGATGTACCAGAAGGCGATTACACAATTGATTTAGGTAAAGCTGATATCAAACGTGAAGGTACAGATGTATCTGTTATCGCTTACGGTGCTATGGTTCATGCTGCATTAAAAGCTGCTGAAGAACTTGAAAAAGAAGGTATCTCTTTAGAGGTAGTTGACTTACGTACAGTTCAACCATTAGATATCGAAACAATCATCGCTTCTGTTGAAAAAACAGGCCGCGTAGTTGTAGTTCAAGAAGCACAAAAACAAGCTGGTATTGCAGCTAACGTTGTAGCGGAAATTAACGACCGTGCAATCTTAAACTTAGAAGCTCCAGTTGTACGTGTTGCAGCTGCTGATACAGTATTCCCATTCTCTCAAGCTGAGAGCGTATGGTTACCAAACCATAAAGATATTGTTGAAGCTGTTAACAAAGTAATGAACTTCTAATTTTTAGCTTTTCATGTGCAAAAGAAATCAGCACATGCTGGTTTCTTTTGTACATATTCCATAATAATGAAATGAATCAGGGGGCTGAATTCCGTGGCATTTGAATTTAAACTACCAGATATCGGTGAAGGTATCCACGAAGGTGAAATCGTAAAATGGTTTATTAAACCAGGCGATGAAGTAAACGAAGACGATGTACTTCTTGAAGTACAAAATGATAAAGCAGTAGTAGAAATCCCTTCTCCTGTTAAAGGTAAAGTACTTGAAGTACTTGTAGAAGAAGGAACAGTTGCAATTGTAGGAGATACATTAATTAAATTTGATGCTCCTGGATACGAAAACCTTAAATTTAAAGGTGACGATCATGATGCAGCTCCAAAAGCTGAAGAAGCAGCAGTAGAAGCTCCAGCAGCGGAAGCTACTCCAGCAGCAACTGCAGAAGTAGTAAATGAGCGCGTAATCGCTATGCCATCTGTTCGTAAATATGCTCGTGAAAACGGCGTAGACATTCATAAAGTAGCTGGTTCTGGTAAGAACGGCCGTATCGTAAAAGCTGACATCGATGCATTTGCAAATGGTGGACAAGCAGTAGCAGCAACTGAGGCTCCAGCAGCAGTAGAAGCTACTCCAGCAGCAGCGAAAGAAGAAGCACCAAAAGCACAACCAATCCCAGCTGGTGAATATCCAGAAACTCGTGAGAAAATGAGTGGTATCCGTAAAGCGATTGCAAAAGCAATGGTTAACTCTAAGCATACAGCTCCTCACGTAACATTAATGGATGAAATTGATGTAACTGAGCTTGTTGCTCACCGTAAGAAGTTCAAAGCTGTTGCAGCTGACAAAGGTATTAAATTAACTTACCTTCCATACGTTGTTAAAGCTTTAACATCTGCATTACGTGAATACCCAATGTTAAACACTTCTTTAGATGATGCTTCTCAAGAAGTAGTTCATAAACATTACTTCAACATCGGTATCGCAGCTGATACAGACAAAGGTCTATTAGTACCAGTTGTTAAAGATACAGATCGCAAGTCTATCTTCACTATTTCTAACGAGATCAATGATCTTGCTGGTAAAGCACGTGATGGTCGTTTAGCTCCGGCTGAAATGAAAGGTGCTTCTTGCACAATTACAAACATTGGTTCTGCAGGTGGACAATGGTTCACTCCAGTTATCAACCACCCAGAAGTAGCAATCCTTGGTATCGGCCGTATCGCTGAGAAGCCAGTTGTGAAAAACGGTGAAATCGTTGCAGCTCCAGTATTAGCATTATCTCTAAGCTTTGACCATCGTTTAATTGACGGCGCAACTGCTCAAAAAGCATTAAACCAAATTAAACGTCTATTGAATGACCCACAATTATTAGTAATGGAGGCGTAATAACAATGGTAGTAGGAGATTTCCCAATTGAATTAGATACAGTCGTTGTTGGTGCAGGTCCTGGTGGATACGTTGCGGCAATTCGTGCAGCACAATTAGGTCAAAAGGTAGCAATTATCGAAAAAGCTAACCTTGGTGGCGTATGCTTAAACGTTGGATGTATTCCTTCAAAAGCGTTAATCAATGCAGGTCATCGTTATGAGAATGCAATGCATTCTGATGACATGGGTATCACTGCAGAGAACGTAAAAGTTGACTTTACAAAAGTTCAAGAATGGAAAAACGGCGTAGTTAAGAAATTAACTGGCGGTGTTGAAGGCCTTCTTAAAGGTAACAAAGTTGAAATCATTCGCGGTGAAGCTTACTTCGTAGATGCTAATACATTACGCGTAATGACTGAAGATGCAGCACAAACGTATACGTTTAAAAATGCTGTTCTTGCAACTGGTTCTACACCAATCGAAATTCCAGGATTCAAATACTCTAAACGTGTTATCAACTCTACAGGCGCTTTAAGCTTACCTGAAATTCCTAAAAAACTTGTTGTAATCGGCGGCGGTTACATCGGTATGGAATTAGGAACTGCATATGCTAACTTCGGTACAGAAGTTACTGTAGTAGAAGCTGGCGACGAAATCTTAGCTGGTTTCGAAAAAGCTATGAGCTCTGTTGTTAAACGTGCTCTTCAAAAAAAAGGTAACGTAAATATCCATACAAAAGCTATGGCTAAAGGCGTTGAAGAAACAGAAACTGGCGTAAAAGTTAGCTTTGAAGTTAAAGGTGAAATCCAAACTGTAGAAGCAGATTACGTATTAGTAACTGTAGGTCGTCGTCCAAACACTCAAGAAATCGGTCTTGAGCAAGTTGGAGTTAAAATGACTGACCGCGGCATCATCGAAATCGATGAGCAATGTCGTACAAACGTATCAAACATCTATGCAATCGGTGATATCGTTCCTGGACCACCATTAGCTCACAAAGCTTCTTACGAAGGTAAAGTAGCTGTTGAAGCAATTAGTGGCCATGCATCAGCAATCGATTACATCGGAATTCCTGCAGTATGCTTCACTGATCCAGAATTAGCATCTGTTGGTTACACTAAGAAACAAGCTGAAGAAGCAGGAATGACAGTAGCTGTATCTAAGTTCCCATTCGCTGCAAACGGTCGTGCGTTATCATTAAACAGCACTGACGGTTTCCTACAACTTGTAACACGTAAAGAAGATGGTCTTCTTGTAGGTGCTCAAGTTGCAGGTGCAGGCGCTTCTGATATTATCTCTGAGATTGGTTTAGCTATCGAAGCTGGAATGACAGCAGAAGATATCGCTCAAACAATCCACGCTCACCCAACATTAGGTGAAATCACAATGGAAGCAGCTGAAGTTGCTCTTGGAATGCCAATTCACATTGTAAAATAATTTAAGTAATGAAAATAACCCATCTCTTATTGAAAGAGATGGGTTATTTTTATTTTAATAAAATGGCTTGCAAGGTCTTTATATGTACTTGTCGAATGAATATATAATACTTTAAATGAACCGTTAGAACATATGTTAATTCAAAAGTAGTATATATGCTTTCCTATATTATGTAATTGATTCAAACTTAATCCCATATATTAATAAAATAGAGCATGTCAAAGGAGAAGGTTCCATGAGAATATTACATGTTATATTTTATCATTTTTTATTATGGAGTGGTTTTTCCGTTGTATTATCATTGTCAAATGGTGATAAGTTGCATTACAAGGTAATGCTATTTTTTGTATTTCTTTATTTAGCATATGTGATCGCATATTTTGTATTGCATACCAGAAAGCAGGCTTTATTCCTTACGTGTTCAAATTGCATACTATTTTTAATTATATTTTCTATTACTTAAATTAACGTTTATAGAAATACATTGTTCTTCCATTAAATAATTGTAATTCTCCTTCTAATTTCTTCGCTAGAAAACGGCAAAATTCATTTGCTTTTCCTTTATCACCAAATGTTGCATTAGGTGGTAAAGAAATCTGAATAAAAGATTGTTCCTTTTCTATACCGACACCAACATAAATGGAGTCATATCGATCGTGAGTAGATTGTAGTTTTAATGTTGTTGCTGATGTGTCTAAAATTTCATAGGGAAAAGCGGTATTTGTATAAGCGTAATTAATTTGAACACCAGTTTTGGAAGTAACTGTTTGATAGTAAAGAAAAAGTTGTTTTATATCATCTATTGAAACAGAGTGTTGATTGGATTTAGGTACAAGCGTAATAAATGCATGTTGCATATAAGTTCCCCCTAACTTAGTAGAATACTATCATTCTACATCCTACTGAATTTTTTGACAATTAAAAGGAGTATTCCTTTTTTTGTTTAATATACTAGTGAAAGGTGATGTAGAAAGGTGGAAACCGATGTTTGAAAAATTGTATGATGAGCATGAAAGTGTGAAGGTACGATTTTTGGGGTTTATGACACATGATACTCGTTATGATTTTGGTGTTATTTATACAAATATGTTTTTTGGAAAGCCACTCATTGTTTGCATGCAAACAGGAAGGTCTACTTTACTTGGACGAGATGATGTAGAGAATGTTCAACATATACAGGAAATTTTTAAATTAGGGTCAGAAGAGGAAGCGGCAGAGTTAGCTCAGTTTTTCAAATTTTTAGTCCCATCTACTTCTTTGCATGCGGAATATGAAGAATAGTTAATGTAAAACAGTCGTATGTATAAATATGGCTGTTTTTTTGTTTGAATATCGCATACTAATTTAAATTAAAAATATTTAATGTGTTATACTAAAAACCTATTGACGTAAAAAGTATAACATATTAAAATAAAGACAGAAAGTTAAGCGGTTACAAAAGTTTTTGGGATTATAAACTTAGGGGGAAATGAAAAATGGGAACGATCGTATGTCAAGATTGTGAAGGTACAATTGCACACTTCGAGGATGAAAAAGTAACGGTACTTTACGGGAAATGTGGATCTTGCGGATGTGATCACACAGAGCATACAAAAGCCCAATAATTAATAGGAAATGGACAACTAAAAGTTTTTAGGACCATAAACTTAGGGGGAAATGAAAAATGGGAACAATCGTATGCCAAGTATGTGAAGGAACAATCGGTCATTTTGAAGATGAAAAAACGACAGTGCTTTACGGGAAATGTGGTACAAATTGTGAATGTGCTAAAAGAGACAAGGCGAAAGCTTAATTATAGATAAGTAGATTATTATTAAAACTCAGGGGGAAATGAAAAATGGGAACAATCGTATGCCAAGTATGTGAAGGAACAATCGGACATTTTGAAGATGAAAAATCAACAGTACTATACGGGAAATGTGGATCTCATTGCGAATGTGACCATAAAGAACATACAAAAGCTTAAATAAGAAAAAGCGCCTACATATGTAGGCGCTTTTTTAATAAATTGTAGTTGTATTGCCAACAGTTGCAACGATTGCATCATCTCTAATTGGAATAAATCCTATCGATGTCTGTGGAGTGCTAGGAGAGGCGTAGTGGCTCATGAGACGGCTATCAATACGGGTAATAGTATCGGTCAAGAAAGCTGAAATAAAAGCGTAAGGGACTCGTCGTTCATTTAGTGAGTATATAATTTCCTCTTTTGTTTTCACACCTACGCCATGTCCGTAAAAAAAGAAATTTCCTAAATAGATTGTATTTTCTCCTTGCCACTCGATTGTAGCTGGATTCACTTGTGGATTTTTAAAATAAACGAGGTCACCTGGAACAAGATCGCCACCCGTTTTTGTTATGAGCTTTAAATCTTGATCGTAGTCCCACGTATATAGTAAAAGGTTTGCAAAGAGACGGTTGAAAGTTTCTTCCTCATACAATGATAGTAAAGCTTTGTAAAAAATAATAATCATAGCGGTGGCACATTCAGTTCCATATAGTTTTCCGTTTTTGAAAATATCTTGTATGGCAATGGAAGGGGGTATGTTTGGAAGGAGCTCGAACCCTCCAAGTGACGTTCTTTTCCAATACTGAGGGTTGCAAAAGGATTGTTGAAATGTGCGAAACTGAAATCCACTTTGAAAAAGTTCTAATGCAGAAGTAATAATATTAACGCGCAAATTTAGATCAAAGCTGAGTTCATCAGATGTTCGGAAGGAATAAATTTCTTGATTTCCTGCCATTATCGATAAAATTTGTTGTTTCTCAGCTGCAAATGGCTCATATTCATTTGTGATATAAGGATGTACAATAGAACGGCCTATTACAATCATAATAGTATCCCCACCTATACGTTACATTACTTAATATCGTATGAGAAAAGGGAAAAAGGGTGAAAGAAAAGCCTATCAACTGATAGGCTTGTACTCTTTAATCACACGTAAAGTTTGTAATGTCATATCTTCAGGACCTTGTACAGGTAAACCTGCTTCTAAGTTTTTACGAATATACTCTAAGTTATCTTGTGTAATAATTTCCCCCGGAGTAAAGATTGGAATCCCTGGCGGATAAACCATAACGAAATCAGCTATAATACGACCTGCTGCATTTTCAAATGGAATGACTTCTGTTTCCGAATAAAAAGCATCTCGAGGAGAAAGTGCTAGCACTGGTATTTCTGGAATTTCTACTTGTATTTGAACACCTTTATCGGCTTGATTTCTAAATGTTGCTGCTAAATCTTGTAATGCTGCAATAAGTGTATTTGTCTCACTTTCTGTATCTCCGAAAGTGACAAGACATAGTATGTTGTATAAATCTGAGAGTTCTACTTCAATGTTATATTGCTCTCTAAGCCATACTTCAGCCTGATGGCCTGTAATACCTAAATCTTTTACAGATACAATTATCTTTGTAGGATCATAGTTAAAAGTAGCATCCGTACCTAACATTTCTTTCCCAGGACAGTAAAGATGCTCAATATCATTTATAGCATCACGAACTTGTTCTGCTAATTGTATTGTTTGTTCTATGAGTGCTGTTCCTTCTGTAGCAAGACGTTTTCTAGCAACATCTAGGGATGCTAACAAGATGTAAGAAGTTGATGTAGTCGTAAGCATGCTAATAATAGATTGAACATGTTTTACGTTCACAAGCCCTTCCTTCACATTAAGAATAGAACTTTGCGTTAAAGATCCTCCTAATTTGTGAACACTTGTTGCTGCCATATCTGCACCGGCTTGCATCGCTGACATCGGCAATTCATCGTGAAAATGAATATGAACACCATGAGCCTCATCAACTAGTACAGGGATATCATAAGAATGTGATAATTGTACAATTTGTTCTAAGTCTGCAGCAAAGCCAAAGTATGTTGGGTTAATAACAAGTAAGCCTTTCGCATCTGAATGCTCTTCAAGTGCCTTTTTGACAGATTGAATTGTAATTCCATGTGAAATACCCAGTTTTGGATCGATTTCAGGATGCATGAAAATCGGTTTTGCACCTGAGAAAATAATAGCTGACATTACTGATTTATGCACGTTTCGTGGCACTAGGATTTTGTCACCAGGACCGCAAACGCTCATCACCATTGTCATTATTGCACCACTTGTACCTTGAATAGAAAAGAAAGTATGATCTGCACCAAATGCAGCTGCTGCTAAATCTTGTGCTTCTTTAATCATACCTTTTGGATGATGTAAATCATCGAGTGGCGCAATATTAATTAAATCAATTGCTAATGCATTATGCCCAATAAATTCGCGAAATGTAGGATCCATGCCCTGTCCTTTTTTATGACCAGGAATATGGAATTGAATTGGATTTCGCTTACTGTGCTCAACTAAAGCGGTAAACAATGGTGTTTCGTATTGGGACAATCTATACACCCCTTCTTTTTCATAATATTTATTAGAGTTTGTTTTATATAATCTTGTTCTAAAAAAGTTAAGTGCTTTTTAGAATGAGACTTGTTTTTCTGCCAATCACAAAAGCGTTTTTGAGATGGTAGGTTCACTTTATTTTCTATAAAACAAAAGCATTATATCACCAATAATTATAGATGTATAGAAAAAAATATTTTTACAGTAAGTATGTTAAATAGTTATTTCCAATTAACTTATAGAGGAAGACAATTCCATCATAAGGAATAAATAGTGTATAATGCAAAGTGGCTATAGTAAAGAAGAAAAAATTTCTTTAAGATAGCATATTGAAATAAGAAGAAATGATAAATGAGGTGCAAAATGGAATATCAATATCCGCTAGATTATGATTGGTCAAATGAGGAAATGGTAGCAATTGTGAAGTTTTATGAAGCAATTGAGAAAGCATATGAAAAAGGAATTATAAGAGAAGAATTAATGGGATTATATCGTCGTTTTAAAGAGATTGTTCCATCGAAAGCAGAAGAGAAGAAAATTGATAAAGAGTTTCAAGAAATAAGTGGGTATTCTATATATCGTGCGATTCAGAGGGCTAAAGAAGTCGAAGAACAAAAGCTTGTGAAAATGTAAAAAATATTTTGAAAAATAAAAACTGAAGTGATATAATGTGATAACAACTAAAAACGGACAATATAAATTGTCCGTTTTCTACTATCGATTACAAAGTGCATATAAAGGAAGGAGTGATTGCATCGTAGATTCAATCTTAGCAAGGAATTGTTCGTTGGTCATTGCTGAAAACTCCTCTGGTGATATATGAATACCAACTAATAATTCTGCTTTTTTCACAGTAGCTAGACGTTCAATCATCTTTTGTAAGTCTTCTGTTTCAAGTGTTTTATGTAATTTTACACTTGGTTTAGTATGGTCAATGGACCAAACGAAGTCATTTGGAATATTTGTTTTTAAATCATTTAAATGTTCTAAGAAGGCGTGAGCCGTCTCCACTTTTTGTGGACACTCATAGATTAAACCAAAGTATATGAAGGCATGAGTACCCCATAACCCAATTTGGAAATGTGGCAGCATTTTATATCCGCGTTTATTTGTTGAAAAAGCAACCCAAGTATCGTTTGGTGGATTGACTTTGCGACGTGCATGTTTTGCTACATGATAAAAAAAGTTCTCATCAGTTTGTTTGGATAAATAAGTTGCAAACTGTTCCCCTAAAGCTTCCAGCTTAGGATGAATGTTCGTTTTAATTGCACTCATTCGTTCTTCGAGACCATCAACTGTAAAGACCTCAAAATCAGTTGACTTGAATGTTTGTAGTGTCATGATTGTTCCTCCAACTCCTATTTTGCTTTTATTTTAGCACAGCTTGTACTATTCATAAAAAAAACAGCACAAAAAAATTTAAATAAAAAAATATAATTTTGTTGCATAGATGATTTATCCAACATAGTATAGTATAAAACAAAAAATCAGAAAATTGAATTAATTCTAGTCCGAGGGCAGACGAATATTGGGAGGAGGCAAATAATATGAGACAGGTGATTAATGCGTTAAAGAGAACAGATGCTGAAAAGAGAATACCGGTGCTACGTTTGGAGCTAGATTATGAATTAGCAACTTTATATGATGCGATGATGGAAAATGATAAACTGAAAAAAGAAGAGTGTGTACAAAAGTTAGAAGTGTTAAGACTTGAAATGATTCGTTTAGAAGCGTAATAATAGTATATGTATAAAAAATTAGTTGGTGCGAACCTTATAAAGGGTTCGTTTTTTCTGTGAACAGTATAGATCGGAGTGTTTAAACATGCAAGAAGTATGGAAAGACATCGATGCACACGCCAAACAGTGGATTCGAGATGCAGGAGAGTTTTTAATGGCATCAATGGAAAAAGCACTTATTATAGAAACGAAATCCAATGCAGCTGATTTAGTAACAAATATGGACCGAGAAATAGAACAGTTTTTAATTGGGAAAATTAAAGAAACATTCCCGAACCATAATATTTTAGGAGAAGAAGGTTATGGAGATGAGGTAAGTTCTTCTGATGGGGTTGTTTGGTTAATTGATCCAATTGATGGCACGATGAACTTTGTTCATCAAAAAAGAAATTTCGCAATTTCAATTGGAATTTATGAGAACGGTATCGGAAAGGTTGGACTTATTTATGATCCAGTTCATGATGAATTATACCATGCGGTAAAGGGAGCTGGAGCATTTTGTAATGAAGTACCAATACCTTTATTGGAAAAAGGAACTGTAGAGCAAGGTATTGTAGCTTTAAATACGATATGGCTTACCGACAATTCATTGCTTAATAAGGAAAGTATGATGGCACTGGTTAAGAAAGCGAGAGGCACGAGATCATATGGCTGTGCAGCGTTAGAGATGGTATACGTTGCAACAGGAAGAATAGATGCATATGTAACGCCGAGATTATCACCATGGGATTTTGGTGGGGGACAGATAATTGTAGAGGAAGTTGGAGGCAAGGTGACAACATTTTCTGGAGCCCCGCTTTCTATCGTAGAGAAGAGCAGTGTATTAGTTGCAAAACCAGGAGTGTACGAAGAGGTGTTACGATTTATAGCGGAGTAACAAAAAAAGTAAGAGGCTATATAAGCGCTTCTTACTTTTTGACGTTATTGCGATTTACGCATTTTTCTTTTTGTTACAAAACCGTATCCAACTGTAACAAATGTGCCGATAATGCAAATAATAATACCGATGGGACTATTTTCAGCAACCATAATACCAATACCGATTAAGAAAATAACACCGATAATTGCAGTTAATAAAAAGCGATATTGAATGTGTTCCATTTCTTCACCCTCCAATCTCATTTTACTTTCACAAAAGTAAGAATACAACTATATTTTCATTCTTGATTTTATTTTGATTGCCATTGTATCCCCTTCGCTCTTATAATAGAGAAGGATTAAAAAGACATTAGGAGTTGGACATGTTGAAAAAACGACAAGATTTACGAAATATAGCAATTATTGCCCACGTTGACCATGGTAAAACAACACTTGTTGACCAGTTATTACGTCAAGCGGGGACGTTCCGTGCGAATGAACATATTGAAGAACGCGCAATGGACTCAAACGATCTAGAAAGAGAACGTGGTATTACAATTTTAGCGAAGAATACTGCGATTCACTATGAAGATAAAAGAATTAACATTTTAGATACACCTGGTCACGCTGACTTTGGTGGAGAAGTAGAACGTATTATGAAAATGGTTGATGGTGTTCTACTTGTTGTTGATGCATATGAAGGTTGTATGCCACAAACACGATTTGTTTTAAAGAAAGCTCTTGAGCAAAACTTAACTCCAATCGTTGTTGTAAACAAAATTGACCGTGACTTCGCTCGCCCTGATGAAGTAGTTGATGAAGTAGTTGACTTATTCATCGAACTTGGTGCAAACGAAGATCAATTAGAGTTCCCAGTTGTATTTGCATCAGCAATGAACGGAACAGCAAGCTTAGATTCAAATCCAGCAAATCAAGAAGAGAATATGAAATCATTGTTTGACACAATTATTGAACATATTCCAGCACCAGTTGATAACAGCGAAGAGCCACTTCAATTCCAAGTAGCACTTCTTGATTACAATGACTATGTTGGTCGTATCGGGGTTGGTCGCGTATTCCGTGGTACAATGAAAGTAGGACAACAAGTTGCATTAATGAAAGTTGATGGAACTGTAAAACAATTCCGTGTAACGAAATTATTTGGTTACATTGGATTAAAACGTCAAGAAATTGAAGAAGCAAAAGCTGGAGATTTAGTAGCTGTTTCAGGTATGGAAGACATTAACGTAGGTGAAACAGTATGTCCGGTTGAGCATGAAGAGGCTTTACCATTATTACGTATTGATGAGCCAACACTACAAATGACATTCCTTGTAAATAACAGCCCATTTGCAGGTCGTGAAGGTAAATTCATTACATCTCGTAAAATTGAAGAGCGTCTTCGTTCACAATTAGAAACAGATGTAAGTTTACGTGTAGATAATACAGATTCTCCTGATGCGTGGATCGTATCTGGACGTGGAGAATTACATTTATCTATCCTAATTGAAAACATGCGTCGTGAAGGTTATGAACTACAAGTATCTAAGCCTGAAGTAATTATTAAAGAAGTTGATGGCGTAAGATGTGAGCCTGTAGAGCGCGTGCAAATTGATGTACCTGAAGAATACACTGGTTCTATTATGGAATCTATGGGTGCACGTAAAGGTGAAATGTTAGATATGGTGAATAACGGAAACGGTCAAGTTCGCCTTACTTTCATGGTTCCAGCACGTGGTTTAATTGGTTACACAACAGAATTCTTAACATTAACTCGTGGTTACGGTATTTTAAACCATACATTCGATTGCTACCAACCAGTACACGCTGGACAAGTTGGTGGACGTCGCCAAGGTGTTCTAGTTTCACTTGAAACAGGAAAAGCATCACAATACGGTATTATGCAAGTTGAAGACCGTGGTGTAATCTTCGTTGAACCAGGTACAGAAGTATATGCTGGTATGATTGTCGGAGAACACACTCGTGAGAATGACTTAACAGTTAACGTTGTAAAAATGAAACAACAAACTAACATTCGTTCTGCGACGAAAGATCAAACTTCAACAATGAAAAAACCACGCTTGATGACTTTAGAAGAGTCATTAGAGTACTTAAACGATGATGAGTTCTGTGAAGTAACTCCAGAATCAATTCGTCTACGTAAAAAGATTCTTGATAAGAGCGAGCGCGAAAGAGCTGCTAAGAAGAAGAAATCTGTAGAAGCGTAAAATAATAGAACAGCTGCCTTTGAAGGGTAGCTGTTTTTTTTATTGTATATATTTTTGGAATATTTACTCTTTTTTGTGGACAGTATTTTTTTTGCGGGTTACTCTTGTATTAAGTACATAAATAAAATTTGTTTTTGTGAGAAAGGGGGATGAATGATGTTAGAAAGAATGTCGTTTTTTGCGAAATTATGTAAAGTTGATGAAAATCCAGAACTAGGGATGTGGTTGCTGTATGGCATCATTGTTATATTAAGTGCACTTGTGTATAATTTAGGTTTTGCAAGAAAACTATCAATAATAAAAAATATAGTGATATATATATCGTTAGCGATTGGGTGTACAGTTTTAACTTTCTTTGCAGTTTTTTTACCTGTTGGAGAGGGGCTTGTTGTAGCGGCAATTGTACTTGGGATTTATAGGTTGCGTTTACGTCAAGCAAGACAACAAAAAGCAGGGTGAGGGGGGGAGTTTTATGCGCTCAGTACAAGATGCATTATATAATTGGTTAACAATTAAAACAGTTGCCGAAGCACGTCCAGATGATCGTGCTGCAAAAGAAACGTATTTGTTATTTCAGAATATGATATATGAGGAACATAAATTAAAGAATGTGGAAGTTAAAAAGAATGAAGAAATGTATTTGATTACATATGAAATGAATGGAGAAAGAAAATCTGCAAGGTTTCCATTAGAAGCTATTGATTGTTTTTTGGATCAAATGAATCGTGAACCTGAAAAATATAAATAAGTCCTTATCTATATGATTAAGGACTTATTTACATTTTACCAATCGTCTTCGACTTTTTTATCACGATATAATCGAAAATTACCACTTGCATGACGTTCCATCGTACGTTCTGCAATTCGTTCCGAACATTCCATGCACATATATGTATGAATAGGGCGATTACGCAGTTTTTTTGCCATAGGATTTTCATCATCTAACATATCTTTTTTATCACAAATCATACATTTGACTCTCATTTCGTCACCTCAATACGAATTCTATCAGTATAAGTATATCATGGAAGTGTAATGTTTTTGAATAATAGCGGGAAAAAATAATATTTTCGCAATTCGAAAAATAAGTTATGATAAGGATATATTAAGTATATTTGGAGGTGGAAATATGGCGAATGTAGTAGAGCCTACATTAACAGATGATTTAGTACAAACGTTACGTAAAGAATGTATTGTTATGGTAGCAACAACAGATTTCGAAAAACAAGTTCCTAACGTAAGTGCTATTTCTTGGGTGTATGCAGTAAGTAAAACTAGTATTCGATTTGCAGTAGATCAACGTTCACGTATTGTGGAAAATATACGGCATAGTACTGGGGTAGTATTGACTATAATGGCGAATGAATCCGTATTTTCCATAAGTGGTGCAGGTGAAATTTTGACTGATAGAATGGAAGGCATTTCTCTAAAATTAACTGTAATAGAAGTAAAGGTACAAGAAGTACGTGATGTTATGTTTTATGGTGCAAAACTTGCAACTGAACCAACATATGAAAAAACATATGATCTTCGGGCAGCAAAAAAGCTTGATAACCAAGTGTTAGTAGGAATGAAAGAATTATAAATGTGATAAATAAGAGAGTCAGTTATGAACTTTTGTAATCAGTTATTGTGATTTTATGTTAATAATTATAATTAAAAGTAATATATTGAATAGAAATGAATAAAAAATAAATAAAAGGTTTAATGGCTATAAATTTCGATTCTACCTCGTTTATACGGTACATATAATTATAACAATGGTTCGTCCATATTTTATGGATGAAACCCTTGTTCTACAAATTTAAAAGTGGAGTCAGGGGGTAACAGGTTGGATAAAATTTATGTGTTAGATACGAATGTACTTTTGCAGGATCCTTTATCTATTTTTTCATTTGAAACCAATGAAGTAGTGATTCCAGCAGTTGTATTAGAAGAGGTTGATTCGAAAAAACGTTATATGGATGAAGTAGGACGAAACGCTCGTTATGTCTCTAAGTTAATAGACAAATTTCGTGAAATAGGAAAGCTGCATGAAAGTATTCCGCTAGAAAACGGCGGTACATTTCGTATTGAGTTAAATCATCGTTCATTTGTTCAATTACAAGATATTTTTGTAGAAAAAACAAATGATAATCGAATTTTAGCAGTAGCAAAAAATCTATCTTTAGAAGAACAAGAAAAAGAGGACGGGAAATCTGTTATTTTAGTAAGTAAAGACGTGCTCGTAAGGGTAAAAGCTGATGCAATTGGTTTGAAGGCGGAAGATTATTTAAGTGATCGTGTAATTGAAGTAGACAATATATATTCAGGATTTTTAGAAGGGTATATATCAAAAGAGCAATTGGATTATTTTTATGAAAAAGGCGAATTGCCTTTATCCGAAATTGCAAATCATCCTTTTTATCCAAATCAGTTTGTAGTAATGAAAGATGCATTAGGGGGATCAAGTTCAGCACTTGGCATTGTGGATCACTTAGGTAAGAAGGTAAAGAAACTTATTTTTCACAATGAACAAGTATGGGGGATACGCCCACGAAATGTGCAGCAAATTATGGGATTAGAATTGTTGCTTCGTGAAGATATTCCGCTTGTAACATTAACGGGGAAAGCTGGTACAGGAAAAACATTACTAGCGTTAGCTTCGGGGCTCATGCAAACGGAAGATTTAGGGCTATATAAAAAACTACTCGTTGCAAGGCCAATTGTTCCAGTCGGAAAAGATATCGGTTATTTACCAGGAGAAAAAGAAGAAAAGTTAAGACCGTGGATGCAACCGATTTTTGATAATCTAGAGTATTTATTTAATACGAAAAAGCCAGGAGAGTTAGATGCTATTTTAGCTGGAATGGGTTCGATTGAAGTAGAAGCTCTTACCTATATACGTGGGAGAAGTATTCCAGATCAGTTCATTATAATTGACGAAGCGCAAAATTTAACGAAGCATGAAGTGAAAACGATATTAACGAGGGTAGGAGAAAAAAGTAAAATCGTATTGATGGGAGATCCTCAGCAAATTGATCATCCGTATTTGGATGAATATAATAACGGTTTAACATATGTTGTAGAGAAGTTTAAAGAGCAACGTATTAGTGGTCATGTAAAGTTTGTTAAAGGGGAGCGATCTAATTTAGCTCAACTAGCAGCAGATTTATTATAAAAGGAGTGAGCCTTGGCTCACTCCTTTTTCTTCCAAGTATACATTTTAAATCATTGTAAATTTACGGATGTTACGGATTGGATTTTGTCTATTAGATCCATCATTGTAATATAGATGAACAGGTCCATCCTCTTTTAATGGTTTTCCTTCTTTTGAAAAACCAAGAATAGCATTTTTGACAGTTTCTAATGGAAGCGTTATTGTATCGTCTACTGTTTCGATCTCGACTTGCGTAGCGTCCTCTAAAATTTCGGCGTTAGCAAGAAATGGATGAAATGGTATACCAAATGTCCCGGTAATCAGTTGTTCTTTTTTATATTTCTTTACACTTTGTTGTATTGGCGGGAAGGCAGCACCATCACGGATTTCACGATCCCAATGTTCTGAAGTGTTTTTTAAGTAAGCTTCTAGTTCAGACGTGTTTTCTCTCGTTTCATCAAAGTAAGTTGTCAAATCTACTTTTCGATCATCAAAGATCCAAACGGTTGGATCGATAGTGATTGGAAAACGAACTTTTCCATTAATAAATAAAATTTCGCTCATTGTTGTTCCCCCATTTGTGTTATACTCCCACTTTTCAGTATAATAGTATTAGACACGGTTGTCACAAAAAATGTTTCTATTGCAATTTATTAAAACTATCGCTAATATTAATAGATATGAGAGAGTAGGACGGAAACGGAGGGAATCAATTTGGCGTCTGAGACAGTATCAAATCATCAGGAAAAGGCACTAGCCCTTCTACAAGCGGATGCGGAGAAGATTTTAAGACTTATTAAGGTGCAAATGGACCATCTTACAATGCCGCAATGTCCATTATATGAAGAAGTGTTAGACACGCAAATGTTTGGACTATCCCGCGAGGTCGATTTTGCAGTTCGCCTTGGTCTTATTGCAGAAGAACAAGGGAAGGCAATGTTAGGAGAGCTTGAACGTGAGTTATCTGCACTTCATGAAGCATTTACAAACAAACAACAATAACGGGTTCAAATAAGGGGGCTCAAACTGAAAAAGTTTGGGCTTTTTATTTGTATAATAAAGCAGGAAGAATCAATGTACATATGGAATACAACAATAATTAAATTGGAACAGAGAGAGGAAATGAAATGAAAAGAGTATGGAAATCAATGGATTATTCATTATTACTTCCTCTTGTTATCTTATGTGTGTTGGGAGTTATAATGGTATATAGTTCTAGTTCCATTGTCGCGATTTCATCGAAATATAACTGGCCAGCAGATTACTTTTTTAAAAAACAATTAGTTGCTCTTGCTATTGGAACGGTAATGCTTGTGATTGTCGTTATAATCCCTTACAAATTTTGGAAGAAAAAAATAGTTCTTACAGCGATGGGGTTAGGGAGTATTGGCTTACTAACAGCAGCTTTCCTTTTCGGTAAGGTAATCAATGGTGCAAAAGGGTGGATACTAGGTATACAACCAGCTGAGTTTGTAAAAATAGCAGTTATTATTACGCTAGCAAGTTTTTTTGCTAAGAAACAAGAGAGGCAAACCCCTTTTTTCCAAGGGATAATACCTCCCCTATTTGTTGTCGGTGGATCGATGGTATTAATTTTATTACAAAATGACTTAGGGACTGACATATTAATAGGTGGAACAGTGTTAATTATGTTCTTCTGTTCAGGAGTTAATGTTAACTTATGGATAAAAAGATTTTTATTAACATCTGTCGTGTGGATTCCGGCGTTGTATTTTATCGGAACCTATAAATTAAGTGACTACCAAAAAGCTCGATTTTCAGTTTTTCTTGATCCATTTAGTGATCCGCAAAAGGATGGATTTCAATTAATAAATTCGTTTATTGGAATTGCTTCAGGTGGGTTAAATGGTAGAGGATTAGGAAATAGTATACAAAAGTATGGCTACTTACCAGAGCCACAAACGGATTTTATTATGGCAATTATATCTGAAGAACTAGGTTTTGTAGGTGTAGCTATCATTTTAATCTGTTTATTACTTATTATCATTCGCTCGTTTAGAGTGGCACAAAAATGTAAAGATCCATTTGGAAGTTTAATTGCGATCGGAATCGCAAGTTTAATTGGAATACAAACTTTTGTTAATGTTGGTGGTATGTCTGGATTAATACCGCTTACAGGAGTACCTTTACCGTTTATTAGTTATGGTGGTAGTTCCTTATTGGCTAATCTAATCGCGATGGGTATATTATTAAATATTGCTAGTCATGTAAAACGACAAGAGAAACAACAAAATGAGATAACGAAAGAAAGAGAGCAAGATGGACCACGTCTTGTAGTTGTAAAATAAAAAACACATTGTGCTTTAGAGCATGATGTGTTTTTTATTTTTAAATATGATGTATTAATTTCTCTTTTAGTTAAAAGATATATCACATTAAGTTTAATGTGATATACAATTAAGTTGTTAGAAAAGGAAGAGGTATGCTATACTATTTTTGTGAAACAAATTGATCAGAAAACTTATCATTTGTTAAAAAATAAGGTATGATGGATAAAAATAAAGTGAAGCTTTCTAAGTATAATATAATATGGAAAGTGAAGAACTTCACGCTCTTTATGGTGTGTATATATTTTATCTCTAGAGTGGTAGGAAAGTAGAGGGGGAAAATCATGACAAAGCTGCAACGTATTCAAAAAGTATTGGTAGCTAACCGTGGAGAGATTGCAATTCGTGTGTTTCGAGCTTGTTCGGAACTTGGATTAAAAACAGTTGCAATCTATTCTAAAGAGGATAGTGGTTCTTATCATCGTTATAAAGCCGATGAGTCCTATTTAGTTGGCGAAGGAAAAAAACCAATTGATGCTTATCTAGATATTGAAGGCATTATTGAGATTGCAAAAAGTAATCATGTAGATGCAATTCACCCTGGATATGGTTTCTTGTCAGAAAATATTCAATTCGCAAAACGTTGTGAAGAAGAAGGGATTATCTTTATCGGTCCAAAAAGTAAGCATTTAGATATGTTTGGAGATAAAGTGAAAGCAAGAACACAAGCGCAGCTAGCACAAATTCCAGTTATTCCTGGTAGTGATGGGCCAGTAAATTCAATAGAAGAAGTCGAAGAATTTGCTGAAAAGTTTGATTACCCGATTATTATTAAAGCGTCCCTTGGTGGTGGCGGTCGTGGTATGCGTATTGTACGTGCTAGTGAAGAATTAAGAGAATCGTATAATCGAGCGAAGTCAGAAGCGAAAGCAGCCTTTGGTAATGATGAAGTGTACGTTGAAAAATTCGTTGAAAAACCTAAACATATAGAAGTTCAAATTTTAGCAGATGAAGAGGGAAATGTTGTTCATTTATACGAGCGTGACTGTTCTGTACAACGTCGTCACCAAAAAGTCGTAGAAATTGCACCTAGTGTGTCACTTTCAGATGATTTGCGTCAGCGTATTTGTGATGCTGCTGTTAAGTTAACGAAAAATGTAAATTATTTAAACGCAGGAACAGTAGAATTCCTTGTAAAAGGTGATGAGTTTTATTTCATTGAAGTAAATCCGCGTGTTCAAGTTGAACATACGATTACAGAAATGATCACAGGAGTGGACATCGTTCAATCGCAAATTTTAATAGCTGATGGACATGCATTACATAGCAAAATGGTAGGTGTTCCGAAGCAAGAGGAAGTCGTTGTACATGGATTTGCGATTCAATCTCGTGTAACAACTGAAGATCCGTTAAATAATTTTATGCCGGATACAGGAAAAATTATGGCATATCGATCAGGCGGTGGTTTTGGTGTTCGTCTTGATACAGGAAATAGCTTCCAAGGTGCAGTTATTACACCGTACTACGATTCTTTACTTGTAAAAGTTACAACATGGGCGCTTACTTTTGAACAAGCTGCTGCGAAAATGGAACGTAACTTAAAAGAATTCCGTATTCGTGGTATTAAAACAAATATTCCATTCCTAGAGAATGTAGTAAAACATAAAAACTTCTTATCGGGAGAATATGACACGTCATTTATTGATGCGTCACCTGAACTATTCGTGTTCCCGAAACGTAAAGACCGCGGAACGAAAATGCTAAATTATATTGGTACAGTAACAGTAAATGGTTTCCCAGGAGTAGGGAAAAAGGAGAAACCAATTTTCCCAGATGCTCGTATACCGAATGTATTACACTCAGAGCCGATCCAAAATGGAACGAAACAAATTTTGGATGAGCGTGGAGCGGACGGATTAGTAAAATGGGTACAAGATCAAAAACGTGTACTTTTAACGGATACAACATTCCGTGATGCACATCAGTCATTACTTGCAACTCGTATTCGTACAAAAGATTTACATCAAATTGCAGAGCCGACAGCGAGAATGTTACCGAACCTATTCTCTGCGGAAATGTGGGGCGGTGCAACGTTTGATGTTGCATATCGTTTCTTAAAAGAAGATCCATGGGAACGATTACTAGATCTTCGTGAAAAAATGCCAAATGTTTTATTCCAAATGTTACTTCGTTCTTCAAACGCGGTTGGCTACAAAAACTATCCGGATAATTTAATTCAAAAGTTTGTGGAATGTTCTGCTCAAGCTGGAATTGATGTGTTCCGTATTTTTGATAGCTTAAACTGGGTAGAAGGTATGAGAGTTGCGATTGATGCTGTACGAGATACTGGTAAAATTGCAGAAGCAACAATGTGCTACACAGGAGATATTCATGATCCGTTACGTAGTAAATATGATTTAAATTACTATAAAAATTTAGCAAAAGAATTGGAAGCATCAGGAGCTCATATTTTAGGTATTAAAGATATGGCGGGCTTACTAAAACCAAATGCAGCATATGATTTAGTTTCTGCATTAAAAGAGACAGTGTCGATTCCAATTCATCTGCACACGCACGATACGAGTGGAAATGGTATATTAACGTATACGAAGGCAATTGAAGCAGGTGTTGATATCGTAGATGTAGCAGTGAGTTCTATGGCTGGTCAAACGTCACAACCAAGTGCGAACACGCTATATTATGCGTTAGGTGGAAATGAAAGACAGCCAGACGTTAATATAGATTCATTAGAAAAATTATCTCATTATTGGGAAGATGTACGCAAATACTACGCACCGTTTGAAAGTGGTATGAATGCTCCTCATACAGAGGTATATATGCACGAAATGCCAGGCGGACAGTATAGTAATCTACAACAACAAGCGAAAGCGGTTGGCTTAGGAGATCGCTTCGATGAAGTGAAAGTAATGTACCGTCGTGTGAATGACATGTTTGGCGATATTGTTAAAGTAACGCCATCATCTAAAGTTGTCGGTGATATGGCATTATTTATGGTTCAAAATCACTTAACAGAACAAGATGTTTTAGAGCGTGGGCATTCTATGGACTTTCCAGGATCTGTTGTTGAAATGTTCTCAGGAGATTTAGGACAACCGTATGGTGGTTTCCCGAAAAAGTTACAAGAAATTATTTTAAAAGGGAAAGAGCCATTAACAGTAAGACCAGGTGAATTATTAGAACCAGTAGATTTCGACGCGTTAAAAGAAGAGCTATTCCATAAACTTGGACGCGAAGTGACGATTTTTGATGTAGTTGCATATGCATTATATCCAAAAGTATTTATGGATTACGAAAAAGTTGCTGAGCTTTATGGAAGTGTATCTGTGCTTGATACACCGACATTCTTCTATGGTATGAGACTTGGTGAAGAAATCAATGTGGAAATCGAACAAGGTAAAACATTGATGGTTAAACTAGTATCAATCGGAGAGCCACAGCCAGATGGAACTCGTGTTCTTTACTTGGAGTTTAACGGTCAACCACGTGAGATTGTTGTGAAAGACGAAAGTGTGAAAGCAACAGTGGCACAACGTGTGAAAGGAAACCGTGAAAATCCAAACCACATTAGCGCAACAATGCCAGGAACGGTTATTAAAGTAGTTGTCAAAGAAGGCGATGAAGTGAAAAAAGGTGATTCTATGGCAATTACAGAAGCGATGAAAATGGAAACGACAGTTCAAGCGCCGTTCAATGGTAAAGTGAAGAAAGTATATGTTAACGATGGAGATGCAATTCAGACGGGTGACTTACTTATTGAATTAGATCACTAAAATAGAAAAGAGCTGTGTACATGCAGCTCTTTTTCTTTATTGCAAAAAATACCTTGCCGAATCGGCAAGGTATTTTAATTTAACTTTATTTTGTTTGTTTAGAAGTTGTTTCAGCTTCTTTTGCATTGACTTTACTTCTTGTACCTAACATAACTAAATAGCATAGTACAGCAAACAAGCAAGAAATGAATAGCGAATGTAATAATGCCATTGCTAAACTAGCATTTGTAAATACGACTAAAATTCCTACTATAGCTTGAAGTGTAACAAGGATAAATGAAATGATCCATCCCCAGTATACGACAGGCTGCTGCTTGTAATGGCGAATAGCGAGAATCATCGCGTATAGTATCCAAGCGAAAATTAACATTGCTGCAACTCTATGTCCCATTTGAACCCACTCATGTAGTTGAGTTGGCATAGGTCTATTTTTGCTACATAAAGGAAAGTCAGGACAGGCTAAGCTAGCTCGTTCGTGACGTACTAAAGCTCCTGTATAGACAACGATATAACAGTAAATTGTTACACCATAAATATGAAATTTCATTTTTTTGTCCATAATGAGTGAACGTGCATCAAATTTCTGGTCAATTTCAAAAATAAGACACGTTAATAAAATGACAGAAGCAAATGAAATTAAGGAAATACCAAAATGGATAGCAAGTACAGCTGGCATTTGTCCCCAAACAACTGCTGCGGCTCCCATTAATGCTTGTGCAACTAAAAATACGAAGGATAAAATTGCTAACGTTTTTGTTTCACGCACATGTTTATAATATTTCCAGGACAAAATACAAAGGAGAGTGACAAGAATTCCTGCTGATCCTGATGTAAGGCGGTGACTTAGTTCAATAATAGTTTCCATTGATAAATTAGATGGAACCAATTCACCGTTACAAAGTGGCCATGATTTACCGCAACCTTGGCCGGAACCTGTTTTTGTAACTAAAGCGCCTCCTAATAAAACTATTAATAAATCAAGACTCGTAATGACTGCTAACCATTTAATAAAGCGTTGCAATCTCTTTCACCATCTTTCTGCTATGAAGTTATTGCGAAATATTTTCATTCCATTATGTATAGAATAAAACGCGCTAGTTCCTATGATATATAAAAAATAATAAAATAGCAAAGAAATGGCGGGGGAAGACAGGGGAGAGAAAATGGGTCTGGAAATAGGATTTACAAGGGAAATTTTAGGTGGAAAATAGGCTATTTTGAAAAGAAATGGGGAGAATACGTGTTAAATGTGACAAAAAAGTTTATTATAGAAGGTAACATCATGTTATGATAAGGATAAGTAAGAATTAGGTTTTTTATATTCGACACAAAAAGTTCATGTTTTCTTCACAAAATGTTCGGGAAATATGATTTAATATATTGGAGTATGGGCGTAGATTAGTAGTAGAATGGGTTAACAGTATCTCTACTGTAATAATATTGCTATATAGAAGCGAATTATTTCATTCAAAATAGGCGCACAAAGAAAGAGGAAAGTTTTAAGAGGGGGTTAAAGTGATGAACCATGCAACAAGTGAGCTGCATGATGAGTCAGCTGTAACAAGTGTACCGGAAACAACTCGGCTACAAGATTTATCAGCGCTCGTTAAAATGGGGATTGTAAACTCAAATACACTTACTGTATTTACAGGATTTTGGTTGGCGTTACACTTTAATGGATTAAGTGTGATGGACAATCTGGATAAGTTATTCTTTACAATCGTTGGTTCTGGATTAATTATGGCAGGGGTATGTTGTTTAAATAATTATATTGATCGAGACATCGATCCGTTAATGGAAAGAACAAAAACCCGTCCAACGGTTACTGGAAAGTATAAACCAGGATTTGCACTTACATTTGGACTAGTTATATTACTTCTTGGATTTGTATTCTTATTATTAACAACACCGATGGCAGTATTAATGGGATTTATTGGTGCTTTCACATATGTTGTCTTATATACTTTATGGACAAAGAGAAAGTATACACTAAATACTGTTGTAGGTAGTATATCTGGAGCAGTTCCACCTTTAATTGGATGGGCAGCAATTGATCCATCTTTAGGCCATCCAATTGCTTGGATGTTATTTTTAATTATGTTTATTTGGCAAATCCCACATTTCCTCGCATTAGCGATGAAACGTGTTGATGAATATCGAAATGCAGGAATTCCAATGCTTCCTGTAGTTCATGGATTTGAAATTACGAAACGCCAAATTATGATTTGGACAGTATGTTTATTACCACTACCATTTTATATGAGTGGACTAGGGATAACATTTATGGTAATCGCAACATTGCTTAACATCGGATGGATCGTTTTAGGATTTTATGGCTTCCGTAAGCAAGATGACATCAAATGGTCCGTACAAATGTTTGTTTATTCCCTAAATTATTTAACAATCTTATTTGTATCAATGATTGTAGTTACATTCTTCTAAGACAACGACATAATTGGATTTCTTTACGTTGAGATTTACTTTACTTAACTATAAAGTACAATCTAATTCACAAGGAAAGTGGGGGTTGTTTGTATGAAGAAACAGTGGCGACTGCTTTCGTTCGTTTCACTGCTGGCTTTACTGTTAGGGGGATGCGGTAAAGCCTTTCAATCTACTTTAATTCCGCAAGGAGAAGTAGCAAAAATGCAATATGATCTGCTCTTACTAGCAAGTGCGATCATGGTAGGAGTAGTACTAGTAGTTACTATTATTTTCTTATATGTAATTGTGCGTTTCCGACAAAAGAAAGGTCAGGAAGATTATATTCCGGAGCAAGTTGAAGGGAATCACAAACTAGAAATTATATGGACAGTTATTCCGATTATTCTTTTGCTAATCTTAGCTGTTCCGACGGTTACATATACATTCAAACTTGCTGATGTAAGTGCGATGGAGAAAAAGAATATTGATAAAGATACTATCGTTGTTGATGTAACAGCGAATCTTTATTGGTGGGAATTTTCTTATAAATCAGAAAAAATAGTAACTTCTCAAGATTTAGTCATCCCCACAGGTAAGAAAGTGTATTTGAATTTGAAGGGTGCCGATATTAAACACTCGTTTTGGGTTCCATCTTTAGCTGGGAAAATGGATACAAATACAGATAATGTGAACAAAATGTGGTTAAAGGCAGATAAATCGGGCACTTATAATGGTTTTTGTACAGAATTTTGCGGCCCATCACATTCTTTAATGCAATTCAAAGTGAAAGCTTTAGATGAAAGCGAGTACAAAAAGTGGCTTGCTGATATGAAGAAGATTGATGGGAAGAAAGAAGTAGCTTCAACAAAGGCGCAAGAGGGCCAAGAAATATTTAATAAAAGCTGTATTGGTTGTCACGCAGTTGGATCTAATGATAGTAGACCACCTTCCGCTCGTATCGCACCGAACTTAGCAAACTTTGCTGATCGCGATATGGTTGCCGGTATTGCCGAAAATAATGAAGAAAACTTAAAAAAATGGCTGAAAGATCCTGAAAATATGAAACCAGGAAATAAAATGACTGGTAAATATGGCAACTTAACGGATGATCAAATTGATGCATTAAATGCATACTTACAAACGTTAAAAGTTGAAAAGTAAAGAGGGATTATTCGCGAAGGGGAGGTTGAAAACGTGAGTTCTGTAGCAAAAAAACAGGGGATGGGTGCTGTCATATGGGATTATTTAACGACAGTAGACCATAAAAAGATTGCCATTCTCTATTTAATTGCAGGTGGATTGTTTTTTATAATAGGCGGAATAGAAGCACTATTTATTCGCCTTCAATTAGCGATTCCTAACAACGCTTTTCTTGTTGGGGATGCTTATAATCAAGTATTAACGATGCACGGTACAACAATGATTTTCCTCGCAGCTATGCCACTCGTGTTTGCATTTATGAACGCCGCTGTACCACTTCAAATTGGTGCACGTGATGTAGCGTTCCCGTTTTTGAATTCACTCGGATTTTGGTTATTTTTCTTTGGTGGAGTATTTTTAAATTTAAGTTGGTTTCTAGGTGGAGCACCTGATGCAGGATGGACATCTTATGCATCTTTAGCTTTAGCTTCTAAAGGCCATGGTGTTGATTTTTATGTACTTGGCTTGCAAATCTCTGGTATTGGTACATTAATTGGAGGTATTAACTTCCTTGTCACCATTATAAATATGCGTGCGCCAGGGATGACGTATATGCGTATGCCGATGTTTACATGGACGACATTTGTAACATCTTCGCTAATATTATTCGCTTTTCCGCCGTTAACTGTAGGATTAGGACTTTTAATGTTAGATCGTTTATTTGGAACAAGTTTCTTTAATCCAGCATTGGGCGGGAATACAATTATATGGGAGCATTTATTCTGGATTTTCGGTCATCCAGAAGTATACATTCTTATACTCCCAGCTTTCGGAATATTCTCAGAAATCTTCGCAACATTTTCGAAAAAACGATTATTTGGTTATTCGTCGATGGTGTTTGCGACAGTATTAATTGGATTCTTAGGATTTATGGTATGGGCGCATCATATGTTTACTGTTGGGCTTGGTCCAGTTGCAAATGCTATTTTCTCAGTTGCAACAATGGCGATTGCGGTTCCGACCGGTATTAAAATATTCAATTGGCTCTTTACAATGTGGGGCGGAAGTATTCGTTTTACGACACCGATGATGTGGGCGGTAGCTTTCATTCCATCATTCGTAATGGGGGGAGTTACAGGTGTTATGCTAGCATCTGCACCAGCTGATTATCAATTTCATGATAACTATTTCGTAGTAGCGCACTTTCATTATGTAATCGTCGGTGGTGTTGTATTTGGTTTACTTGCAGGAGCTCATTATTATTGGCCACTGATGTTTAATAAAGTATTGAATGAAACGTTAGGAAAGATAACATTTTGGCTATTCTTTATCGGTTTCCATTTAACATTCTTCATTCAGCATTTCCTTGGGTTGATTGGTATGCCGCGTCGTTACTACACATATCTTGAAGGTCAAGGATTGGAAATGGGGAATATGATTAGTTCTATTGGAGCGGTGTTTATGGCTCTTGGAACGATTGTTCTTCTATTTAATGTAATTAAAACAACAGTATCAAAAGAAAAGGCTGGTCGTGATCCATGGGATGCACGAACGTTAGAATGGACAATGCCAGCACCTACACCTGAATATAACTTTAAACAATTACCGTTTGTTCGCGGGCTAGATCCGTTTTGGATTGAAAAACGTGAAGGGAATAAAGAGATGACAGCGGCGGAACCAGTTGGTGATATTCATATGCCAAATCCATCATTTTCACCATTTATCATTTCTTTAGGATTGTTTATAGCGGCATTCGGTGCAATGTATATGCAAGGTGGAAAAGATAAGTTTTGGTTATTAGTAGCAATTATTGGTTTAATCATTACATTTGGCACAATGCTCCTACGTTCAGTAATCGATGATCATGGATATCATATTCATAAGGAAGATTTAGAAGATAAGGGGGGCAAGGCATAATGCATGTAGATGAAAAATTAACGAATGAAACATTTCCAGCAGAGCCTGAAAAAGCAACCCTTGAGGGGAAAAATAAGTTTGTCGGTTTTTGGTTATTTCTTGGAGGCGAAACAGTATTGTTCGCTTCCTTATTTGGCACATACTTAGCGTTAAAGAATTCTACAAATGGTGGACCAACATCTCAAGAGATGTTCCAAATGCCACTCGTTTTTATTATGACGATGCTTTTATTAACGAGTAGCTTAACGAGCGTATATGCGATGTATCATATGAAAAACTTTAACTTTAAAAAAATGCAACTTTGGCTACTGGTAACAGTGTTGCTAGGTTTAGGGTTTTTAGGATTTGAGATATATGAGTTTTATCATTATACGCATGAATTTAAGCATACTATGAGAAGTAGTGCATTTGGTTCCGCGTTTTATGCTCTTGTTGGTACACATGGACTCCACGTATTGTTTGGGTTATGTTGGATTTTAACATTAATCTTTAGAAATGCGAAGAGAGGTCTAAATTTATACAATGCACCGAAGTTTTATGTTGCATCGATTTATTGGCACTTTATTGACGTAGTTTGGGTGTTTATTTTCACTGTAGTATATTTAATGGGAATGGTGGGATAAACAATGGCGATAAAGCAAACGAATAATCCTAAAGTTGATCTTGTTTATCGGAAGAGAAAAAGTGCGGAGGAAATGAAGCATCAAGTTATTACGTTTGCATTAATGATTTTTTTAACATTAGTTGCATTTGTAGCAGTAGCATATCCAAAAACTTTTAGTCCGACTTTCTCAGTACCATTTATTTTACTATTAGCAGTGGTACAAGTAATTTTTCAATTGTATTATTTTATGCATATGAGTCATAAAGGACATGAAGCGGCTAGTTTCTTTCTTTATTCTGGTCTGTTAATCGGGTTAATTACAATTTTAGCTTTTATGACAATTGTGTGGATTTGAAAAGTGAAAAATAAGGGAGCTTGTGTTGTCACAGCTCCCTCTTCATATTATGTGAAAGGATAACCTTAAGAAGGTAGGTGTGACAATGAGTAACTTGTGGATATTTGGTTTTCAAGCTCTATGGAGTCCAATCTTTTTATTATTTATGCTTTCGATCCTTATTGGGTACTTTTTAATTATTGGGCCATATAGAATGCGATTTGAACATGCGACGAAGGTAAGTAAGAAGCAAATTTTTTATTTTACGACCGGGATTGTTCTTTTGTATTTTGTAAAGGGAGGGCCTATTGATTTAATTGGTCATATTATATTTAGTGCACATATGTTTGAAATGGCAGTCATGTATATTGCAGTTCCACCGTTATTGTTACTTGGTATACCAGTTTGGTTATATCGTTATATTACTTCTTTTAAGTTCGTTCAAATTATATTGAAGGTATTTGCTAAGCCACTTATTGCATTGTTTGTATTTAATGGCCTGTTTTCTTTTTATCATTTACCAGTTGTTTTTGATACAGTAAAACAAAGTCAAATTGCTCATCCTATTTGTCTCGCTATATTGTTCTTTACGGCAATCATGATGTGGTGGCCGATGCTAAATCCATTACCAGAATATCAAACGTTAAGTGATATAAAGAAACTTGGTTATATGTTTGCTAATGGTATATTATTAACGCCAGCTTGTGCGTTAATAATTTTTGCAACTGCACCGTTATTTGCAACGTATACAGATCCGGCTGCTTGGATGAAGGCGATGGAACTATGTGTACCAGCGGGAACTTTATCAGATTTAAATATAACTGGACCAGAATTTTTACACTGGATGCCAGTCGTACAAGACCAACAAACAGGCGGCATCATTATGAAAATTGTCCAGGAAATAGTGTATGGTACAATTATCGGGTATGTATTCTTTCGATGGGCGCGTCGAGAGCGTGAAAAGGATAAAGAGCAGTTGCAACAATTGCCGCCTTATTTGCAGACGAAATAAAAAACGAGTGCATCAGTATGATGCACTCGTTTTTGGTTACTCGATAATTTGGAACTCTTTTAACTCTTTTTCGATATTTTGTAAGAGTTGTTCACTTTTTTGAAGTACATTCGTTGGGAAAGTTTCACCATCACCGTATTCAACGCCGTGAGGATAATAATGCTTACCTAATAAGGGAGTAAGTAGCTTTATTTCAGCGTGTCTGCTACCAATGTCACCTTCAACAGCTAAACCTTGTACACGCAAATAATAAATATCGTTTAATATTTCAAATTTATAATCGTATGTAACCCGTTCATAATCCCACTGTCCAGCAAGTACAAAATGGTTCTTTTCCATAATCTCTGTTAATAGTGCTAAATCAACGACTGCCCCATTAAATTTCGTATTTGTAAATTGCATATAATACCTCCTCTTTTAATGTTACACCATTATTTTTATAATAGTATGAATAATAAGAAAGTGCAATTCGTATTGAGAGAAAAGGGATAATCCAGACTTTTTTTACGAAAATATGATATAGTGAAAAGAGTACGGTACACACAAAAAAGGAAAGAAAAGGATTTGTGTATATCTCAATTTTATGTTTTATGCAGGAGGTATATCGATTGAAGAAATTATTGCGTATCGTAATGATTACATTTTTAATTTTAGCTGTTGATTTATACGGGAAATTACTCGTTTCACAATATATATTAACCCCATCTGAATCAAAACAAGAAAATAAAATTGTGAAAAAGAAAAAACAAGTAAATGAAGACCCTTCCGATACTGTTTTAAATATGATTGGTGGGGACTCTGAAAATTTATTAGCAAAATGGGGAGAACCTTCTCGAATAGAGCCATCTGCTTACGGATATGAATGGTGGGTATACAATCAAGATTTAGCTCAGTATGTTCAATTTGGGGTTGCTGAACGAAAAGTTGTAACGGCGTATGTTGCTGGTGAGCAAGTTAAGGTGCCGCCTTATTATATAAATGAAAAGTATGAAGATGTTTATAAAAAGAATCCACTCTCTCATGAGATTTCGTTAAAAAGAGGGAAGAATAGTTATCAATTTGAGTTATCTGATACCGAAGTAATGGAACAACCATTAATACCTGTAGAAGATGGCTGGGCACAATTATATTTTGATCATTTTACACATGAGCTTGTTGGTGTTCGTTATATGGATGACGAAACGTTATTACGCCAAAGACCATATCAGCTTGTTTATTCAGGTGAATTACTAGCAGAACAACCATTGACTCCAGATAAATTGAAACAAATAGAGAATGGGAATATGCAACAAATTTTTGATTTAACAAATATTATTCGAAGTCGTCATAAGTTACCGTTGTTAGCATGGGATCAACAAACAGCAGATGTGGCTATCGGTCATAGTAAAGACATGAAGGATAATAATTACTTTTCGCACGATTCACCTGCTTTAGGTACGTTAGGAGATCGTTTACAGCGTGGGAAAGTAGGATTTCAACTTGCTGGTGAGAATATAGCTGCGCAACATAGCGATGGAATTGCGGCGGTGCAAGGTTGGTTAAATAGTGAAGGTCATAGAAAGAATTTATTAAATGAACAATTTACAGGATTAGGTGTTGGGGTATACGATAAATTTTATACACAAAACTTTATTCGAAAATAAAGTTTTGTGTAAGTAGAGGGATGTACATCTCCCGGTTATTTACTCCGTATCCACTGAATTGTAGGTTGGAATCTTACCCTATGCAAATAGCAGGATAAAAAGGTGCATGAATCGTCTAAAAATAGGCGAACCATGCGCCTTTTTTTTCTTACTATATAGTAGATATACATGAAGAGGTGAGGATTATGCCAACAACAAAAGGACCGTTACATCCATCGGTTCAACAGTTTAAAGAGTTTGTAAACCATCACCCTAAAATGGTCCATGAGGTTAGAAGTGGTCACAAAACTTGGCAACAGTTTTATGAGGAATGGTACTTACTTGGTGAAGAAGATCCGATATGGGCAACTTTTAGACCAGATGGAGCGCCTGCTTTTTCTTCGGTAAAAGAAAATAAAAAAGAAAAAGAAAAGGATAATCGAACTGAAGAGGAAAAAACTGCTGATGTGATGGGACAAATGCTTTCTTTCTTTAAAAAGCTAGATGTAGAACAAATGCAACACCATTTAGCCAATGTGACGAGTGCTATTGGTAGTGTGCAACAAGTTATTCAACAATTTCAAGGGAAGCCCGCGCGGCAAGAAGAGAGTACTTCCGAAAATAATCCATTTTTCTTTCAGAAGGATTAGGGGGGGAAGAGGATGAGAGCAGAAATTATGGAGTTTATAAAGGCTGATGAGGATTTATCTCGCTACATTAGAGAGCAACCGTACTGGTATAGAAAACTAACGCGAAACCCTGAAGAAAAAGAGGCATTTGAGTTAGCGGCTATGCAGCATTTCAAAAAAACGATACCAGATAAAGTTGAGAAATTTCAAAACCAATTGGCAGTTGCCTCCATTATGATCGATATGTTTCAGTATATGAAGCAGCAAAATACAACATAATTGGAAGGGAAAACTATGTCCGTCATGCAGAACTTTTGATACAATAGAAGCGGATTATTTAAAAAGGAGTTGCAGCATGAGCATGACGGAAATTTGTTTAGTACGACATGGACAAACTGATTGGAATTTTCAAGAGATTATTCAGGGACGTGAAGATATTCCACTTAATGAAGTGGGAAAGAAGCAAGCAAGTCAAAGTGCAGTTGCTTTGCAAGCGGAAGCATGGGATGTAATTATAAGTAGCCCATTAATTAGAGCGCACGAAACAGCTAAGGAAATTGCAGGAGCTGCAGGATTGCAATCGATTTTATTAGATGAGCGATTTGTTGAACGTAATTTTGGCGAAGCTTCTGGGAAGCCGGTTGCGACTGTTAGGGAGCTAATTGCAGAAGGTAAAGTAGAAGGTATGGAGCAAGATGAAGAGATTGTAACTCGTTGCTTTGCTGCTATAAAAGATGTTGCAGAAACTCATTCTGGCAAACGTATTATCATTGTAGCTCATTCACATGCGATAAAAGCAATTTTACATGCAATTGCACCGGAAGATATTTCGTTTAAGACACCATTAAAGAATGCATGTATTAGTTATGTGAAAGAAAATAGTGGGAAATGGGATGTTCTGAAATATAATATTGCCGAACATATTAATGTATAAGTATGTGCTGGGATTGTACGGAAAATAGTTAGAGTGATATCTTTCTGTTTAGTGAGACACTTCAATTAGTAGTTCTATTCTAAATGTGGTATGATGAATACTCGGAGGTGTCTCTCATGATTGTAGCGACGCTGGAAAGCGTATTGATATTAGATAAGGCAGAGCAGCTTGCAAAAGCGATTATCTGTTCAGATATAGCAGAAGACTATCGTAAGTGTTATAAAGAATTGCATGAAGATATGGAAGTTCAGACGTTAATTCAGCAATTTACAGCGATGAAAGAACGATATGAAGAAGTGCAACGTTTCGGTAAATACCATCCTGATTATACTTTCGTTTCGACGAAAATGAGGGAGTTAAAGCGTTCTGTAGACTTACATGATAAGGTTGCAGCTTTTAAACGAGTAGAAACAGCTTTGCAAAAGTTGTTAGATGAAGTTAGTGTAGCAATCGGTTCTGAGGTGTCTTCTTCCATCAAAGTTCCAACAGGAAATCCATTTTTTGATGCTGGTGGCTGTGGTGGCGGTTGTGGTACCGGCGGAGGTTGTGGCTGTAAAACGGGGTAATTTACCCCGTTTTTTAGAAGATAGAAGAAAACGTATACAGAGTTTGTCCTGTAATGTCATAAATTTCTGATTGGTTTTCATAAAATATAAAATATATGTTTTTAAAAGGAGAAGATGGAGAAGATTATGTTCGGGCAACGACAAAGTATGATTGTTTATTTACATTCATTGAAACATGCCAAGATTTTAAGGAAATATGGTAACATACATTACATATCAAAACGCTTAAAATACGCAGTAGTATATTGTGATATGGAACAAATTGAGCATATGATGCAAAAGTTGAACAAACTTCCTTTTGTGAAGAAGATAGAACAGTCGTACCGCCCATATTTAAAAACGGAATTTGAAAATTCACGTCCTGATCGGGCAAAAGAATACGATTATAGTTAATAGAAAAAATCCCCTGCTAATTTTAGCGGGGGATTTTTTCACTTGAAATAACAATTTATTTCATTGGAGGAATGAAATTATTCATTCGTAAAATACCAATTAAATGATTGAAAAACAGTTCTTTTTCTGGGAAAGTTGTGGATGGTTTTACCGTAAAGGTAGTCACTTTTCTTCCTAGTTGTTCTGCCGTTTCTTCAAATAAAATGACGCGTTTACTTTTTTTATTTTCAAGTACAGGAATGCCTTCACGACATATGTATAATGGTTGGAAATCACCAGTAGTAGTTGGTTTTAATATTACAACAAGTGAGCACACTTTTTTTTCATTTTTAATCGTTTCAAATTGTAACATATGTGTTATACGTTCTTGATTTGCTTTGGCAATTTCAAGTAATTCATATAAATCAGAGTAGCCTTCTCCGAGTTCTATAAAGCGTTGAATCATATTTTTTCCTCCTCTTTCTTTTACTGTACCACCTCACTTTTTAAATGAAAAGTAGACAAAGAAAAAAAACCCTGCAAAGCAGGGCCCTTCTTATACTAGCATGTACTAGTAAGAAGGCAAAGGGAGAGGAGAAACCGGAGGAAGAACTTATGGGGAAACGTAAGTCTTCTCCGCGGTTGGCAACAACATCGAAGGTGATGTTGTTATAATTATTTATGTCCAATCTAAATGAAGATATACATCATGAAATTAAATTTTATGTTGGGCTTTTTATTTTTCTTTTTTTTATTTTATGATAGGATAAAAAAAGATAAAGTGAAACTTTAATCGGTGGGGCATTCCCTGCTGATTATTAGCCTTCACCAATCGGGCGTTAACGCGGGATAAAGTGAGACAAATATACATAATGGGTTCGTGTTAGCGAATGGTGAGATGAATACATAAAAATGCAGAGCGGTTATTTTAAGCCAAAGTTCTCTTAGTGTTAGTTGAAAGATGAATGGGAAACTTCATGGAATAGTATAGTTTGGTAGCGGTTACCGAATGGAGAATGGTTTTCTATACTTGCTCGATAGATTGAAATAAAGGTAGTGACAACAGATGAGAGTAGTTTCAGGAAAATGTAAAGGGCATCCACTTAAAGCGGTGCCAGGTAATACAACACGTCCAACGACAGATAAAGTAAAAGAATCAATTTTTAATATGATAGGCCCTTATTTTGATGGCGGTATCGCTCTTGATTTATTTGGTGGTAGTGGTGGTCTTGGAATCGAGGCTATAAGTAGAGGGATTGATAAAGCAATTTTTGTTGATCGAGATAATAAAGCAATAAAGGTGATCCATCAAAATTTAGAAAGTTGTCGAATACAGGAACAAGCTGAAGTATATCGAAATGATGCAGAACGTGCGGTAAAGGCTCTTATAAAACGTGAAATATCATTCGATCTTATATTGATTGATCCTCCATATAAAGATCAAAAAATTGTATCTTTAATTAGTGTGATGGATCAACATGGATTGCTACATAAAGATGGATTAATTATGTCAGAGCATGGTAATGATGTGGTTTTACCTGATTCTATAGGGAGCCTTGTAAAAGTAAGAGCTGAAAATTATGGGATTACAGCAATATCGATTTATAAGTATGAAGGTGAGGGGACGGAATGACTAGTATAGCTATTTCTTCGGGAAGTTTTGATCCAATTACCCTTGGGCATCTGGATATTATTAAAAGGGGAGCAAAAGTATTTGATGAGGTATACGTAGTAGTTTTAAACAACTCGTCAAAAAAACCGTTCTTTTCAGTTGAAGAGCGCTTAGATTTAATTCGAGAAGCAACAAAGGATATCCCGAATGTAAAAGTAGATTCACATAGTGGACTACTAGTTGAGTATGCGAAAATGCGTAATGCAAACGCGATTTTACGTGGGTTACGAGCGGTTTCTGATTTTGAATATGAGATGCAAATTACTTCTATGAATCGAAAATTAGATGAGAGCATTGAAACCTTTTTTATTATGACAAACAACCAATATTCATTTTTAAGCTCGAGCATTGTGAAAGAAGTTGCGAGATATGGAGGAAGCGTAGTAGATCTTGTACCTCCTGTTGTAGAACGTGCTTTAAAAGAAAAGTTTCAAACCCCGTTAAAGTGAACGGGGTTTTTCTTTGTTGCTACGAAAAAATAATAAGATAACATATACATATAAACAAAATAAAGTAAATATCGGTCCATAGTGTACAAAAGATGTCCAAATCTCATGCAGTGTAGAAGAAGAATTCGATAAAAATACGGGGATATCTTTTTGCATAGGTGAAAAAGAGCTTACTTTTTCATAAAATGGTTTCCAAAATATAAAAGTAAAGATAGGTGCAAGAATACTTTGGATAATTCGTGCGAAAAAATAGGGCTTAAATCGGATGTCTGTTTCAGCTAATATGCTAGCAACTTGTGCCTGAATAGAAAGGCCGCTAAATGCTAAAATAAAGCTTGTTACCATAGCTTGCTGCAGGAGGGGTGTTTCATTTATTTGACTAATCATTTGGCTTCCGAGTGTCATTTCAAAAATGCCTGATAATATCGGAATACTAAATTCGGTAGTTAATTGGAAGAATGATAAAATATGTTGCATAATAAAAGAAAGGGCTGCTGTAATATGAAATACAGTAATCATTTTATTTAAAACAGAGAATAAAATAATAAATCCACCAATCATAAGTAACGTTTGAATAGAAGAAACGATAGCGTCCCCAAGTAATTTTCCTATTGGTCTTTTTTCTTGCATGCGTGTCTCGTGTAGGATTGAAAAAGGGTTTTGAAAAGGACGTTTTTTAGTAGTATGTTTATCATTCATGGAAATGTTGTTATTGCCGTAAAAACGCATCAGTAACCCGACGGCAAAGTTACTTAAATAATGTGCAGCAGCTAATACGATTCCTAATTTCGGATTATTGAAAAAACCGATAGAAACAGCTCCGAAAATAAAAAGTGGATTAGATGAGTTTGTAAAAGATACGAGGCGCTCTGCTTCGATTTGTGTTAGCTGATTACTTTTACGCAGTCTAGCGCTTAATTTGGCGCCAGCAGGGAATCCTGAAGCCATTCCCATTGCCCAAACAAATCCGCCTATCCCTGGGACGCGAAAAAGTGGTCGCATGAGTGGTTCTAATATAACGCCTATAAATTTTACAACACCAATACTAATTAGAAGTTCCGCAATGATGAAAAACGGTAAAAGTGAAGGGAATACAACTTCCCACCATATATTTAACCCTCGAATGGAAGCTTGCAAAGCAGCTTGGGGGTGGAGTACAAGAGAAAAGGTTAAAAACAATGTTGATATGGTAAGGAAAGCCGTTTTCCATTTTTCATACATGTAAGTAAATCCCCCTTTGTCCCAAAAACGTTCATTTCAGTATACGTGGATACGTGGTGAATTTAGACCATAAGTATGAAAAAGGAATGAAAAAAATTAAAGGGTGAGAAAAATGAAAGAACCGAAAATTGGTTTAGCTCTTGGATCTGGGGGCGCAAAAGGGTTTGCTCATATTGGTGTTATAAAAGTTTTAAGGGAAAATGGTATACCGATTCATATGATTGCAGGAAGTAGTATGGGGGCGTTAGTAGGTACATTTTATGCAGCTAGCTCTAACGTTGAAAGACTGTATAAACTGGCAAATGTATTTAAGAGGAAATATTATTTAGATTTTACGGTTCCGAAAATGGGATTTATTGCTGGAAAACGTGTCAAAGATATGATTAAAATGTTTACATATAATAAAAATTTAGAAGAGTTAGATATCCCGACGGCTGTTGTGGCTACTGACATCTTGAAGGGGGAAAAAGTAGTTTTTACAAGTGGTCCTGTTGCAGAGGCGGTAAGAGCTAGCATATCTGTACCTGGAGTGTTTGTACCAGAGAAAATAGATGGAAGATTATTGGTGGATGGCGGAGTGATTGATCGTATTCCAGTATCGGTTGTGAAAGAGTTAGGTGCTGATATTGTCATTGCTGTTGATGTATCCCCAATTAAAGTAAATGGAGAGGTTACGTCTATTTATGATGTAATTATGCAGAGTATTGAAATTATGCAACATGAGCTTGTGATGAATAGACAAATTGCATCGGATTTAATGATGCGACCAGCTGTAGAACAATTTAGTTCACGTGCTTTTACAAACATTGAAGACATTATTCGAGTTGGTGAGATAGAAGCGGAAAAACATGTTGCAAATATTTATTTATTAATTGAGCAGTGGAAGGAGAAATATAATGTTTAAGCGTTTTCGGTTTATATATGCAATTTTAATAGGGGTTATATTGGCGATGTTACTTGTTTACGTACGTTTACCGTATTATGTAACAAAACCAGGAATGGCTGCCAAATTAGAGCCTTACGTTCAAGTTGAGGGGGGGACAAAAGAATCTGGTGATTTTATGCTTGTTACGGTTTCAATGGGGCCGGCAAACGTGGTGAATTTAATAGCAGCGCAGTTTAATAAGTATACACATATTTCGAAAGCGGAAGAAATATTGCAAAGAGGTGAGAGTGATGAAGAATATCAATTTCGCCAAAATTATGCAATGAAAGATTCGCAAAATGCAGCAATCTATAATGCTTATAAACGTGCAAATCGTACTGTTTCTTTTGAAAATAAAGGAGTATTGGTTGCCGGTGTAGCGAAAGGGATGCCGTCAGAAGGAAAGCTTAAACTTGGGGATGTTATCATAGGTGTAGACGGAAAATCATTCGAAAAAACGGAGCAATTTATTGAATATATGACAGGGAAAAAAGAAGGAGATACAGTAAATATTGAGTACAAGAGGAATGGAAAACAGTTAAAAGAAAATTTAAATGTAAAGACCATTCCGAATGGAAATGGGCGTGTAGGTATAGGTGTTTCTATCGTTACGGAAAGAGACTTAGTGGTAGATCCGAAAGTGAAAATTGATTCTCATGAAATAGGCGGACCATCGGCAGGCCTAATGTTTACACTAGAAATATATAATCAACTTGTGGAAGAGGATTTAACAAAAGGGCATGAAATAGCTGGAACAGGTACGATTAATGAAAAGGGAGAAATTGGCCCGATTGGTGGTATTCAGCAAAAAGTGGTCGCTGCAAGTGATGCTGGTGCCGAAGTGTTCTTTGCACCAAATGAAAAAGGTGCGGAGAAATCGAATTATAAAGATGCGCTTGAGGCTGCGAAAGATATTAAAACAAAAATGAAAGTTGTGCCAGTTGATACACTGGAAGATGCATTAATGTATTTGGAGAAAATGGGCGAGAAAAAATAAACCTCTCTGAAAAAGAGAGGTTTTTTATAGGAATTTTGCAGTTGTTTCATCATAACGAATTGGATGATGTGTTGCATCTTGTTTTAGTAGTTGTGTTCGTAATGGTTCTTGCATGATGGAGAAATATACAGAATTGGCTTTTCGCTCTATATGTAAAGTAGGATGGTCAAATGTTTTTGTATGGGTAAGGATGGGAAGCTCTATTTTTTTCTTGTTTTTTGAAAGGTAAGTTTGTCCTTTTTGTGACATGCCTAGTAGACGAATATACGGTGCATGCTGCTCTATATTTGCGCTATGTATTTCTTCTTTTGTTGTATTTGTTAAAATATGTGTACAAGCTCTTTGTAATCTAGTCCACGTATAACGCTTCGTTTTTAATGCTTCCATGAATGAATGGAAGGAGAAACTGGTTTGGATTTTTGATAAAATACGATGCTCTAAACCTTCTTCTATTTCATATATATGTCGTAAGTTCTCTGGAGACATCGTCATGAGTTTGTATTTGAAAAATGAAAAGTATTGTTCCCAATTATGCAATATCCCGTAGTTTTGCTTGTAACTTGCTAAAAGAGAAGCAGTCGCTTCTGGGATAAAAGGCTCAATTGCTGCAAAGGAACTATTTTCGCTAAAAAGTTGTTTGCGAATACTTGTTGCGCTTGCAATATGTTGGTCGTTAAATGTTTCATCATGATAATGAGATGCGAATCTTTTTATCGTTTGTGCTTGTATAGAACTATTTTGTGAGAGGATTGCTTTCATGTATTGGAAACCTAAAATATTATTTGGTTGTGACATGTCTATGTTTTTTTCAGAAGGTAAAATGTGTAGGAAAGCTTCAGATGTAGCTTTTGCGTAACTATTACCTGCGTTCATAAATTGCTTTACAAGACGATTAAAAGTCTCTTCTTCATTTTTTTGCACAGAGATGGTGTTATAAAAATTTTCGATTTGTCCATCTTCACTACCGAAACAAATTTCAGAAACGTGTAAGGCGTTTAAAATAGAAATAGCGCCATTTGCAAAGGTTTCAGCCTTTTGTGTTGAAAAGGCATATGGAAGCTCTACAACGAGGTCTACACCGCATGATAAGGCCATTTTGGTGCGATACCATTTGGATATGAGTGCCGGCTCACCACGCTGTAAAAAAGGGCCACTCATAACAGCGATTGTAATATCAGAGTGTGTTAACTTTTTTGTTTGTTGCACATGATAATCATGACCGTTATGAAAAGGGTTATATTCAACAACAATACCACTGGCTTTTATGGTAATCTCTCCTTTCGATGTAGCATCTTTTTGAAAAACGTGATACTCTATATAATATTTACTATGATGACTTCATTATAGTGTAAAGAAAAAACATTGACAAATATAAAATGGCTAGCTATAATTTTGTTTGTTGCCTTGAGGTGATATGATATGAAATGGTCCATCCATCAATTGAATAAATTGAGAAATAAAGGATTGACATTGGATGAGATGGTAGATGTAAGTGAGCTAAAAGAGGTCGAGAAAGATATTCGTGAAATTAATCCTGTTCATGTAACAGGAAGAGTTGATTTTGGCTCCGGTAAGTTTACGTTCCATCTACATATAACTGGAAGCATGGTTTTACCATGTTCTCGCTCTTTAGTAGATGTGACATTACCATTTGACATTAAAACAACTGAGGTGTTCCAAACTTCACAAGAAGAATTTGAAACTGAAGCTGAAATTCATTGTTTAGAAGGAGAAGTACTTGACTTACTGCCCGTAATCAAGGAAAATATACTTTTGGAGATTCCAATGCAAATTTTCAGTGATGATGTTTCTGGTGGAGCACCGATGCAAGGTCAAGACTGGCAAGTGATTTCGGAAGAAAACAAAGAAAAGACTGTTGATCCAAGATTAGCAGGACTTGCAAAGTTTTTTGACAAATAATCGGAAGACTGGTTCAGGCCTTCATATGAAAATAACTATTTCTTTTAAGGAGGTGGGAAGAATGGCTGTACCTTTTAGAAGAACTTCTAAAACAGTAAAAAGAAAGCGTCGTACGCATTTCAAATTATCAGTACCTGGTATGGTAGAGTGCCCAAGCTGTGGTGAAGCGAAATTAGCTCACCGTGTATGTAAAGCATGCGGTACTTACAAAGGTAAAGAAGTAATCAGCAAGTAATTGCGGGAAAATAAACGTAGAAGATATCTTCTGCGTTTATTTTTTTTGTCTTATTCTTTATTTGTTGTATTCTATCTTTTCTAGTAACTGCATATGCTTAATAAAAAATGCATAGGGAGGACTAGAGAGATGGCGACAACAAGACAAGATGCTTGGACTGATGATGAAGATTTGCTTCTGGCAGAAGTAGTACTCCGGCATATTCGAGAAGGTGGAACGCAATTATCTGCCTTTAAAGAAGTGGGAAGACATTTATCTCGTACACCAGCAGCATGTGGCTTTAGATGGAATTCTTACGTTAGAAAGCAATACAAAGAACGTATTGAAGAAGCGAAGCAACTACGTAAAGTAGAAAATTATGAAGTGAAAGAGACAAAGGTATTAGAGCCTACGTCAATTACATTGAATGATGTTATTGATTTCTTACAAAATTATAAAGATGAAAATTCTTTAATGGTGTTGCAACAGCAAATTGAATCGTTACAAACAGAGAGAGAGAGTCTTTTGGAGCGGTTATCAGTATATGAGGAAGAATATAGAACATTGCTTGATTATATCGATCAAAAAAGAAGTGTAATGGTAGCAGAAAGAAATAGCGCTCGTTCGAATGGGAAATTGGAGAAGTTAAAGAAATAAAAAAACAGCTGCTATGTAGCTGTTTTTTTTATTTCTTATGCAGACTCTTCGTTTGTAACCGTATTCAAATTTGTTTCTGGGTTCCAAACATAAAAATCACCATCAGGTACTGATACAGGATGGAAATTTAATTTATCCCAAAAACCAGCTGAATGGATACGTGCGATCGTTTTAATTGGGAACTGCAGCCCCTTCGCATAATTTACAAGCATTTCTCCGAATCCTTGTTTTTGGAATGTTGGTAACACTTCAAGTTTATAGAGTTCTAGGTAAGTACCTGTAATTTCGAATGGTTCTCCGCCGTTCCTTTTCATGTATAGACTCATACGTGCAATTAGTGATCCGCCATAATAAATACCGTAAAATGGAGATTCACTATCGTTTTCAATAATGTTTGCTTGTAATTCTTCTAACATGGATAGTTCTTGAGCTCCGCAACCTTTAAATTTTTTAAATTCGTCTAATGTTTTATAATTGATGAGCAAGCGCTCAACTTTTGGGAATCCCATAACATCACATCCTTTTCTTGTCTCGTTGAATGCAGAAAAGTAAAAATATTTATAATAATATTATAACTCATTTTTTTATATTTATGAAGAAGATAGTATATTTCTTTTATTATTTTTTTGAGGATTTGCTAAACTAAGAGTAGAAGCACATTGATAGGTAGTATATACATATTGAAAGAAGGGGCTGCATTTGGTAATGAAATTGTCGACTGTGTTAATGTAATTGAGGAAGATAAAGTGAAACTTTAATCGGTGGGATTGGTTCACCTTTAATTAATTATTATTCCGCACCAATCTGGCGTTTGCGGGATAAAAAGGGGAGGGAAAAGGGACTTATGTTTCTTGTTCATATGAGTTCCTTGTGTGAAAATGAAAATCGGAGTTGTGGGACCAGGAGCAATCGGTCTATTGTATGCATTTTATTTACAAAAAAGTAAGCAAGATGTTACGTTGTTTACAAGGACAGCTAAACAGGCTGAGGAATTGAATGTAACGGGTGTAACTTGTATGAGGGAGGGAAAACGTGAAACGGTATTCCCGTCTGTTTTGCCAATAGAAAATATGCGAGACCAGAAGCTAGACTATATATTTATTGCTGTTAAGCAATATCATATAACTGACATACTACCTTTTGTGCGAGGGGAATCCTCATTAATCTTTTTGCAAAACGGAATGTCGCACCTTCATGCTATGCAGAAAATAGGGAATGAAAATATTGCAGTGGGGATTGTAGAGCATGGTGCAAAAAAAGAAGAAAGACATACCGTCTATCATACGGGGATAGGTGTGACGAAGTTTGGAATCGTGCACGGCCGGTCTATACATTTTGAAAAAATATTTAATTGCTTTCCTTTTCCTCATTTTCCGATTCAAATAGAAGATGATTGGAAGGATGTCATGCACAAAAAATTAGTAGTTAATGTATGTATCAATCCATTGACAGCATTATTACAAGTCCAGAACGGAGAGTTGATTACGAACCCGTTTTTTTATCGATTGATGGAGCAAGTATTTCAGGAAGTCGCTTTTCTTGTTAAAGAAGAAAAAGAAATGGTATGGAAAATGGTACGCCACGTATGTGAAAGAACGTCGCATAATACATCATCTATGCTGGCAGATGTAAGAGCGAATAGACAAACGGAAATTGGTGCGATTGTTGGATATGTATTAGAAGAAGCTAAGAAACAGCAACGATCCGTTCCGACACTTCAATTTTTGTTCGATGCAATAAAAGGATTAGAAGTAAAAGTATAAGTGTAATTCTTTGCTTTTACGTGAAACATTGACTACAATGTGGATTGGTGAGAGAACAGGATACGAAAGGAAGAATTATATGGAGATAAAAGAAATCTCTGTTCCGCAACAAGGTGTTGTAGCGGACTATATGAACGGTAAAAAAGAGATACAGTCGTGTTTTGACTATATGTTAACAGAAGATGCTTTTAAACAGCGTGTACATGATTTGCGTGAGAGGGAGTTTTTCCGCCAAGATTTAGTAGCGCATTTATTAGAATATAATACAAAATTACAAGCGGGAGAAGCTACGATTCAAAATGTAAAAGCGCTTGGAGATGAAAATACATATGTTGTTATAGCTGGACAACAAGCTGGGTTATTAACTGGACCACTTTATACAATTCATAAAATCATTTCAGTTTTACAGCTTGCGAGGGAAAAGGAAGAAAGTTTAGGTGTTAAAGTTGTTCCTGTTTTCTGGATTGCTGGTGAAGACCATGATATGGATGAAATTAATCATACTTTTGTAACGAAGAATAAAAAAATAAAAAAGACTATTTTTCATGATCGTAATCCGAAAAAGGCGAGTGCTTCAGAGTCCGAGCTTTCTTTGGAAGACTGTAGAAAGTGGATTGAAGAAATTTTTAAAACATACCCTGAAACGAATTTTACAAAGGATGTACTGCAATTTATTGATGATTCTTTGGGGAAATCGAATACGTATGTAGATTTCTTTGGCCATCTTATTATGAAAATGTTCGTTAATTCTGGTTTAATTCTTGTCGATTCGCATCACCCTGAATTAAGAAGATTAGAAGTGCCGTTTTTCAAGCAACTTATAGGTAAATATAAAGAAGTGCAAGAGGGGCTTCATAATCAACAGGAAGTAATTAAAGAATTAGGATATAAACCGATTATTGAAACAAAGTCTAATGCAGTACATATATTCATGGAAATTGATAATGAGCGAATATTACTTGAAGACGATCAAGGGAAGTTTGTTGGAAAGGATGGGGCGTACTCCTTTTCATATGAGGAATTGATGGAAGAGATGGAAAGAAGTCCGGAACGCTTTAGTAATAATGTTGTAACGCGCCCTCTTATGCAAGAGTATGTATTTCCTACGCTCGCGTTTATTGGAGGACCAGGGGAATTAGCTTACTGGAGTGAATTGCAACAAGTTTTCCATACGATCGGTTTCCAAATGCCGCCTGTCGTTCCGCGTATTACGATCACTTATATAGAGAGGGATGTAGCGACAGATTTATACGATTTACAATTGCAAGTTAGTGATCCGTTTTTTAATAACGTAGATAATTTGCGTGAAAACTGGTTATCTAATCAAATAGAGGAACCGATAGATGATCGATTTGTAGAGGCGAAAAAAGAAATAATTGATATTCATACGTCATTACAACAGTTTGTAAAGAAAATAGATCCTGGATTAAGTGCGTTTGCAGGGAAAAATGAATTCAAAATTAATGAACAAATTGAACTGTTGGAAAGAATGTTGAAAAAAAATGTTGAGAAAAAATATGAAGTGCAGCTAAATAAGTTCCGTCGCATACAATTTGCGCTTCGTCCATTAGGAGCGCCGCAAGAGCGTGTGTGGAATATATGTTACTATTTAAATCAGTTCGGTTTGGATTTCGTTGATCGTGTAATGGAAAACCCGTTTTCTTGGGACGGAAAACATCATGTTATAAAACTATAGAATCTTGCTCTTAGGAGCAGGATTTTATTTTTATTCTGTTGAATTTACTGTGAAGTGAAATTTTTCTGAATTATCAATCTGAAAAAACGCTGAATGACGTAATTATGCAGGATACTTAAATATATGACAAAATAGCACAAAATGTAAACGTATTATTATCTTTTTCGACAGTTTTTTATTTAAATTCCCGCAAAAGATGATAAAATTTAGTATATAATAAAAGAAAATAGCGATTTGTATAGTATGCTGCCTTTGTAGGCAAGTTAAATGAGTCGTTCTTTCATAGTATTTCGTTCTCTAATCGTGAAATATGCGTTTAGGGGAGGAGATGCATTCAACATAATTAATTGGAAAAAGAGTAGGTGCAACAATGTTTAAACACGTAACAGTGCTTTTGAAGGAAACAGTAGACGGCTTAGATATAAAGCCAGGTGGTACATATGTAGATTGTACACTGGGGGGAGGAGGACATAGTTCTTATTTATTATCCCAATTAACTGACGGCGGAAAATTAATCGCATTTGATCAAGATGAGATAGCAATTCAAAATGCGAAAGAAAAATTCTCTTCATACGGTGAGCAGTTCATAACAGTAAAGAGTAATTTCCGTTATTTATCTGAAAAATTACAGGAATTAGGTATAACAGAAGTAGATGGTATTTTATTTGATCTAGGTGTCTCATCCCCACAATTAGATACACCAGAGCGTGGCTTTAGTTATCATCATGATGCACCGTTAGATATGCGGATGGATCAAGATGCCCCATTAACAGCATATGATGTTGTAAATAGCTGGTCATATGAACAGCTTGTAAGAATTTTCTTCCAGTATGGTGAAGAGAAATTTTCAAAACAAATAGCAAGAAAAATTGAAGCGTATCGTGAGAATAAAGCTATTGAAACGACAGGAGAATTAGTAGAACTAATTAAAGAGGGTATTCCAGCTCCTGCTCGTAGAACAGGGGGGCATCCTGCGAAGCGAGTGTTCCAAGCAATCCGTATTGCTGTAAATGATGAGTTGAAAGTATTTGAAGAAGCGTTGGAATCTGCAATTGAGATGGTCAAGCCAGGTGGAAGGGTTAGTGTTATAACATTCCATTCTTTAGAAGACCGTATTTGTAAAACGACGTTTAAGCGAAATAGTACAACGCCACAATTACCACCAGGATTACCAATTATTCCTGATGAATTTAAGCCCAAATTAAAGCTTATTACAAGAAAACCGATTTTACCTTCTGATATAGAGTTAGAAGAAAATAATCGAGCGCGTTCTGCGAAATTGAGAATCGCTGAAAAACGATAAAAAGGGGAGAGAGGTATGAGTAACTTAGCTGTAAAGTACAAACAACAAGCGCAAGAGGAGATACAGATTCAAACACCCCCACAGCAGATGGTTCAGCCAAAAGCTAAAGCGAAGATTACAAGAATCGAAAAACTGTTGTATGTAGCATTTATTGGCTTTTTATTGTATGCCTGTGTAGCGTTTATTGGAAATAAAGCAGGCCTTTACCAAGTTAATGTAGAAGCTGCGACGATAGAACAAAATATTGTACAGCAGCAAAAAGAAAATCAAGAGTTACAGGCTGAAGTAGAGAAGTTAAGTCGCTATGAACGAATCGCTGAAGTTGCAAAAAAACATGGCCTAGAAATTAATGCGAATAATGTGAAGGGCCTCAAATAAGGCAATAGGTGTGAAGGGAAAATGAAGAGAACTATGACTAAATTTCATACCAATAAGGGAGCAGGGTACTTTATGATTTTATTCCTCCTGCTCTTTTTGCTATTGTTAGCCCGATTTTTTTACATACAAGCAACAGGATCTGTTCATAATCATGATTTGGATGAACTTGCTAAGCAAAAGCATAGTAAAACAGGAGTTCTAGAAGCGAATCGCGGGACGATTTATGATCAAAACGGTCATGTATTAGCGCAAGATGCAAACTCTTATAAACTTGTAGCGGAATTAAAAGGTGCGAATCCGGTTAAGGATAAAGAGGATACTGCAAAGAAAATTGCGGGAGTACTTGGAAAAGATGAAGAGAAGATTTTAGATACGTTAAATAAAGAAGGTAGAAGTCAAGTGGAATTTGGGAAATTAGGCAAGGGCTTGACGAAAGAACAGAAGGAACAAATAGAAGCATTAAAATTGCCCGGCATATCCTTTATTACTGAAAATGCAAGAGTGTATCCAAACGGTGATTTCGCATCTTATGTCGTAGGTCATGCAAGACCTGATGATAAGGGGATTGCTATAGGGCAATTTGGTTTAGAAAAGAGTTTGGATAAGTATTTAGGAGCTTCTAACGGAAAAGTAGCTTATACAGGCGATCGTAAAGGTGTGTCTCTTGACGGCGGGAAAGTGAATGTAGAGGCACCTAAAAATGGAGATAATGTATATTTAACGCTTGACCAGCGTATTCAAAGTTATTTAGAAGACGCAATGAAAGAAGCGAGTAAACATTATGAACCAGAAAGTTTAATAGGGATTGTTGCGGATCCAAAAACAGGGAAAATACTAGGGATGTCTAGTAAGCCTAGTTATGATCCGAACCAAGAGAATAATAAGTACTTTTATAATGACGCAATTGCAAATGCATTTGAACCTGGATCAACAATGAAAATTTTCACACTAGCAGCAGCCATTAATGAAGGTGTGTACAAGGGACAAGATTATTATCAGTCTGGTACATATCAAGTCGGAAACCGGAAAATAAAAGACCATAACGGTGGTGCTGGATGGGGATCTATCACGTTTGATGAAGGGGTAGAGCGTTCTTCCAACGTAGCGTTTGCAATTTTAGGGGATCAAAAACTTGGTCCAGAACGTTTCCGAAAATATATTCATAGCTTTGGATTAGATGAAAAAACGAATATTGATTTACCTGGTGAAGGTTCAAATACCATTGTATTCGATCAGCAAATACAGCAAGTAACAACAGCTTTTGGACAAGGTTCTACTGTAACACCAATTCAGCTTGTGCAAGCTGCAACTGCTATTGCAAATGATGGGAAAATGATGAAGCCCTATACAATTGATAAAATTGTAGATCCAATAACAGGGGAAGTAAAATTAGAACATAAGCCAGAGGAAGTGGGAAAACCTGTTACAAAAGAAACAGCAGCGCAAGTAAGACAGTTATTAGAACGCGTTGTTACATCTCCGAAAGGAACAGGAACTGCTTATAAAGTCGATGGATATTCAGTTGGTGGTAAAACAGGAACAGCGCAAATTCCGGATGGAAAAGGTGGATATATGACGGGAAGAGAGAATTATATATTCTCATTCTTAGGGATGGCACCTATGGACGATCCGCAACTTGTTGTGTATGTAGCTGTTAAACAGCCGAAATTGAAAGATGATGAGAATGGTGCACAGCCTTTAGCTGATATTTTTAAATATGTAACCAAAAATAGTTTAGAGTATTTAAAGATTAAGCCGAATGAAGTGAAAGATCCGAAGAAATATGTGAAAGAGCAGCAAACTGCTGTTCCAGAAGTAACCGGAAAAACGATGGAAGAAGCGAAAAAAGCAATTGATAAAGCAAAACTTCGTCCAATTGTATTAGGTGAAGGGAAAGTACAGCAACAAGTGCCGAAAGCGACTGAGCAAACATTGAAGGGTGACCGAGTCTTCTTAGTAGGAGATAAACCTACAATGCCAAATATACAAGGTTGGGCACTGCGTGATGTTATGAATTTAGCGAAAACATTAAAGCTTAACCTAAAACCTACTGGTACCGGATACGTAACTGAACAAAGTGTGGCAGAAGGAACATTGTTGCAACCTGGCACAGAGTTAGGTGTAACACTTGTACCGCCACTTGAACCACAACAAGAAGCAGAAAAACAGTAATGGTAAAAGAGAAGAAGTTCTAATTAAATAAGTACAAGCATATATTGGAACAAGCTAGGCGTAAGGGAGGCTTGTTCCAATATGCGTGTATCAAATGTAACAGTTAGAAAACGACTTATTTTTATACTCATATCAGGTATACTTATTTTCACTATCATCGATATTCGTCTTGGATATGTACAATTTTTTCTTGGGAATATGTTAACGGATCGTGCGAAGGATTCGTGGAGTCGTAATATTACTTTTGAACCTGAACGTGGGAAGATTTTAGACCGAAATGGTGTGGAACTTGCTACGAATAAAAGTGCCCCAACTGTCTTTGTTGTACCGAGGCAAATTGAAAAACCAGCAGAGACTGCAGAGAAGTTAGCTGCAGTATTAGGTGTGGAAAAAGATGAGATTTATAAGAGGATTACAAAAAAAGAATCGATTGTAAGGTTAGATAAAGGCGGAAGAAAAATATCACATGATAAAGCGAAAGAGGTACGAGGATTAAGTTTGAAAGGTGTTTATATCGCAGAGGACTCTATCCGGTACTATCCATTTGGTAACTTTTTATCACACGTATTAGGGTTTGCAGGTAGTGATAACCAAGGTCTTATGGGGCTTGAAAAATATTATGATAAAGAGCTAAATGGTGATGAAGGTCATGTGCGTTTTTTTGCAGATGCAAAAGGACAAAGGATGCCTAATGTTGGCGATGATTTCAAAAAACCAGAAGCTGGTTTGAATTTAGGCTTAACAATTGATGCGCGTATTAATAGAATTATGGAAAGAGAAATGAATATTGCAGAGTCGACATATAATCCAGATGGTATGATTGCGATTGCAATGAATCCGAAAAATGGTGAAATTTTAGGTATGTCGAGTCGGCCGAGTTTTGATCCAGCAGATTTTCAAAGTGTATCTCCAGAAGTGTATAATAGAAATTTACCAGTATGGAGTACGTATGAGCCTGGTTCAACATTTAAGATCATTACGTTAGCGGCAGCTTTAAATGAAAATTTAGTAGACTTAGAGAAAGATACGTTTTATGATGATGGAGCAGCTGAAGTGGGTGGAGCGAGATTGAAATGCTGGAAAGCAGGAGGCCATGGTAGCCAAACGTTTTTAGAAGTAGTTCAAAACTCATGTAACCCAGGATTTATTGAACTTGGTGATCGTCTTGGTAAAGACCGATTGTTTAAATACATTCGTAATTTCGGCTTTGGACAGAAAACCGGAATTGATTTGCAAGGTGAAGGTAGTGGGATTTTATTTAATTTAGATAAAGTTGGTCCAGTCGAGCAAGCAACTACTTCATTTGGTCAAGGAGTTTCTGTAACACCAATTCAACAAGTAGCAGCAGTAGCAGCGGCTGTAAATGGTGGGACATTGTATCAACCGTATATAGCTAAGGAATTTATTGATCCGAAAAATAATCAAGTTGTAAGTAAAAAGACACCTGTGAAAAAAAGAAAAGTTATTTCCAAGGAAACTTCAGAAAAAGTTCGGTATGCATTAGAGAATGTTGTAGCAAAGGGATCTGGTAAAGGTGCTTTCATTGATGGGTATCGTGTAGGTGGAAAAACAGGTACGGCTCAAAAGGTGAAAGATGGTAAATATTTAGAGAATAATTATATAGTATCTTTTATCGGTTTTGCTCCAGCGGATGATCCGGAGATTGTTGTCTATGTTGCTGTTGATAATCCGAAAGGTGTAACGCAATTTGGTGGAGTAGTAGCAGCTCCAATTGTTGGGAATATTCTTCGGGATGCACTTCCTGTTATGGGAGTGAAACCGAGAAAAGAACAAGTTGAGAGAGAATATAAATGGGGCGATACACCAACTGTGGAAGTTCCGAATTTAATTGGTATGAAAAAGAAAGACTTACAGACACAACTCGTCGATTTGAAGCTTGATATAAGTGGAGACGGGGAGAAAGTAATTAAACAATCCCCAGAAGCAGGAGCTAAAGTGAAAGAAGGCTCAAAAATTAGAATTTACTTCGGGAATTAAAGGTAACCTAGTACGTTTTATGGTACAATTGGTGGAAGTGAGTTCTTTATAGAAGAGTTACTTAATTTGAGGCTGTAAGAGCCCTAATTATAAATAAGTCTATTTATTAGACACCGTAGCACTTACCTCCTATTTTACATATTTAGGAGGTAACGTGTTGCTTATTAAAAAAGAGATAAATACACAATGTAGAGAGGGTTTAGTGAAATGAAGTTGCATACACTTTTATCATGTTTGCATGATTTTCCAGTTGTTCCAAAAGAAAATCCAGAAATCACATCTATAGAAGCTGATTCACGTAAAGTGAAAGAGGGAAGCTTATTTGTATGTATGAAAGGATATACGGTTGATAGCCATGATTTTGCTAAGCAAGCAGCGGCACAAGGAGCGGCTGCTATTGTTGCGGAAAGACCAATTGATGTTGACGTTCCAGTTGTACTTGTGAAAAATACTTTTCGTTCGTTAGCGGTTTTAGCTGATTATTTTTATGGTCAACCAACACACAAGTTACATTTAATCGGAATTACAGGTACAAATGGAAAGACAACAACATCGCATATTATGGATGAGATTATGCGCGCACATGGTCATAAAACGGGGCTAATTGGAACGATTAATATGAAAATCGGTGATGAAACATTTGAGGTGAAAAATACAACACCAGATGCACTAACACTTCAACAGACATTTTCAAAAATGGTTGAGCACGGTGTAGATAGTACAGTAATGGAAGTTTCGTCACATGCTTTAGATCTTGGTCGTGTACACGGATGTGATTACGATGTAGCAGTGTTTACAAATTTAACACAAGACCATTTAGACTATCATAAAACGATGGAAGAATATAAACATGCAAAAGGGTTGCTATTTGCACAACTTGGCAATAGTTATAATCATAATCGTGAAAAATACGCGGTACTGAATAACGATGATGCTGTAACAGCGGAATATATGAGAAGTACTGCAGCAACTGTTGTAACGTATGGAATTGATACAGAAAGTGATATTATGGCTAAAGATATCGTTATGACGAGTGGTGGAACTACATTTACGCTTGTAACACCGTATGAAAGTGTAAATGTTACGATGAAATTGATAGGTAAATTTAATGTATATAACGTACTAGCGGCAACAGCGGCAGGACTTGTTTCTGGTGTAAGTTTAGAAACGGTTATTGATGTAATAAAGCAACTAGCTGGAGTTCCAGGACGCTTTGAAGTGGTTGATGGTGGACAAAATTATACAGTTATTGTTGATTATGCACATACACCAGATAGCTTAGAGAATGTATTAAAAACAGCAAAACAGTTTGCAAAAGGCGATGTATATTGTATCGTCGGTTGTGGCGGAGATAGAGATCGAACAAAGAGACCAATCATGGCAAGTGTTGCAACTAAATATGCAACTCATGCAATTTACACTTCGGATAATCCAAGAAGTGAAGAGCCAGGGGCTATTTTAGATGATATGGTACAGGGTGCAAATGGGAATAATTATGAAGTAATTATTGATAGAAAAGAAGCGATAAACCATGCAATTGCTAACGCGAAAGCTGAAGATATAATCATTATTGCTGGTAAGGGTCATGAAACGTATCAAATTATTGGTAAAGACGTTCATCATTTTGACGATCGTGAAGTCGCTAAAGAGGCAATTACAGAGCGTTTAAACAACGAAGAGTAACAACATGAGAGGAGGACTACATGTGCTTGAGCAAGGTTTATTAGTAACGGCTGGGGTAGCATTCTTAATTTCTGTTGCCCTTTCGCCGTTGTTTATTCCATTTTTAAGGAAATTAAAGTTCGGACAGAGTATTCGTGATGAGGGACCAAAGTCACATCAAAAAAAATCAGGGACACCGACAATGGGTGGTATTGTCATATATGTATCTATGATGGTAACTTCACTTATTATGGCGATTAAGTTTAATCATTTAGGTGCAGAGGTTTCATTATTATTATTAGTGACGTTTGGTTACGGATTGATTGGATTTTTAGATGACTACATAAAGGTAGTTAAGAAGAGAAATCTTGGTTTAACATCAAAACAAAAATTAGTAGGTCAGCTTGTTATTGCTATTGCGTTCTTTTTAATTGGAAAAGGGCAAGCGTTCCACACATACATCATGATTCCGGGAACAGATGTTAAGTTTGAATTAGGTTGGGCTTATTTTGTACTTGTACTATTTATGCTTATTGGTGGATCAAATGCAGTTAACTTAACTGACGGTTTAGATGGTTTATTATCAGGAACAGCTGCTATTGCATTTGGAGCGTTTAGTATTATTGCAGTAGCACAAGAGCAATTTGGAGTAGCGATATTCTGTATGGCAGTTGTAGGAGCAGTACTTGGATTTTTAGTATTCAATGCGAATCCAGCGAAAGTGTTTATGGGAGATACAGGTTCTTTAGCTTTAGGTGGAGCCATTGCAGCTGTAGCGATTTTATTAAAACAAGAATTGCTACTTGTAATCATTGGTGGCGTATTCGTAATGGAAACTTTATCTGTTATTATTCAGGTCATTTCGTTTAAAACAACAGGAAAACGTGTCTTCAAAATGAGTCCATTACACCATCATTACGAATTATGTGGTTGGTCAGAGTGGCGTGTTGTTGTGACGTTTTGGTCTGTAGGATTTTTATTAGCTGTGTTAGGAATTTATATCGGGGTGTGGATGTAATTGAAAACTGTAACTGAATTTCAAAATAAAAATATTCTTGTATTAGGCATTGCAAAAAGTGGTTATGCAGCAGCTACGCTGTTACAAAAATTAGGGGCAAATGTTATTGTAAATGACGGAAAGCCTTTAGCGGATAATGTACTTGCTGCAGAATTACAAGCAAAAGGAATGGACGTTGTATGCGGTGGTCATCCTTTAGAATTGTTAGAGAGAAATATTTCTCTTGTTGTAAAGAATCCAGGAATCCCGTATTCTAATCCAATATTAATTGCTGCGAAAGAAAAGCAAATTCCAATTGTTACGGAAGTTGAATTAGCATATCGTATTTCAGAAGCGCCATTTGTTGGGATTACGGGGTCTAACGGGAAAACGACGACGACAATGCTTGCATTTGAAATGCTAAAAGAAGGACAAAAGCATCCTGTAATTGCAGGAAACATAGGAACTGTAGCGTGTGAAGTAGCACAGGATGCAAAAGAAAATGAAGTTGTAGTTACAGAACTTTCATCGTTCCAACTGATGGGAGTAGAATTGTTCCAACCTAAAATTGCTGCGTTTTTAAATTTATTTGAGGCACACTTAGATTATCACGGGACGAAGAAAGAATATGGTTTAGCAAAAGCAAATATTTTTAAAAACCAAACAGAAAATGATTATAGTGTAATAAATGCAGATGATGCAGATGTGATGGCTCTATCTGCTTATAGTAAAGGTCAAAAGGTACTATTCTCGACAACGAAAGAAATTGAAGATGGTGCGTGTATAAAAGAGAATGCTCTTTATTTTAAAGGTGAAAAAGTTGTTGAAGTAGACGATATCGTTTTACCTGGTCAGCATAATTTAGAAAATATTTTAGCAGCAATGAGTATCGCAAAATTATTGGGTGTTTCTAATGAAGCGATTACGGCGGTGTTAAAACGTTTTACAGGTGTAAAACATCGGTTAGAATATGTAACAACTATTAACAATCGTAAGGTTTATAATGACTCAAAAGCAACGAATATGTTAGCGACTGAGAAAGCTTTATCTGCGTTTACACAACCGATTGTGTTATTAGCAGGTGGGCTTGATCGTGGAAATGAATTCGATGATTTAATTCCGTATTTCAAAAATGTAAAAGCAATTGTGACATTTGGACAAACAGCTCCAAAATTAGTAAGAGCTGCAGAAAAAGCGGGATTAGATACAATTGAAAGTGTCGATACTTTAGATGAAGCGGTAGTGAAAGCTTATGCTCATTCTACAGATGGCGATGTAATTCTTCTTTCTCCAGCATGTGCAAGCTGGGATCAATTTAAAACATTTGAAGAAAGAGGAGACATTTTTATACAAGCTGTGCATAAACTTATATAAAGTAAATCAAAACATCAGTAGGCTAACACCTACTGATGTTTTGTTACATAGGGCAAAAGTTTCTGCCTAAAGAGGTGGTGTTTATGGGTAATGAAGAAAACGCCTGATTTTATTCTCATCATCGTTACACTTGCGTTGTTAACAATCGGAATGGTTATGGTGTATAGTGCGAGTGCGGTTTGGGCCTCTTATAAAATGGGGGACTCATTCTTTTTTGCAAAAAGGCAATTGCTATTTGCAAGTATTGGTGTAGTGGCTATGTTTTTAATTATGAAAATTGATTATTGGGTGTGGCGTACGTATTCAAAAGTAATTTTGCTAGTTTGTTTCATTCTTCTTATTCTTGTTCTTATTCCTGGGGTAGGGCTTGTTCGAGGAGGAGCGCGAAGTTGGATTGGAATCGGGGCATTTTCCATTCAACCGTCAGAATTTATGAAGTTTGCGATGATTATTTTCTTAGCAAAATTTTTAGCGGAACGACAAAAATTAATTACCTCTTTTAAACGTGGTTTACTACCAGCTCTTAGTTTTGTATTCCTTGCTTTTGGGATGATTATGTTACAGCCAGATCTTGGCACAGGAACGGTAATGGTTGGGACATGTATTATTATGATATTTATCTCGGGAGCAAGGGTCTTTCACTTTGCAATGTTTGGTTTGCTTGGTGTAGCAGGATTTGTAGGGCTGATTGCATCAGCACCGTATCGAATGAAACGTATTACATCATATTTAGATCCGTGGTCAGATCCGCTTGGAAGTGGATTTCAAATTATTCAATCGTTACTCGCAATTGGACCAGGTGGATTATTCGGGCTCGGACTTGGACAAAGTAGACAAAAGTTTCTTTATTTACCTGAACCACAAACAGACTTTATATTTGCAATCTTATCTGAGGAATTAGGTTTTATTGGTGGTTCATTTGTGTTATTATTATTTAGTCTATTATTATGGCGTGGGATTCGTATAGCTTTAGGAGCGCCTGATTTATATGGTACGTTTTTAGCAGTAGGTATTGTGGCGATGATTGCGATTCAAGTAATGATTAATGTTGGTGTTGTAACAGGATTGATGCCTGTTACGGGTATTACTTTGCCGTTTTTAAGTTATGGTGGATCAAGTTTGACATTAATGTTAATGGCAGTAGGTGTATTATTAAATATAAGTCGCCATTCTCGCTACTAAACCCTGTTTTATAAGACAGGGTTTTTCGTATGTGTGCGAAGAAACATTATGTATATAGAAATAAATACGACTGAAATAAGAACAGAGAAGCGGAGGAGTTAGTAGTGCGAGTATTAGTAAGTGGTGGGGGCACTGGAGGTCATATTTATCCGGCTCTTGCTTTAATAAGAGAAATAAAAAAGTTAAATCCGGAAGCAAGGTTTTTATATATTGGTACGGAGAATGGATTAGAGAGCACAATCGTTCCAAAAGCAGGTATACCGTTTCAATCTATTGTTATAAGTGGATTTAAGCGTAAAATATCGTTAGATAACGTGAAAACGGTGATGCGTTTCCTAAAAGGTGTACAAGATAGTAAACGATATATCCGTCGTTTTAATCCAGATATTGTAATTGGAACGGGTGGATATGTATGCGGACCAGTTGTATATGCTGCGGCGAAATTAGGTATTCCAACTATTGTACATGAACAAAATAGTGTACCTGGTGTAACGAATAAATTTTTAAGCCGCTATGTTGATAAAGTTGCGGTTTGTTTTGAAGCGGCTGCAGAACATTTTCCGCAGTCAAAAGTTGTCATGACAGGAAATCCACGAGCATCAGAAGTAATGGATCAGAATGGAATGAAAGGGAAACGTTCAGTAGGTTTATCTCTTCCTAAAAAATCCGTACTTATTTTTGGTGGAAGCCGTGGGGCTAGACCGATTAACGATGCTTTCGTAGAAGCAATTGAACAGTTTGGAAATAAAAGTTACGAAATATTGTATGTAACAGGTGAAGTTCATTATGACAAAGTAATGGAAGCAGTGAAGCAAAAAGGGAATCCGAATAATGTTATTATTAAACCTTTCATTCATAATATGCCAGAGGTACTTACAGGGGTAGATCTTGTTGTTTCAAGAGCGGGGGCAACAACACTTGCAGAATTAACGGCATTAGGAAAGCCAAGTGTGTTAATTCCGAGTCCGTATGTAACAAATAACCATCAGGAAAAAAATGCACGTTCTGTTGTCGATAAAGGAGCAGCAAAAATGTTGCTTGAAAAAGATTTAACAGCTGAAACGCTTATTCGTGATATTGATGAGATTTTATTAGATGCACAAACATTACAAAATATGAAGCTAGCTGCTACACAATTAGGTATTCCAGATGCAGCAAATAAGCTGTATGAAGTAATGAATAAGCTTGTAAAAAAATAACGTTAGGTGAACGCCCTGCATACTACTGTAATAAGGATACTTAGTATGGGGGAGATTGTTTATGGAGCAATTAGTAAATGAGCTTATAGAAGCAAATGTTGGTCGCGTGTTAGTGAATGAACCGTTAGCGCGTTATACCACTATGAAAATAGGTGGACCAGCTGATATTTTAATTGTGCCAAAGCATGTTGCCGGTATTGAAAAAACGTTGCAGTTAGTAAAAAAATATAAAACAAAGTGGACTGTAATTGGTCGTGGTTCGAACCTTCTTGTATCTGATCTAGGTATAGAAGGTGTCGTTATTCGTTTAGGAGAAGGATTAGACCATTTAGAAGTCGAAAAACATAGAGTAAGAGTTGGTGGTGGGTATCCCCTTATTAAATTGTCAACTTTACTTAGTCGTCAAGGGTTAGCTGGTCTGGAATTTGCAAGTGGTATTCCAGGAAGTGTTGGTGGTGCAGTGTATATGAATGCAGGAGCACATAAATCGGATATATCAAACATATTATCAAGAGCTCTGATTTTGTTTGAAAACGGAACAATTGACTGGTTAACGCATGGAGAAATGGAGTTTTCCTATCGTACATCTGTATTACAAACGAAACGTCCTGGTATTGTTTTGGAAGCTGAGTTTCAATTACAGATAGGAGAGCGTGAGGGAATCGTAAGTGTCATGCAAAAGAATAAAGATTACCGCCGTGAAACACAGCCATGGAATCATCCTTGTGCAGGAAGTGTATTTCGGAATCCAACTCCATACTTTGCAGGAGATTTAATAGAAAAGGCGGGGCTTCGTGGTTATCAAATAGGTGGAGCTCAAATTTCTGAAATGCATGGGAATTTTATTATTAATACTGGGGGAGCCAGCGCGCAAGATGTCTTATCTTTAATTGCAGTAATAAAACAAACAATCAAGGATAAATTTAGCGTAGAAATGCATACAGAAGTAGAAATCATTGGAAGATAACGGTTATTCGTTCCGCTCATTATCATTTATGTTATAATAAGAAGATAAGAACGGCATGAGGAACATGCCGTTCTTTATGTTACGTAGGGGGATCGTACATGAAAAATAGTAAAGTGATTAAACTACAGGATCGTGTACCAAAGTTAAAAAATCAGCAGAAAAAAAACAAAAAAAATGTTAATCATCGGTTGATTTTATACATATCAATTTTATTTTTATTAGTGCTCTTTTTAATTTATTTTCGGTCTCCGCTTAGCAATATTAAAAAGATAAGTGTGTTTGGAAATCATTATATGACAGATGAGCAAGTGATGAAGGAATCAGGTGTGACGTATGATACAAGTTATTTCCGAGTGACAGCACATAAAGCAGAAGAAAACCTAACGAAACGAAAAGAAATTAAAGCAGTAAATGTAAAAAAACGTTTTCCAAATAAAATTGATGTTCATATTGAAGAATATGTAACGATTGGTTATATAAACAAAGATGGGAAATTACAACCGCTATTAGAGAACGGGAAAACACTTGATGTACTCCCGAACGGAAAACTTCCTGTTGCAGCGCCAATTTTTGAACCTTTTAAAGAGGAGAAGATGAAGGAGTTAATTGCTGAGCTTGAAAAATTAACACCAACAATTTTAAGATCTATTTCTGAAATTCGTTATTCACCGACGAATGCGAATGAAGACCATCTTACTTTATATATGAATGAAGGGTATGAAGTGAGCACTACGATTCAAAATTTCGCAAAGCGTATGGAAGCTTATCCACTTATCCTAAAAACAATTGAGCCGGGTAAAAAGGTATTAATTGACTTAGAAGTAGGGGCATATACGAAAGAATTAGGAGCGGAAGAAAAAAAAGAATAGAGTGATAGTTTTCACTACGTTACTGTAGAAAAAACGAAACGAACGTTCTGCTTAATGCATCTGAATTTACAAGAATGGTTCATTTGATGAAAAAGATGTAAAAATTCTTAGATTCATACTAGGATTGGTACAAGTTTCACTTTTCTATGAGTACATCTTAGTGTAGACTTATACTTGGCGGTAATCTTTACACTTGAAATGGAATTATTTCAAGATAAGCAGTTATTCACAGTTTACTGCGATATTCTTAAATGAATGTTAAATAAAAATAAGAAAAATATAGGGTTAAAAAAGGGAAACGTATAAAGACGTTGAATATTTTTCTTATAAATAGTAAAGTTGCGATTGTTGTTCCATATATTGAGTTGTATGGTATAAATAAAGAAGGAGGTGCCAAAGAATGAACAGCAATGAAATATATGTTAGTCTTGACATCGGTACATCCAATGTTAAAGTCATCATTGGCGAAATGGTTAATGACAGCTTAAACATTATTGGTGTTGGAAATGTAAAATCAAATGGTTTAAAGAAGGGATCGATAGTTGATATAGACGAGACTGTTCGATCAATTAAAAAAGCAATTGAACAAGCTGAGCGCATGGTGGGAATCCACATTGAGCAAGTTGTAGTAGGTGTCAATGCAAACCAGGTACAACTACTTCCTTGTCACGGAGTAGTCGCTGTTTCAAATGAAGATCGTGAAATCGGGAATGAAGATGTCTTACGCGTTCTAGATGCAGCACAAGTTGTGTCAATTGCTCCAGAACGTGAGTTTATTGATGTGGTACCTCGACAGTTCATTGTAGACGGTCTTGACGAGATTAACGATCCACGCGGGATGATCGGTGTAAGGTTAGAAATGGAAGGTACACTTATTACAGGCTCGAGAACTTTACTACATAACCTACTTCGTTGTGTAGAAAAAGCAGGTCTTGAAATTGTTGATATTTGTCTTCAACCTTTAGCGGCTGCAACAGTTGCTATATCTTCAGATGAAAAAAATAGAGGAGTAGCCCTTGTTGATATGGGGGGAGGATCTACAACTTTATCTATTTTTAAAGATGGAGAGTTACAAGCGACGAGCGTATTACCATTAGGTGGAGACCATATAACGAAGGATATTGCGATTGGGTTGAAAACTTCAACAGAAAATGCAGATCAAATTAAGTTGAAATATGGACATGCTTTTTATGATACAGCATCTGAAGAAGAGATGTTTACGGTTCCTATTATGGGAAGCGATCAAACAGAACAATATTCTCAGTTGGAATTATCGGATATAATAGAGGCTCGTGTAGAGGAAATTTTAATGTTTGTTCAAGATGAAGTGCGTAAGTTAGGAGTAAAGCAAGTAGCTTCTGGTTATGTGCTAACTGGTGGAATTGCTTCTATGCCAGGTGTTCTTGATCTTGCATATGATATTTTACATGAAAATGTTCGTATAGCAACTCCTGATTATATTGGTGTGCGTGAGCCCCAATATACAAGTGGAGTGGGATTAATTAAACATTCTTATCAAAAAGCTAAATTACGTGGGAAAAATGTGCAGGAAAAGCAAGAGCATTTTGAACCAGTACCAGCACCAGCAACAACGCCGGTACAACAGCAACCTGCGAAACAAAAAACTCGTAATCAAAACAATAATAATCAAAATGATGACCGTATGATGTCAAAAGTAAAACGTGTATTCCGTTATTTATGGGATTAAAATTGGACACGAAAAATGAGGTTCTAGGGGGATTTCGACATGTTAGAGTTTGATACTACTCAAGATCAATTAGCGAATATAAAAGTTATCGGTGTCGGCGGTGGCGGAAACAATGCTGTAAACCGTATGATTGAACACGGTGTACAAGGTGTAGACTTTATCGCTGTGAATACTGATGCACAAGCATTAAATCTATCAAAAGCTGAAACAAAAATGCAAATTGGTGGAAAATTAACACGTGGACTTGGTGCAGGTGCAAACCCTGAAGTAGGGAAAAAAGCTGCAGAAGAAAGTAAAGAACAGATCCAAGAAGCACTTCGTGGTGCAGATATGGTCTTCGTAACTGCTGGTATGGGCGGCGGAACTGGAACTGGTGCAGCTCCAGTTGTTGCTCAAGTTGCAAAAGAATTAGGTGCATTAACAGTTGGTGTTGTAACACGTCCATTTACATTTGAAGGACGTAAGCGTGCAACACAAGCAGCATCTGGTATTGCGGCATTTAAAGAAAATGTAGATACACTTATTGTAATTCCAAACGATCGCTTATTAGAGATTGTTGATAAAAATACGCCGATGTTAGAAGCATTCCGTGAAGCAGATAACGTATTACGCCAAGGTGTTCAAGGTATTTCTGATTTAATTGCAACACCAGGTTTAATTAACTTAGACTTCGCAGACGTAAAAACAATTATGTCTAATAGAGGTTCTGCTTTAATGGGTATTGGTTCTGGTAATGGAGAAAATCGTGCTGCTGAAGCTGCGAAAAAAGCGATTTCTAGTCCATTATTAGAAACATCTATCGATGGAGCTCAAGGTGTTATCATGAACATTACGGGTGGAGCTAACTTAAGCTTATATGAAGTACAAGAAGCGGCAGACATTGTAGCTTCAGCTTCAGATCCAGAAGTAAATATGATCTTCGGTTCTGTTATTAATGAAGGATTAAAAGATGATATCGTTGTAACTGTAATTGCAACTGGTTTTGATGATAGTGCTGCGACGCAGCCACCAAAACCAATTATCCGTCCGAATGCGAATCACACGCAACAACAGCAACAGCCAGTAGCTCAACCTTCAAAACAACGTGAAGTAAAACGTGAAATGAAGCGTGAAGAGCCGGTTGTACATGAGCGTCATTCAGATTCAGATGATATCGATATTCCAGCATTTTTACGTAATCGTCGTAGACGATAAAAGAAAAGGAGCTTTCATGCTCCTTTTTTGTTTTATACAGGGAAAAGATCTGCTAAGCAGGTCTTTTTTTATTTTATATATTTTAATTTATCCCGCAAAAGCCCAATTGGTGAGGGCTGATAATCGATGGAGATGAACACCCCCCACGCTGATTAAAGTTTCACTTTATATGTAAGTAAAAAAAGTATAGTATTCTATGAAACATATACTTTTATTTTTTACCGACAGATTATGTCTAGAAAGCACAAAATAACAAAAAAACACCTCCGCAAATTGACACACTTTCCTATTGGATATGCATTATACTAGTCTCAACTTAAAAAAAGAGGTGAATTGTTTGGTTGTTTACGCCGACGTTGTTTGGTTGTTAAACGCCTGCATTGATTTTCTTTTACTTTTATTAACAGCCACCGTGTTAAAAAAGAAGATCAAAAGATGGAGGCTTGTATTAGGGGCATTTATAGGTTCAACCATTGTTATTTTTGCCTTTACTCCTTTTGCTTCTATGATGACACATCCGGTTATGAAACTACTGTACTCGTTACTTATTGTGTATACGGCATTTGGATTTACAACGTTTAGAAATTATGCACAAACTGTTTTTACTTTTTACTTTGTAACCTTTATGGTTGGTGGAGGGTTAATTGGCACTCATTTCTTTTTGCAAACGAATGAAATGGTAAATGGATTGGTTCAATCTCAATCAATTTCTTACGGTGACCCAATTAGCTGGTTGTTTGTTGTTTTTGGTTTTCCAGTAATCTATTATTTTTCTAAAAAGCGTATTGAAAGTGTAGAGGTTACAAAAATACACTATGATCAAATTGTGAAATTGAAAATTCAATTAGCTGAAGAGGAACTAGAACTCGCAGGTTTAATTGATAGTGGGAACCAACTTTACGACCCGTTAACAAAAACACCCGTTATGATTATGCATATCTCATCATTAGAACATTGCTTGCCAGCTTGGTTAACAGAACAAATTTATTCCAAAACAGAGATTCCTCAAATACCAGAAAATGATTCTGGGTGGGCGACAAAATTACGCTTAATTCCTTTTCGAGCAGTAGGAGTAGAGAATCAATTTTTATGGGCAATTAAGCCAGACGGTGTGCAAATTTATCATGAAGGTAGTTCTATTGTAGTCAGCAAGGTATTGATTGGATTAAATACACAACAGTTGTCAACCAATGGAGAGTATCAATGTATTGTGCATCCGAAAATGTTAATTTCGCAAAAAATGGTAATTGCTTAATAATGGGAGGCGGGATAATATGATGAAATTAAAATTTTATTTAGTATACCTTTGGTATAAAGTATTGCTGAAATTAGGAATTAAGACCGACGAAATTTATTACATTGGTGGAAGTGAAGCGTTGCCACCGCCGTTAACGAAAGAAGAAGAGGAAGTTCTTTTGAATAAATTGCCAAAAGGAGATCAGGCGGCAAGATCGTTGCTGATTGAACGCAATTTACGGCTAGTTGTATATATAGCAAGAAAGTTTGAAAATACCGGGATAAATATTGAAGATTTGATTAGTATAGGAACAATCGGCCTTATTAAAGCAGTGAATACATTTAATCCAGAAAAGAAAATAAAATTAGCAACATATGCCTCACGTTGTATAGAAAATGAAATTTTAATGCATTTGCGCCGGAATAATAAAAATCGTTCAGAAGTTTCTTTTGATGAACCACTTAACATCGATTGGGATGGGAATGAACTTTTGTTATCAGATGTATTAGGTACAGACGATGATATTATTACAAAAGATTTAGAAGCTACTGTAGATCGTCATCTTCTAATGAAAGCATTGCATCAATTAAATGATCGTGAAAAACAAATTATGGAACTTCGGTTTGGGCTTGCTGGAGGAGAGGAAAAGACGCAAAAAGATGTGGCGGATATGCTTGGGATTTCACAGTCATACATTTCGCGTTTAGAAAAAAGAATCATAAAAAGATTACGAAAAGAATTTAATAAAATGGTGTAAAGAATAAGACCAGCCGTTATCTAGGCTGGTCTTATTCTCTTTCGTTGTATGAAGAGAGACAACGAAAATGAAAAATGAAGAGAAAACCGCATGCATAAAATCCCCTTCAAAGGAAATACTTTACACTGTACAGCAACTCCCGATAGGAGGGAACACTTTGACGAGAAACAAAGTAGAAATTTGCGGTGTTGATACAGCTAAACTTCCCGTACTAAAAAATGATGAAATGCGTAAATTATTTCGTGAAATGCAAAGTGGAGAGATAAGCGCAAGAGAGAAATTAGTGAATGGAAACTTACGTCTTGTACTGAGCGTCATCCAAAGATTTAATAACAGAGGAGAATATGTTGACGATTTATTTCAAGTTGGTTGCATCGGACTTATGAAATCCATTGATAACTTTGATTTAGGCCAAAATGTAAAATTTTCAACGTATGCTGTGCCGATGATTATTGGGGAAATACGCAGATATTTGCGTGATAACAATCCGATTCGCGTATCTCGCTCATTACGAGATATTGCGTATAAAGCATTACAAGTAAGAGAAAAATTAATTGCAGAAAATTCAAAAGAACCAACAGCAATGGATATTGCAAAAGTGCTTGAAGTGACTCATGAAGAAATTGTTTTTGCTTTGGATGCGATTCAAGATCCAGTTTCATTATTTGAACCGATTTATAACGATGGAGGAGATCCTATCTTTGTTATGGATCAGTTAAGTGATGAAAAACAAAAGGACGAGCAGTGGGTTGAAGAATTAGCACTGAAAGAAGGGATGAAGCGTTTAAATGATCGTGAGAAAATGATTATTCGAAAACGTTTCTTTCAAGGAAAGACACAAATGGAAGTTGCAGAAGAAATTGGGATTTCTCAAGCGCAAGTGTCACGTTTAGAGAAATCAGCTATTAAACAAATGAATAAGACGATACAAGGATAAGGTTTCACCATTTATGGTGAGACCTTTTTATATGTCATATAGTTTGTTTGCGCTCATAGTAGGGCAGCTGTGTTCATATAATGAAAATAATATGTGGTTAGTAGAGGGTGCTTCCTGTTAATTTGAGAAATAGCGTTTTTTCAATCCGTCATATATAAGGGAGAGGATGAAAGTGATAAGAATTTCGGAGTTGCAAATGAAAGAGATAATAAATGTTTCAGATGGAAAAAGGCTTGGGAATATTGGAGATATTGAAATTGATATGAACACAGGGCAGATTCAATCTATTGTTATTTCCAAACAGTCACGTATGTTAGGGATTTTTGGGAAAGATGTAGAAATTGTAATTCCTTGGGAGGAAATTATGAAAATTGGGGAAGATGTCATACTTGTTAGAGTAAATCCTGTTAATTCTGTAACAGAATCAATACAAACACCGACAATTTCATAAAGAATATTACAAATTCCTCTTTTTTTTCTGTTGTCATTATGAAAAAATAAAAGTATGGTAAAATAGACAGGAAGTACCATGCTTTTTTATGTTATTTTAATTAAAAGGAGCCGCTTTGTTATGAGAGAACCATTTAAATATGTGGACGGTATACTGTATTTACAAGCGTGGAAAGAACTTGGAAACATTACTGCTGGATTTACGACAAAAGATGGTGGGGTAAGTACGGGCTCCTTTCATGCGATGAATTTAGGATTACATGTGAATGATATCGTGGAGAACGTTCATGAAAATAGACGCATTTTAGCAAATAAGTTACAAAAACCATTAGAAAACTGGATTTGCTCTGAACAAGTTCATGATCATCATGTTGAAAAAGTAGGACAACAGGAAAAAGGAAGTGGCGTCTATTCATATGAAGACGGCATTTCAAAAACAGATGGCATTTATACGAGTAATAATGATGTTCTTCTAACATCATGTTACGCGGATTGTGTTCCACTCTATTTTTATGCACCATCACATGGTATGATAGGACTTGCGCATGCTGGATGGAAAGGGACTGTAAAAGAGATTGCAAAGGAAATGATTCAAAAATGGAATGCAGAAGGGATTTCAAGTGATGAAATTCATGTTGCAATTGGACCAGCAATTGGATCTTGTTGTTACGTTGTTGATGATCGAGTGTTAACAGCAGCAGAGCAAGTAGTAAATGGCTCTGTCCCTTATAAAAAAATTTCTGATGGGCAGTACGCAATTAATTTAAAAGAAATTAATCGTATATTATGTGTACAAGCAGGCATAAAAGAAGAGAATATTGTAATGTCATCTCTTTGTACAAGCTGTGAAGAACAACTATTTTTCTCTCATCGTCGTGATCAAGGTAAGACAGGGAGAATGTTGAGTTTCATAGGTTTTAAGGAGGAAGAAAGCAAGTGACAGTACAAAAAAATTTAACAACTGTAAACGAAGCAATTAAACAATCTTGCGTACGAGCTGGACGTTCGTTGAAAGATATTAAACTCGTTGCGGTTACAAAAACGGTAGGAATTGAAAAAACAAACGAAGTAATTGAAGCTGGAATTATCGATTTAGGTGAAAATAGAAATGAAGGTTTCTTACAGAAGTACGAACATTTCGGTTCAAAAGTGAATTGGCATTTTATTGGATCATTACAAACGAGAAAAGTAAAAGAAATCATTAATGAAATTGATTATTTACATTCGTTAGATCGTCTTTCACTTGCAAAAGAAATTCAAAAACGTGCGGATAAGAAAGTGAAATGTTTTATTCAAGTGAAAACATCATCTGAAGAATCCAAGCAAGGATTGGCAATAGAAGAAACCATTTCTTTTATTCAAAGTTTGCAAGAATTGGATAAGATTGAAGTGGTGGGACTAATGACAATGGCTCCGTTTACAGAAGAAGAGGAAGAAATCAGACGCTGTTTTAAGGAGTTGCGTATGCTACAAACAGAGGTGCAGGAGCTAGAATTATTACATGCGCCATGTAAAGAATTATCAATGGGAATGTCTAATGATTACACGATTGCAATTGAAGAAGGTGCTACATATATTCGTTTGGGGACGATTTTAGTAGGAAAAGCGTAAAAGGAAGGAGAATCTTATTATGAGTTGGTCAAAAGTAAAATACTTCTTTTTTGATACACCGGAAGAAAAAGAAGCAGCTCAATATGGTTATGAAAAGGAGCAAACAGACATGAAGAAGCAGCAAGATCCGCCAGAACAACAAGATGTTACGTTTCCAAAAGCGCAACCGAAACAAAATGTTGTGAGCATTGAAACGGCAAAGCAATCTTCAAAAGTTGTTTTATTAGAACCGCGCACATATTCGGAAGCGCAAGGGATTTCGGACCATTTAAAAGGTAGACGAGCTGTTGTGATTAATTTACAACGAATGTCTACTGATCAAGCTGTACGTATCGTTGACTTTTTAAGTGGTACTGTATACGCTATAGGCGGGGATATTCAAAAAATAGGACCGAAAACATTTATGTGTACACCTGAAAATGTAGATATTGTTGGCGCAATTTCAGAGTTATTCGGTGAAGAAGAAGACACAAATATAAAGAGGTGGTAATACGCCATGGAAACAGTTTTAAGGCTTTTAGTTTATGCTATCGAGATTTACTCGTGGGCACTTATTGTTTACATTCTCCTATCATGGTTCCCAGGTGCAAAGGAATCAACTTTTGGAGAAATTCTTGCGCGTATTTGTGAACCGTATTTAGAACCATTTCGCAGATTTATTCCGCCGCTTGGTATGATTGATATCTCTCCACTCGTTGCGATTTTTGCGTTAAAGCTTGCTACGAATGGTTTAATAAGTATATTCGGCTATTTCTTATAGTAAGAGGTTATATGCATGAGCATCTACGAGCATTTTAGACCTGATGAAGTGGTCTTTGTGGATAAAGTATTAGAGTGGAAACAGGCGGCTGAGTACCATCAAGTGAAGTTAACAGATTTTCTTGATCCAAGACAGCAACAAATTGTCACTATGGTAATTGGACAAGGAGATGTTGCTGTACAATTTGATGGTGCAACGCCTCATGCAGAGCGCAAAAGAGCACTCATTTATCCGGACTATCTAGTAGTAAATGAAGAGGAATTTCAAGTAGAAGTATTGGAAATTGACTATCCTTCCAAGTTTTATACGCTAGAACATAGGCAAATATTAGGTACATTTATGTCTCTCGGTTTAACGAGAGAAAAATGTGGTGATATTTTGCTTCAAGAAGATCGTGCCCAAATTGTAGTCGCGAAAGAAGTTGTATCTTATATTGAGATGAACTTACAATCGATAGGGAAAGTGAAAATCTCCTTATCACCAGTGCAAGGAGAAAAAATTCTACAGATACAAGAGACGTGGGGAGAGAAATCCGGAACGGTTTCTTCACTTCGTTTAGATGTGATGTTAGCTGAAATGTTACATATATCCAGACAAAAAGTACAACCTTTCATAAAAAATGGTTTAGTAAAAGTGAATTGGAAAACAGTCGAGCAAACCTCTTATGAATGTTATCCAGGAGATGTTTTTTCAGTGAGAGGATATGGACGAAGTAAATTGTTTTCTGTAGAAGGTAGAACAAAGCGCGACAAATGGAGAATTTTGTATGGTATACTAAAATGATTGGTTTTTTAGAAGGAAATCCTCCTATTTTGTCGAAGAAAAGATATAATTGAAAGAGGAAATTTAGATAACTACTTGGAGGTGGCGTTGTGCCGTTAACACCATTAGATATTCATAACAAAGAATTTGGTCGCGGATTCCGTGGCTATGATGAAGATCAAGTAAATGAGTTTCTTGATCAAATTATCAAAGATTATGAATTAGTCATTCGTGAGAAAAAAGCTTTAGAAGAAAAAGTTGCGCAATTAGAAGGAAAGTTAGATCATTTCTCTAATATTGAAGATACGTTAAACAAATCTATTGTCGTTGCACAAGAAGCAGCGGAAGAAGTAAAACGTAATGCGCAAAAAGAAGCAAAATTAATCGTACGTGAAGCGGAAAAGAATGCAGACCGTATTATTAACGAAGCGTTAGTAAAATCAAGAAAAGTTGCTTTTGATATTGAAGAGCTAAAGAAACAAGCAAAAGTATTCCGCACTCGTTTCCGTATGTTATTAGAAACACAGCTTGAAATGTTAAACAACGATGATTGGGATAAACTAATTGAGTTAGAAGACGAAGTGGATGAACTGTTGAAAAAAGAAGAAACAGTGTAAGCTTGACGTTTTTCTCATTATTACATATAATTTTAAACAACATATTTATTAAGAAAAACGAAGATAGGGATAAGTACCTTTTCATACCTTATATAGCGAACTGAGGATGGTGTAAGCTCAGGATAAGGAGATAATGGGAATATCACCCTGGAGTTCCTCGCTGAACAAATAGAGTAAGCGTAGGCGTATATTCGCGTTAAGAATATAAAGAGGATTGTATACATACGTATAGGATCTACTAGGGTGGTACCGCGGGAGACTTTCTCGTCCCTTTTTGGGATGAGAAGGTCTCTTTTTTATTCCGTTTTTTAAGTGTTTCTTTTATACATGTAAGGAGGAATTGAGCATGGAGTACAAAAATACATTACTAATGCCAAAAACAGAGTTCCCAATGCGTGGGAATTTACCAAAACGTGAGCCTGCGATGCAAGAAAACTGGGCTGAAATGAATATTTATGAAAAGGTACAAGAACATACGAAAGGTCGTCCTTTATTTGTACTGCATGATGGACCTCCATATGCGAATGGTGACATTCATATGGGGCATGCATTAAATAAAGTGTTAAAAGACTTTATTGTTCGTTATAAATCAATGACTGGTTACTGTGCACCATATGTACCAGGTTGGGATACACATGGTTTACCAATTGAGCAAGCTTTAACAAATAAAGGTGTAAAGCGTAAAGAAATGACAGTTGCTGAGTTCCGTAAGCTATGTGCAGAGTATGCATATGAACAAGTAGAACGTCAACGTGAACAATTTAAGCGTTTAGGTGTACGTGCTGATTGGGATAACCCATATATTACTTTAGAGCCAGCTTATGAAGCACAACAAATTAAAGTATTTGGTGATATGGCGAAAAAAGGTTATATCTATAAAGGGCAAAAACCAGTTTACTGGTCTCCAACAAGTGAATCAGCTTTAGCAGAAGCTGAAATTGAATATCAAGATAAAAAATCAGCATCTATTTACGTAGCATTCCCTGTAAAAGACGGAAAGAACGTATTAGAAGGTGATGAGAAATACATTATCTGGACAACAACACCTTGGACGTTACCTGCAAACTTAGGTATTTCTGTTCACCCAGAACTTGAATACTCTATTATAAAAGTAAATGGTGAAAAATATATTATTGCTTCTGAACTATTTGAGACAGTTGCAAAAACGTTAGAGTGGGAAAATGCTGAAGTTGTGAAAACGGTAAAAGGTAGCGAACTTGAGTATACAGTTGCAAAACATCCATTCTACGATCGTGATTCATTAGTTATGCTAGGAGATCACGTAACAACAGATGCAGGTACAGGTTGTGTTCATACAGCACCAGGACACGGGGAAGATGACTTCGTTGTTGGTAAAAAGTATGGATTAGAAGTACTTTGCCCAGTTGATGATAAAGGTGTATTAACAGAGGAAGCGCCTGGATTTGAAGGCTTATTCTATGATAAAGCTAACAAGCCAATTACAGAAAAATTAGAAGAAGTAGGCGCGTTACTGAAACTAACATTCATTACGCATTCATACCCACATGATTGGAGAACAAAAAAACCAATTATTTTCCGTGCGACAGCACAGTGGTTTGCATCTATTGAAGCATTCCGTAAAGAGTTATTAGAAGCTGTTGCGGAAACAAAATGGGTACCAGCATGGGGAGAAACTCGTCTTCATAATATGGTTCGTGACCGTGGTGACTGGTGTATTTCTCGTCAGCGTGCATGGGGTGTGCCAATTCCTGTATTCTATGCAGAGAATGGTGATCCAATTATTACGGATGAAACAATTAATCATGTAGCAGATTTATTCCGTGAGCACGGTTCTAACGTATGGTTCGAGCGTGAAGCGAAAGATCTATTACCAGAAGGATTTACACATCCAGGTAGCCCAAATGGTGAATTCCGTAAAGAAACAGACATCATGGATGTATGGTTCGATTCAGGTTCTTCTCACCAAGCGGTATTAGAAGAGCGCGAAGATTTACAACGTCCAGCTGATTTATATTTAGAAGGATCTGACCAGTATCGTGGTTGGTTTAACTCTTCATTATCAACAGCGGTTGCTGTAACAGGTAAAGCTCCATATAAAGGCGTACTAAGCCATGGTTTCGTATTAGATGGTGAAGGACGTAAAATGAGTAAGTCGATTGGAAACATCGTCGTACCGAAGAAAATTATGGATCAATTAGGTGGAGATATTTTACGCTTATGGGTATCTTCTGTTGACTATCAATCTGATGTACGTATTTCAGATGATATTTTAAAACAAGTAGCAGAAGTATATCGTAAAATCCGTAACACATTCCGTTTCTTATTAGGAAACTTAGATGACTTTAAACCAAGTGAAAATACAGTAGCTGTAGCTGAACTTCGTGAAGTAGATCGTTACATGTTAGTGAAATTAAATGACTTAATTACAAAAGTAAAAGAAGCATATGAAACATACGACTTCGCTGCTGTGTATCATGCAATTCATAACTTCTGTACAATTGATTTAAGTTCATTCTACTTAGACTTTGCAAAAGACATTTTATACATTGAAGGTGCAAACCATGAAGATCGTCGTGCAATTCAAACTGTATTATATGATGTTCTTGTTGCATTGACGAAACTTGTAACTCCAATCTTACCGCATACAGCTGATGAAGTATGGCCATATATTCCAGGTGTAACAGAAGAAAGTGTACAATTAACTAATATGCCAGAAGCTGTAGAATTAGATGGTGCGGAAGCATTAAAAACAAAATGGGATGCATTTATGACATTGCGTGATGACGTATTAAAAGCGTTAGAAGTAGCTCGTAATGAAAAAGTAATCGGTAAGTCATTAAATGCAAGTATTACGCTATATCCAACTGCAGAAATGAAAGCTATGTTAGAGTCTATTAGCGAAGACTTGAAGCAATTATTCATCGTTTCTGAGTATAAACTTGGTGGCATGATGGAAGAAGCGCCAGCAGATGCGCCGAAGTATGAGCATACAGCGGTCGTTGTTACTCAAGCAACTGGTGAAACATGTGAACGTTGTTGGGTAGTTTCAGAAACAATTGGTAAAGATGCTGAACATGAAACATTATGTGAGCGTTGTGCAACAGTTGTTAAAGAAAACTATGTAAAATAATAAAAAAACTGACTGTGCGTAAGTGCAGTCAGTTTTTTTATTGATGATATATTAAAATGACTTTCACTCTCTTTCCTATGAAGGAAAAATGTGTGTGAGGTAAGCATAGAAATTTCGGACACACTAATCGTACATTGCAGCTGGGAGGAATGTACACGTGAATGAAATGTATATGGAAATAAAAGAAGAATTGCAATTGATGCGAAAAGAGTTACAAGAGAGGCTAGCTAAAGAGGTCATGCACAAATATGATACAGAGTTTAGCGAAGAGCTTGGATATGAAATGAAGGAAGAGATAAAGAAAAAACTCCTATTACATGATATAAAAGAGGACTTAAAAGATGTAGAACGTGCATTATTTAAAATGGAAATAGATATGTATGGTATTTGTGAAGAAACAGGGAGAGTAATTTCGGTAAAACAAATGAAAACGATGCCGACTGCCCGTACCATTCATGAATTTTTTTATGAAAAAGTAAATGTATGAATGTGCACAACGATATTATATTACCTTTTTTTAATTTATTTTATTCTTCTATAAAGGTTCATTGTGAAAAGGTTGCAGCTATGCTAAAATTTTGAGGTACACTGTCTTTGTGGGGGAAATGAAAATGATATATTATGTAATAGCGTTATTTGTCATTGCCATCGATCAAATATCGAAATGGCTAATTGTAAAGAACATGGAATTGGGTACGAGCATTCCGATTATCGATAATGTATTATACATAACATCACATCGAAATAGAGGAGCTGCCTGGGGGATTTTAGAAAATAAAATGTGGTTCTTCTACATTATTACAGTCGTTTTTGTAGTATTTATCGTAATTTATATGCAAAAATATGCGAAAACAGACAAACTTCTAGGGATTTCATTAGGTCTAATATTAGGCGGAGCAATTGGTAATTTCATTGATCGTGTATTTAGACAAGAAGTAGTGGATTTCATTCACGTGTATATTTTCTCGTACAACTATCCAGTATTTAATATAGCTGATTCAGCATTATGTATTGGTGTTGTATTAATTATTATTCAAACATTATTAGAAGGCAAGAAAACGAAGGAGTAATTGAATGAGTGAAGTAGTACAAGTAACAGTTGCAGAAGAACAAAAAAGCGAGCGAATTGATAAATTCGTTGCAGAAATAAACAGTGAATGGTCACGTTCACAAGTACAGCAATGGATTAAAGATGGTGTCGTTACAGTTAATGGAAAGTCGGTAAAAGTGAATTATAAAGTTAAAGAAAACGATGAAATTACAGTAACGATTCCTGATCCAGAAGAGTTAGATATCCAAGCAGAAGATATGAGCTTAGAAATTTATTATGAAGATGAAGATGTACTCGTTGTTAATAAGCCACGTGGTATGGTTGTACATCCAGCTCCAGGGCATACAGGCGGTACGCTTGTAAACGGTCTTATGCATCATTGTACGGATTTATCAGGCATTAACGGTGTAATGCGTCCTGGCATCGTGCATCGTATTGATAAAGATACATCGGGACTATTAATGGTTGCTAAAAATGATATGGCGCATGAATCACTTGTAAATCAACTTGTAGCAAAAACAGTAACAAGACGTTACAAAGCGATTGTACACGGTGTGATTCCGCACGATAAGGGAACAATTGATGCTCCAATTGGTCGCGATAAGAAAGAACGTCAAAGCATGACAGTTGATGAAAATGGTAAGAATGCTGTTACGCACTTCCAAGTGTTAGAACGCTTTAAAGATTTTACACTTGTAGAATGTCGCTTAGAAACGGGACGTACGCACCAAATTCGTGTTCATATGAAATATATTGGCTATCCACTTGCAGGAGATCCGAAGTATGGTCCGAAGAAAACATTAGACATGAATGGACAAGCACTTCACGCAGGTATTTTAGGGTTTGACCATCCTCGTACTGGTGAATATATTCAGTTTGAGGCACCGATTCCAGAAGTGTTTGAAGATGCATTAAATATTTTACGGAAATAGTATTGACAAATCATAAAAAAACTGAGATACTGACAACAGTTAAATAATGATCCTTTAACACAGCCCCGTGAGGTTGAGAAGGTAACGGTTTGAAATACATAGGGTATGCTGTACCCTTTTTCAAAAGTCCTCTCGCACACGCTGAGAGGACTTTTTTTATACCATTACTCTCACGCAAGAAAAAAAGCTTGGAGGTGTAGAGCATGCAAGAGAAAGCTGTTGTTTTAGATGACCAAATGATTCGCCGCGCTTTAACACGAATTAGTCATGAAATCGTGGAACGAAATAAAGGTGTCGATAATTGTGTTCTTGTCGGAATTAAAACGCGTGGAATTTTTATTGCACAACGTTTGGCAGAACGAATTGGTCAAATTGAAGGAAAAGAAATGGAAGTTGGAGAGCTAGATATTACGTTATATCGTGATGATCTAACACTACAATCGAAAAATGAAGAACCACTTGTAAAAGGTTCTGATATCCCTGTAGATATTACGAAGAAAAAAGTTATCCTTGTGGATGATGTATTATACACAGGAAGAACAGTTCGAGCAGCAATGGATGCTCTTATGGATTTAGGTAGACCATCACAAATCCAATTAGCGGTTCTTGTTGATAGAGGTCATCGTGAACTACCAATTCGCGCTGATTATGTAGGAAAGAACATTCCAACATCAAGTGAAGAGCGTATCGAAGTTGATTTGCAAGAGACAGATCAACAAGATCGAGTAAGCATATACGATAAGTAAAGCCCTTTTAAATGTAGTCCTGTGAGGCTGCCAAAGGGTCTTGGCTTTCATATGTCAAATTTGGCATACGAAAGTGTAGGACTCTTTGTGCACAGGCACAAAGAGTTTTTTTATTGCAAAGATTTAAACTGAAGGAGGATGTAACAATGGAACAAAAGCCAGTGTTAGACGTTAATGAAGTACCGAAACCGGGAAAATGGTTATTTTTAAGTATACAACATTTGTTCGCGATGTTTGGATCAACAGTGCTTGTTCCGTTTTTAACAGGATTGAATCCGTCAGTAGCATTAATATCAAGTGGATTAGGAACGTTAGCGTTTCTTCTTATAACGAAAGGTCAAGTACCTGCTTATCTAGGATCATCATTCGCCTTTATCGCACCGATTATAACAGCGAAAACCGCAGGTGGACCGGGAGCAGCAATGCTTGGTGGTTTACTTGCAGGACTTGTGTACATCTTAATCTCACTCGGAATTAAGAAATCAGGATCAGAGTGGATTATGAAATTACTTCCGCCAATCGTAGTTGGTCCAGTAGTAATGGTAATCGGTCTAGCTTTAGCACATACAGCGGTGAACATGGCGATGAACGGTGCGGATGGCAAATATAGCTTTACACACTTTTCGGTAGCATTAGTAACATTAGCAATTACAATTATATGCTCTATATTCGGAAGAGGATTTTTCAGTATCATACCAGTGCTACTTGGCATTATCGGCGGATATATCTTCGCTTACTTCCAAGGGCTAGTAGACTTAAAGCCGGTAGCTGAGGCAAAATGGTTTGTTGTACCAGATTTCACAGTACCATTTGTAACATATACTCCGGAGTTTTCATGGAAGATTGTACTCTTGATGGTACCAGTAGCATTAGTAACAATTTCAGAACATATCGGACATCAAATTGTACTTGGAAATGTTATTAAAAGAGATTTAATTGAAAAACCAGGTTTACATCGCTCAATCTTCGGTGATGGAATAGCAACATTGATTGCATCACTTATAGGTGGACCACCGAATACAACGTATGGTGAAAACATCGGTGTGCTAGCAATTACGAGAGCATACAGTGTATACTTATTCATCGGCTCAGCAGTGTTTGCAATCGTATTCGGATTTATCGGTAAGATTTCTGCACTGATTCATTCGATCCCAACACCGGTTATGGGTGGTGTATCAATCTTACTCTTCGGTGTAATCGCATCAAGCGGATTACGCATGATGGTAGATGATAAAACGGACTTAAGTGACAAACGAAACTTAATGATTGCATCAGTAATACTAGTAATCGGTATTGGTGGAGCAGTACTCCATGTAGGAGAATCGTTCCAAGTAGAAGGAATGGCACTAGCAGCAATTGTAGGTGTACTATTAAATCTACTACTACCGGAAACGAAACAAATAAAACAATCTAAGCAGATTGCTTCATAATAATAACCTTTTAATTCAGTCCTGTGAGACCGGAAAGGGTGGCTTCTTTCATGCACCCTAGTCTCATATGACTAGGGTATTTTTATACAAATGTTGTTATAAAAATACAAAAGTGGTAACATAAAAATCAGAAAGATGAGGGATGACGATGAGCCATTTGTTAACGATGAGTGAATTATCGGAAGTAGAAATTTCAGAAATCCTAAAAGACGCAGAAGATTTCGCGAATGGAAAAGAGAGCAAAACGACAGAGCAAACTTTTGTTGCGAACTTGTTCTTTGAGAATAGTACGAGAACGAGATTTAGCTTTGAAGTTGCTGAGAAGAGATTAGGACTTGATGTTTTAAACTTTTCAGCTGATGCATCTAGCGTACAAAAAGGAGAAACTTTATACGATACGATAAGAACACTAGAATCAATCGGAACAAAAGCAGTGGTCATCCGCCATGAGCAAGATCGCTACTTCGATGAACTAAAAGATCAGGTGAATATCCCAATCTTAAACGCTGGAGATGGATGTGGAAACCACCCAACGCAGTGCCTACTCGACCTTCTTACAATTAAACAAGAGTTTGGAAGATTTGAAGGATTGAAGATTGCAATAGTAGGAGATGTTCGTCATAGCCGAGTAGCACGTTCTAATGCAGAAGCATTAACGAAACTGGGTGCAACAATTTACTTTGCAAGTCCAGAAGAGTGGAAAGATGAAGACAGCACATTTGGAACATACAAACCATTAGATGAACTTGTTTCAGAAGTGGATGTAATGATGTTACTTCGTGTACAACATGAGCGTCATGATCATTATGAAACAGACATTATGAAAGAGTATCATGAGAAACACGGATTAACAGTGGAAAGAGAAAAGCGTATGAAAGAAGGAAGCATTATTATGCATCCAGCTCCTGTAAACCGTGATGTTGAAATTGCAAGTGAACTTGTTGAGTGTGAGCGTTCACGCATATTTAAACAAATGGAAAATGGAGTTTACGTAAGAATGGCTGTACTAAAACGCGCCTTACCAAATGTATTAGGAGGAATGAAACATGAATTACTTGTTTAAAAATGGTCGTTATATGAATGAAGAAGGAAAAATCGTAGCAACAGATCTTCTCGTACAAGACGGTAAAATCGCTAAGGTAGCAGAAAATATTACGGCAGATAATGCTGAAGTAATCGATGTGAACGGAAAGTTAATCGCACCTGGATTAGTAGATGTACACGTACATCTTCGTGAACCAGGTGGTGAACATAAAGAAACAATTGAAACAGGTACACTAGCAGCGGCAAAAGGTGGATTCACTACAATTTGTGCAATGCCAAATACACGCCCAGTACCAGATTGCAGAGAACATATGGAAGACTTGCAAAATCGTATTAAAGAAAAAGCGCATGTTAACGTACTACCATACGGAGCAATTACAGTACGCCAAGCGGGTTCTGAAATGACAGATTTCGAAACATTAAAAGAACTTGGAGCATTTGCTTTCACTGATGACGGTGTAGGCGTACAAGATGCTAGCATGATGTTAGCTGCTATGAAGCGTGCAGCGAAATTAAATATGGCAGTAGTTGCGCACTGTGAAGAGAATACTCTTATTAATAAAGGTTGTGTACATGAAGGGAAGTTTTCTGAGAAACACGGATTAAACGGTATCCCATCAGTATGTGAATCTGTACATATTGCAAGGGATATACTGCTTGCTGAAGCGGCAGATTGTCACTATCACGTATGTCACGTAAGTACGAAAGGCTCTGTACGCGTAATTCGTGATGCGAAACGAGCTGGAATTAAAGTAACAGCAGAGGTAACACCTCATCACCTAGTGTTATGTGAAGATGATATCCCATCGGCTGATCCTAACTTTAAAATGAACCCACCGCTTCGTGGAAAAGACGATCATGCAGCATTAATTGAAGGATTACTAGATGGAACAATCGATATGATTGCAACTGACCATGCACCGCATACAGCGGAAGAGAAAGCACAAGGAATTGAAAGAGCACCATTCGGAATTACTGGTTTTGAAACAGCATTCCCGCTTCTATACACAAACCTTGTGAAAAAAGGGATTATTACACTAGAGCAGTTAATTCAATTCTTAACAGAAAAGCCAGCTGATACATTCGGCTTAGAAGCAGGTCGCCTGAAAGAAGGTAGAACAGCTGATATTACAATCATTGATTTAGAACAAGAAGAAGAGATTGACCCAACAACATTCGTATCAAAAGGAAAAAATACACCATTCGCAGGTTGGAAATGCCAAGGATGGCCGGTAATGACAATCGTTGGTGGTAAGATCGCATGGCAAAAGGAGAGTGCATTAGTATGAAAAGACAACTTATCTTAGAAGATGGAACAGTATTAATTGGAAAAGGTTTCGGAGGAGAAATTGAAAAGTCAGGTGAGGTTGTATTCACAACAGGAATGACTGGATATCAAGAAACATTATCTGATCCATCATATTGCGGTCAAATCGTAACATTCACGTACCCATTAATTGGAAACTACGGCATCAACCGTGACGATTTTGAATCGATTCACCCATCTGTAAATGGTTTAATCGTAAACGAAATTTGTGATCACCCATCAAACTTCCGTAATGAAATTTCGTTAAATGATTACTTAAAAGAAAGAAACATCCCAGGCTTAGCAGGAATTGATACAAGAAAATTAACGAGAAAAATTCGTCAATACGGTACATTACGTGGACGTCTATGTAACATGGATGCAGATGTAGAATACATCGTGAGCCAATTAAAAGCGACAGTATTTACAGATCACGTGAAACGCGTATCAACGAAAGATCCATACCCAAGCCCAGGCCGTGGACACCGAGTTGTACTTGTAGACTTCGGAATGAAACATGGTATTTTACGAGAATTAAATAAACGTGACTGTGATGTAATTGTAGTACCTTACAATACAACAGCAGAAGAAATTTTACGCCTTAGCCCAGATGGAATTATGTTAAGTAACGGACCTGGAGATCCAAAAGATGTACCAGAAGCAATTGAAATGTTAAAAGACATTATCGGTAAAGTTCCTTTATTCGGAATTTGCTTAGGACATCAACTATTCGCTCTAGCATCTGGTGCGAATACAAGTAAGTTAAAATTCGGTCACCGTGGTTTAAACCATCCAGTAAAACATCTTGCAACTGGAAAAGTAGCAATTACATCTCAAAACCATGGTTATGCAGTAGAAGAAGAATCAGTTAAAAATACAGAACTTGAAATTACACATGTTGCTTTAAATGATGGAACAGTAGAAGGTCTTCGTCATACGAAGTTCCCAGCATTTACAGTACAATATCATCCAGAAGCTTCAGCAGGACCAGAAGATGCAAATGATTTATTCGAAGATTTCTTAGAAATGATTGAAAACTTCAAGAAAGAAGGGGAAGAGTTATGCCAAAACGCCTAGACATTAACACAATTTTAGTAATCGGATCAGGACCAATTGTAATTGGGCAAGCAGCAGAGTTTGATTACTCTGGTACACAAGCTTGTCAATCTCTTAGAGAAGAAGGTTACAAAGTAATCCTTGTTAACTCTAACCCAGCAACAATTATGACAGATACTGCAACAGCAGATAAAGTATATATAGAACCATTAACACTAGAATTCGTAAGCCGTATCATTCGTAAAGAACGCCCAGACGCAATCCTGCCAACATTAGGTGGTCAAACAGGTTTAAATATGGCTGTTGAACTTGCGAAATCAGGCATACTTGAAGAATGTGGAGTTGAAATTTTAGGAACAAAATTATCAGCAATCGAGCAAGCGGAAGATCGTGATTTATTCCGTACATTAATGCAGGAATTAAATGAACCAATTCCATCTAGTACCATTATTCATACGCTAGAAGAAGCACATGAATTTGTAAAAGAAATTGGTTATCCAGTTATTGTTCGCCCAGCATTTACAATGGGTGGAACAGGTGGTGGAATCTGTAGTAATGAAGAAGAATTAATTGAAATTGTATCAGGTGGTTTAAAACATAGTCCAGTGACACAATGTTTATTAGAAAAGAGCATTGCTGGTTGTAAGGAAATTGAATATGAAGTAATGCGTGACTCGAATGATAACGCGATTGTAGTATGTAATATGGAAAATATCGATCCAGTTGGGGTTCATACAGGTGATTCTATCGTTGTAGCGCCGAGCCAAACATTAAGTGACCGTGAGTATCAAATGTTACGAAACACTTCATTACGAATTATTCGTGCATTAGGAATTGAAGGCGGATGTAACGTTCAGCTTGCACTTGATCCACATAGCTTCCAATACTATGTAATCGAAGTAAACCCACGTGTAAGTCGTTCATCTGCACTAGCATCTAAAGCAACTGGGTATCCAATTGCAAAGCTAGCGGCAAAAATTGCAGTCGGTTTAACATTAGATGAAATTATAAACCCAGTAACACAAAAAACATACGCTTGCTTCGAGCCAGCATTAGACTATGTTGTTTCCAAAATACCACGCTGGCCATTTGATAAGTTTGAATCAGCAAACAGAACACTTGGTACGCAAATGAAGGCAACTGGTGAAGTTATGTCAATCGGACGTAACTTAGAGCAATCATTATTAAAAGCGGTTCGTTCTTTAGAACTTGGCGTTTATCACTTAGAATTAGAACATTTAAAAGAACTTGATAAAGAAACAATGAAAAAACGCATTATAAAAGCTGATGATGAGCGACTGTTTATTGTAGCAGAAGCAATTCGTCAAGGTGTAACGAAAGAAGAAATCAACGATTGGTGTGAAATGGACTTCTTCTTCTTACAAAAAGTTGAAAACATCGTAAATATGGAACGTGAAGTAAAAGCGAATGTAGGAAATATGGAAGTACTACAAACTGCGAAAGAAATGGGCTTCAGCGATCACTACATTGCAGCAGCTTGGAACAAAACAGAGCGTGAAATTTACGATATGCGTAAAGAAAGCAATATAACTCCTGTTTATAAAATGGTAGATACTTGTGCGGCAGAGTTTGAATCTGCAACACCATACTACTACAGCACATATGGTGACGAGAATGAATCGGTTAGAACAGATCGTAAGAGTGTAGTAGTTCTAGGATCTGGTCCAATCCGTATCGGTCAAGGTGTTGAGTTTGACTATGCAACAGTTCACTCAGTATGGGCAATTAAAGAAGCTGGATATGAGGCAATTATTGTTAATAACAACCCAGAAACAGTTTCAACAGACTTCAGTATTTCTGACAAATTATACTTTGAACCATTAACGATTGAAGATGTAATGCACATCATCGATTTAGAAAAACCAGAAGGTGTTATCGTTCAGTTCGGTGGACAAACGGCAATTAACTTAGCGGCGAAATTAGAAGCACACGGTGTGAAGATTTTAGGAACATCACTTGAAGACTTAGATCGTGCAGAAGATCGTGATAAGTTTGAAGCGGCTCTAACACAGCTTGGTATCCCGCAACCAGTTGGTAAAACAGCAACGACTGTAGAGCAAGCAGTAGCAATCGCTGACAAAATTGGTTACCCAGTATTAGTAAGACCATCTTACGTACTAGGTGGACGTGCGATGGAAATCGTATATCGTCAAGAAGAACTGCTGCACTACATGAAAAATGCGGTTAAAGTTCACGCTGATCACCCAGTATTAATCGACCGTTACATGGTTGGTAAAGAAATTGAAGTAGATGCAATTTCAGACGGTGAGAATGTGTTCATTCCAGGTATTATGGAACATATTGAACGCGCTGGAGTTCACTCTGGTGACTCAATTGGAGTATATCCACCACAAAGCTTATCTGAAAAATTAAAAGAACAAATTATTGAACATACAATTGCACTTGGAAAAGGATTAAACATTGTTGGATTACTAAATATCCAGTTTGTAGTATTCGAAGATCAAGTGTATGTAATTGAAGTAAATCCACGTGCGAGCCGTACAGTACCATTCTTAAGTAAAATTACAGGTGTACCGATGGCGAACGTTGCAACGAAAGTTATTTTAGGGCAAGACCTAGTAGAGCAAGGATACGGAACGGGCTATCACCCAGAAGAGAAAGAAGTATATGTAAAAGCTCCGGTATTCTCATTTGCGAAACTACGCTCAGTTGATACAACATTAGGACCTGAAATGAAATCAACAGGGGAAGTAATGGGTAAAGACTTAACGCTTGAAAAAGCATTATACAAAGGATTAGTTGCTTCTGGAATTAATATCCCAACGCACGGATCAGTAATCATTACTGTAGCTGATAAAGATAAAGAAGAGGCGATGGAAATTGCAAAACGTTTCCACGAAATCGGCTATAACTTATTAGCAACAGCTGGAACAGCACAATCGTTAGAAGAGCAAAATATCCCAGTACAAGTTGTAAACAAAATTGATTCTGAAGACTACAACTTACTAGATATTATCCGTCAAGGAAAAGCACAGTTTGTAATCAATACATTAACAAAAGGCAAACAACCAGCGCGTGATGGTTTCCGCATTCGCCGTGAATCAGTAGAAAATGGCGTGGCTTGCTTAACATCACTTGATACAACGAGAGCAATCTTACGAGTATTAGAATCTATGACATTCTCAGCTCATTCAATGAAAGAAATTACGCAAACAAAGCGTCACGAGGTGGTACATGCATGATGCAAAAGCAAAATATGATCGTCGTTAATCAAAAAGAAATCGCAAAAAACATTTACGAATTAGTGCTTCAAGGAACTTTAGTACAGCAAATGAACGAACCAGGGCAGTTTGTACACATTAAGGTAGCAGAGGGCATTGCGCCCCTTCTGCGCCGCCCAATTAGTATTTGTAATGTAGATCAAGAGAAGAACGAATTTACAATGCTATATCGTGCGGAAGGACAAGGGACAAAAACATTATCAACTAGAAAACAAGGTGAAATGGTAGACGTACTAGGACCACTAGGACACGGTTTTCCTGTAGAAGAAGCAAAAGCTGGTCAAACAGCTTTACTTGTAGGCGGGGGAATTGGTGTACCACCACTTTATGAACTATCACAGCGCCTCGTTGCAAAAGGTGTACGTGTGATTCACATCTTAGGTTTTCAAACGAAAGATGTTGTTTTCTATGAAGAAAAATTTGCAGAACTTGGTGATACGTACGTTGCGACAGTAGACGGTACACACGGTACAAAAGGATTTGTCACAGATGTAATTGATCATTACGGAATAGACTTTGATATTCTTTATTCATGTGGTCCGTTAGCGATGCTTCGTGCATTAGAAGGACGTTACAAAGAGAAAAAAGCCTATATTTCATTAGAAGAACGTATGGGCTGTGGTATTGGAGCTTGTTTCGCATGTGTATGCCACTTACAAGAAGATCCAAGTGGACATTCTTACAAGAAGGTGTGTAGCGACGGACCAGTATTTCCAATCGGGGAGGTTGTACTATGAACAGATTGCAAGTTGAATTACCAGGATTATCATTAAAAAATCCAATTATACCGGCATCTGGATGCTTTGGATTTGGTCGTGAATATGCACAGTTTTACGATTTAAGTGTACTAGGATCAATCATGATTAAAGCGACGACAGAACAACCACGCTATGGAAATCCGACGCCTCGTGTTGCTGAAACACCAGGCGGCATGTTAAATGCAATCGGACTTCAAAACCCAGGATTAGAAAAAGTAATGAATTCTGAATTACCTTTTCTCGAACAATTTGACCTTCCAATCATTGCGAACGTTGCGGGCTCACAAGCTGAGGATTACGTAGCGGTTGCAAAGGAAATTTCTAAAGCGCCTAATGTCCATGCGCTAGAATTAAACATTTCTTGTCCGAACGTAAAAACAGGTGGTATCGCCTTTGGTACAAATCCTGAAATTGCTGCTGATTTAACGAAGCGAGTAAAAGAGGTTTCTGAAGTACCTGTATACGTGAAGTTGTCACCGAACGTGGCAAACATTGTAGAAATTGCAAAAGCGATTGAAAATGCAGGTGCAGATGGTTTAACGATGATTAATACATTGCTTGGTATGCGTCTAGATTTAAAAACAGCTAAACCAATTTTAGCAAACCGTACAGGCGGACTATCAGGACCTGCGATTAAGCCAGTAGCAATTCGTATGGTACATGAAGTAAGTCAAGCGGTTAACATTCCAATTATCGGAATGGGTGGTATTGAAACAGCTGAAGATGTAATTGAATTCTTCTACGCTGGCGCAAGCGCAGTTGCAGTAGGTACAGCGAACTTCATAGATCCGTTCGTATGTCCGACAATTATTGAAGAGTTACCAGCACTATTAGATGAACTAGGATTTGATCACATTTCGGAATGTCAAGGAAGGAGCTGGAAGCAAACATGTCACAGTCGTTAATCGTTGCACTAGATTTTCCAGGGAAACGAGAAGTAGAGAAATTCTTACACCACTTTGAAGGGGAAGAGTTATTTGTCAAAGTAGGTATGGAGTTATTCTACAAAGAAGGCCCTGCGATTATTACGTACTTAAAAGAAAAGGGACATAAGATCTTCCTAGATTTAAAACTTCATGATATTCCGAATACAGTAAAAAGCGCTATGCGTAGCCTAGCTAGTCTAGATGTTGATATGGTAAATGTTCATGCTGCTGGGGGAAGTAGTATGATGAAAGCTGCGATTGAGGGATTAGAGGAAGGTAAGCAAGAAGGAAAAGAGAGACCGATTTGTATTGCAGTTACACAACTAACAAGCACTTCGGAAGCTATGATGAAAAAAGAGATCGGCATTGAGAAAACGTTAGAAGAAGCGGTTGCTCATTATGCAAAATTAACGAAAGAAAGTGGACTTGATGGCGTTGTTTGTTCAACACTTGAAGTTCCAAAATTACGTGAAGTATGCGGAAATGAATTTGTAACAGTAACACCGGGGATTCGTCTTGCAAGTGATGATGTAAATGACCAGGTGCGCGTAGCAACACCGAAACGTGCGAGGGAACTTGGCTCAAGCTACATCGTAGTTGGACGTAGTATTACAAAAGCAGAAAATCCGCTTGAAGCGTATAAAACAGTAAAACAACAGTGGGAAGGTGTAACAGTATGAAAAAAGAAATCGCATCGCATTTATTAGAAATTGGAGCAGTATTTTTACAACCGAATGATCCATTTACTTGGTCTTCAGGTATGAAATCACCAATTTATTGTGATAACCGTTTAACTTTATCTTATCCAAAAGTACGTCAAGCGATTGCAGCTGGATTAGAAGAGTTAATTAAAGAGCACTTCCCAACTGTAGAAGTTATTGCAGGAACAGCAACTGCTGGTATTGCGCACGCTGCATGGGTAAGCGATCGTATGGATTTACCAATGTGCTACGTACGTAGTAAAGCAAAAGGTCACGGTAAAGGGAACCAAATCGAAGGAAAAGCTGAAAAAGGTCAAAAAGTAGTAGTAGTAGAAGACTTAATTTCAACTGGCGGTAGTGCAATTACATGTGTAGAAGCACTTCGCGAAGCTGGTTGTGAAGTGTTAGGAATCGTATCAATCTTCACATACGAGCTTGAGTCAGGAAAAGAAAAATTAGAAGCAGCAAACGTAGCATCATATTCTTTAAGTGATTACAGTGCATTAACTGAAGTTGCAGCAGAAAAAGGTATGATCGGACAAGCTGAAACGAAAAAATTACAAGAGTGGCGTAAAAATCCAGCTAACGAGGCTTGGGTTACAGCGTAATATGAAAAAAGACGACTGCGGGGGAACGCGGTCGTTTTTTATATTATTGTTAAAACTTCATGTAAAGAACAGATAGTAGGAATATCGTACTTGAGTTGTGAGTTATCCCGATTTAACCATATCCCTTGCATCCCAGCTGCTGTACTACTAATCGCATCAGTCTCTAATCGATCGCCAATATGATAGCAATCTTTCATTTCAAGATTCGATTGTAATACGGTTCTGTGAAAAATTTCAGGATCTGGTTTCGATATACCAAGTTCACTAGAAGTAAATATATATTTGAAATGTTTTAAAATGTTTAGGGCAGTTAATTTTTCGACTTGTTGTTCATAGTCACCATTACTAATGATACCTAATGAGTGCCCTTCTTGCTTTAAGGTCTGTAATGTATAGTGTACATCTTCAAACGCGGCCCAGTTGTTCTTATAAAGTTCTATATATTGATTGAATCTGTGCTGAGATTCCTCGGGTGATAAGTTTAATCCATATGTTTTAAATAAATGATACATTCGCATCCTTTGTTGTTCTTGAAAAGATAATTCCTTGGATAAAAATTTGTTGAAATATTCTTCGGATAATTCATGCCAGACTTTTGTGGCCTCTAATTCATTACCTGAAAAAATAGTACTATATACTTGAAAGAAATCTATAATACCATTTCTTTCAGCGGCCTCATAATCAAATAAAGTTCCATCGACATCAAAGAAAATCATATGACAAACTCCTCGTTAATAACTATTTAGCGTTTTCCGCAACTTCATACCCTCTCACAAACAATAGTGTCATATAAGAAACTATAAACGAGAAGATGCTGTACATGCCAACCCAAAAGAAAAATTTTGGAGTAAAGGCGATAACACCTATTATTAAAAAACTAGCAAACGTTACAATCGGCATGACGTAATACGTTTTCGTTCTACGTGTTCCAATAACAGAAACGATAAAGATAAGTAATGGACAAATTAAAAAGACGAAAATCAATTCATTCATAGTTATGTCCCCTTTTCGAATTGCAGTAATCTGTTTCTCGTAAACGTTTTGAAATAATTACTCTCCTAATATAATTTCGCTAAGTAATAACGAATCCCTCTTGAAAACGAGTAATTCATGATGAATTTCACAAGAAAAAAACGTAAGCAAGAGAACACTTGCTTACGTTATAAAATAAACATCGCAACGATTGTGGTGACAATTAAGCCAATCACAACCGGTAAAAAGTTTCGGCGTGCAAGTTCAAATGGATCCACCTTACAAATTGCAGCAGCAGGAATAAGCGCCCAAGGAATTAACGTCCCGCCCCCGGTCCATATAGCTGCAATTTGTCCGAGAGCTGTTAATGTAGCGGTCCCATGCCCAAGCGCTGTTCCGAAAAGATTGGCAATTGAACCAGCAAGTGAAATGCCGGAAAATCCAGATCCATCTAATCCTGTTATGGCACCAACGATAGTTAATGTTCCAGCTGATACATATTGGTTTAAAGGAACAGTTTGTGATAAAGCGATTCCTAAGTCGTTAATGATTCCGTGTGAACCTTTCGGTAAATAATTCCCGATAATTTTTACAAAGCCGCTATCTCCTAAATAAAAGAGTGCAGCAATTGGGATAACTGGACCAAAGATTTTAAATCCAAATTGGAGCCCTTCTATAAAATAATCGGTCGTTTTATTTAGTCCATGTCCTTTGTAGGCGATAAGGGAAATGATGATAATCATAATAACAGTCGTCCCGCCGATAAGTGCAGTTGCGTCGCTTCCTTGTAGTTTATATTGAATCATGCAAAGGATGTCAATGATATATACGATAGGGATACATATAGCGAGCCATTTCTTTATGCGAGGAGATAATAAAATGGTAGTTTTAGATGGTTCAGTTGATGAAGAGGTGTCTTGCAATGATAGTCCTGTATGAAATTCTTTTCGTAAGAAGAAAAATGCGACGGAAGTTGTAACAATGCCCATAACGATAACGAGCGGAACACTGGCAGAAACAACGCTGGAAACAGGGAGACCAGCAGCGTCTGCGGTTAATTTTGGTGCGCCCTGTATAACGAAGTCGCCGGATAAAGCAATCCCATGACCGAATAAGTTCATAGCAATGGCAACTCCAATTGGCGGAAGACCGACGCGTACAGCGACTGGTAATAAAATAGCTCCCATTAAAGCAACAGCTGGAGAAGGCCAAAAGAAGAAAGAAATAGTCATCATCAAAAGACCGATAATCCAGTAGGCGAGTGTAGGTGTACGAATCATCTTTGTAAATGGTGAAATCATCGTATCATTTATGCCGGTATGAACGAGTAGATTGCTCATTGATACGATAATGGAGATGATTAATATAGTTGGTAATAGCTCAGTAATAGCATAAATGAAACTTTGAAAAATACCGCTAATGGCAAGAGGGATAGAACTTGTAGCGGTTAATGCTAATAAAAAGATAAAAACGATACAAATAATCGTCGTATCTTTCCGGAGAATAAAAAAGGTAATAATAGTGAGTAAACAAAGAATATAGAGAGCGTGTAACAGCGTTAATTCAACTCCCATAACATTCACATCCTTTAGGCATTCGTGTAGTTTATTGTATGAAAGCAGTGAAAGTATGTGAGTATAGGAAAAAGAAAAAGTGAAATTTCATGTACTGTAATGGTAAGTTTTTAAAATGGATGTTACAATACAATTAATCCTAAAAATGGAATTTAAGGAGGGGTTATGTGCAAAAAATTGGATTTTGGGGATTCATCATAACTTGTATTCTAGTAATCATTTTAAATCTATTTACAAATACCGAATGGATAAGTATCATACCTGTTTTCGGGTTTGTTTTTATACTGTTATACCGCTGGGATGACATGAAACAATATAGTAAGAAAAGTATCAGAATTATAATAGGTATCACTGTTGTTTGCTCATTTTTCGTAGGGGTTATTTTAATAGAAGGGCAGAAACAAATGGAGAAAATGTCTATTTTTCAAGAGTGGATGTCTTCTGCAAAAGGTCTTTATATTGTAATTGTAGTTGTTATTTTTCTAAGAATTGTTATAAGTATAGCAAGTTACATATTAAAGGAGAGGTAGAGTGGAGGGAGTACGAATGAGAGAGAGAATAGGTTATTATGGTGTGCTCGTTTGTTTACTATTATCAGTTATTTCAGGGCAATTTCTTAAAAGTGAATGGGTACCAGTTATATTATGTATAGGAGTATTGATTTTTGCTCCCATGTATCGCTGGGATGAATGGAAAGCATATAGTCGAAAAAAGAAAATTGTTTTCAGTATTGAGTTTGTCATTATAATTAGTACAATTCCGTTTTTGTTATTGAAAGGATATGAGATAATAGGTGAAATTGTAATGTTTCAAGGGTGGTTATTTATCGCAAAATTGCTATATTTAATTTGCATTCTAATAGCGATAGTAGTGATTGCTAAAAAAGTAAATGAAATAATATTTGCTAATGAATAGAAGAAAGTGCCACCGAATAAGGTGGCACTTTCTTACTTTACTGAATGGGCTTTTTGCATTTTCTTAATTAAACGAATTTGTCCGCGATGATTGATTTCATCTTCAAATACGTGAAACCATTTAAAGTAGTTATTTGCTGGTTTATCATACCAAAAGTCTGTCGTTTTAAATAACCATTCATCAGGTAAAGATTGAAAAGTCTCGATCGTTTTGGAACGTACTTCTTGCAATGTACGTATGTAAAATTCTATAGAGTTGCCTTTTATTTTCTCGCGTCCAAGATCGCCTAACTCAATAGCAGGTAACCACCGTTCTAACTCAGCCTCCGTTGGTTCACGGTCTTCAAAAGTATGAATCTGGTAGTAAAATTCAATAGCGGCCATATGGTACAATAACATGCCAATTGAATTTGCCTCCTCATCATATAAATAATCAAGTTCTTCAATTGTTAAGCCTTCTACCGCTTGCATTGTTGTATAACGAGCGTAATTCATCATAGAAACAAGTTTTGAAAATTCAACTTGTAAACCATCTATTTTATCAATTACAAAGTTCAATTTAAATTCCCCCTCTTTAAACGATGACTCCAGAGAAAGAATTCTATGTGCAGCGAAAAACTCCTTTTAAAAAGCCCATGATTTTAACAAGGAATAATAATTAGTTCCCGATTTGATTTTGTAATAACTTCATATCCGTCTTTTGTGATGACAATATCATCTTCAATTCTGCAACCGCCCCAGTCTGGTATATAAATGCCTGGTTCCACTGTAACAACCATACCTTCTTCTAAAGTAGCTTTACTTTCTTGGGATAAGCGGAGAGGTTCATGAATTTCTAACCCAAGACCATGACCAGTAGAGTGTCCAAAATATTGGCCGTATCCATGTTCAGTAATGTAATCTCTCGTTATATCATCGATACTTTTCGCAGTTTCCCCAGGTTTAATTGCTTCCGTCCCACGTTTTAACGCTTCTCGTACAACATTGTATATCTTTTTGAATTCTTCTGATGGTTCCCCAATTGCTACAGTACGTGTAATATCGGAACAATATCCGTCGTAAAGTGCGCCGAAATCTAATGTAACGATGTCACCTCGTTCGATTATTTTATTTGATGCAACTCCATGAGGAAGTGAAGAACGGACGCCAGAAGCTACAATAATTTGGAATGAAGAGGATGTAGCTCCTTTTTTCCGCATGAAAAATTCTAACTCATCTCGTACATCATTTTCACTTATTCCTGGTTTTAGAAACGTAAGGATGTGGTGAAATGCTTCATCAGCAATATTAGCTGCGATTTTCATTGTTTCTATTTCAGGCATGTCTTTAATAATGCGAATATTTTCAATGATTTCGCAGACCTGAACCATTTCCACATGTACGTATTTTTGTAAGTTTTTATATTGTTGCAATGTCATGTTATTTTCTTCAATTCCAAGTTTTTGAATGTTTAATTTCGATACTTGATTTGCAATTTCTTTTTCTAAATTTCCTTTATGCATAATAATTTCAGCAGCATCTATTTGTGATTTCGCTTGATCTACATAGCGAAAATCAGTTATAAAAACAGCTGTATCCGCAGAAATCAAGACGACGCCAGCGCTACCTGTAAAGCCTGTTGCATATTGGCGATTTTCTTTTTTTGTAATGAGTAATCCATCAATTTCATAGTTTTGTAGTTGATTTTGGATTTTATTAATTTTTAAAGTCATGTTAATTCCCCCTATTCACAGTATTAAATAAAGCAAATAGCGTGCCAAAGTATTATTGTATTGAAAATAAAAATAGCCAGTTATTTGTAGGAAGCGGGCCACTTATGAAATCCAGATTGCTTTAAATGAATAAGAGATAAAAAATATTAATTTGAGATGTATTGTATTTACATACTGTAAAAAAATTTATACAGATGTGGAATGAAACTGTCAATTTTTTAAAAAATATATAAAATGACAAAAGAAAGATGTTATGAATTAGTGAATGGGTATATGAACTAGTGTGAACGAATATAAAAATGCGTTGCTTATAAGCAACGCATTTTTATTTACGCTTTTAATTTCATTACAGTATCAGCATCTGGTGTTACATATACGGTTTGCTGATTGTCGTACGTAACAAAACCAAGTTTTGCACCACTCGGTTTTTTGACATGGCGTATTTTGGTGAAATCTACAGGAACAGAACTAGAATCTTTTGCTTTACTGAAATAGGCAGCGATTTTAGCGGCTTCTAACACAGTTTCTTCGGTAGGTTCAAGAGAACGAATGACAACATGAGACCCAGGGATATCTTTCGTATGTAACCAAATTTCATCACGACGGGCAAACTTCGTTGTTAAATAATCATTTTGTTTATTGTTTTTACCAACGAAAATCTCTGTACCATCACTTGCAAAATATTTGTCCAATACTGGTTTAGTAGGCTTTTTCTTTGCGTTTTTCGTTTTACGATTGCGCATATAACCTTCTTCAGCTAATTCCTCACGAATTTCTTCAATATCTTTTGAAGAAGCAGCTTCCATTTGTTGAAGTAAGCTATCAAAATAAAGAATTTCTTCATTTGTTTTTTCGATTTGTTCTTCTACAACAACAACTGAATTTTTCGCTTTTTGGTACTTTTGGAAATAGCGTTGCGCATTGTCAGATGGTGTTTTTAAAGGATCTAATGTAATTTTTACAGTTCCGCCATTTTCGTCGTAATAGTTAACGACTTCAATATCTTTATCACCTTTTTTCAAAGCGTACATATTGGCTGTAAGTAGTTCTCCAAATAGTTGATATTTATCTGCTTTTCCGGCATCTTGTAATGTTTTTTCTAGTTTAATGAGTTTCTTCTCATTTTTATTTTTTTCGTTTTGCATAAAGCGCTCTAAATCATAAGCTTGTTGTTTTACACGGTCGCGCTCTGCTTTTCCGAAAAAGAAACGGTCTAGCAATTCACTAACAGATGAGAATGTCTTGTCTTCTCCTTGCAAGTGTGCAAGAGGGAAAAGATAAAAGAATTCTTTCCCATTTGAAGTAGTCATTGTTGGTGAATATGTATGAGTTAGTAATGGTTTTTGTATGGAGAAAAATGCGTCAGCTAATGCTTTTTCATTTACCATACCTGCTTTTTTCACTACTTCTTTTGCGAATAACGGTGATATTCCCGTAAAGGTGCCGACAAGCTGTTTATCCATATTTCCAGATAGAAAGTCTAGCGGTCTAATAAATTCATCATTTGTTTCAATCTGAAGTGGGTTAATTTTATGTTGTGCTGGTGGTGCAACATATTCCGCCCCAGCATATACAGTTCGATGTCGGTTTACTGCTAAAGAAACGTGTTTTAAGCTATCTAGAATATTGTTTGTTTTTGTGTCTACTAAAATGATGTTACTATGTCGTCCCATGATTTCAATTACTAATGTTTTTAGCGATTCGTCACCAATTTCATTTCTGCTGCGAACGGTAATTTGAATAATGCGCTCTAAATCAATTTGTTCAATTTTTTCAATGAAACCACCTTCTAGATGCTTGCGGAGAAGCATACAAAACATTGGCGGAAGTGCAGGTGAATCGTAATTTTGATTTGTTAAGTGTAAACGTGCATATGTCGGATGAGCGGAAAGAATCAGTTTTTGATTTTTTCCGTTTGCTCGAATATGTAATAAAATCTCGTATTTTGAAGGTTGGTATATCTTAGAAATTCTTCCTGTGTAAAGAGAATTTGCAATTTCATGTGTAATTGCTCTTGTAAATAATCCATCGAATGCCATAAATGAACACTCCTTTCTAACTAAAAGTTAATTATAGCATTTTTTTGGACGAGGCTGAATAAGCTTTCAATAGAGTATGTCTGGAATCAGGAGGTCGATAGCGGGATGAACTGGTATGGAATGCGCGCACATGAAGTGGAAGAAAGAACGAATACGAATGTGAAGGTTGGACTTACAGAGAAGGAAGCAGAAGGGCGGATAAAAAAATTTGGTACAAATGAATTAGATGAAGCAAAAAGGCCTTCTGCACTGATGGTATTTTTGGCGCAATTTAAAGATTTTATGGTACTTGTTTTGTTTGGTGCAACAATAGTTTCGGCTTTTTTAGGTGAATACATTGATTCTATTGCGATTGTTGCAATTGTTATTATCAATGGTATTCTTGGCTTTTTTCAAGAAAGAAAGGCTGAAAAGTCATTGGAAGCTTTAAAAGAGCTAGCCGCCCCGCAAGTTACTGTACTGCGGAATGGAAAGTGGGTAAAGGCACCGTCTAAAGCACTCGTTTTAGGTGATGTTATTAAATTTTCTAGTGGCGATCGTATTGGGGCGGATGTACGTCTTGTTGAGGCATCGAGTTTATATATCGAAGAATCAGCATTGACAGGAGAGTCAGTACCGGTGCAGAAGAAGGTAGAAGCTTTGCAGGGGCAAGATGTTTCAATTGGTGATCAAAAAAATATGGCTTTTATGGGTACGATGATTACACGAGGAGCTGGCACAGGAGTCGTTGTAGCAACTGGTATGAATACAGCGATGGGTCAAATTGCAAATATGTTACAAAATGCAGAGCAAATGGAAACACCACTGCAAAGAAGATTAGAGCAACTCGGAAAAATATTAATTATTGTGGCTCTTATTTTGACAGCGCTTGTCGTATTAGCGGGTGTGTATCAAGGGAATGAAGTATATCATATGTTTTTAGCAGGCGTGTCTCTAGCTGTTGCTGCTATTCCTGAAGGATTACCAGCAATTGTTACAGTAGCTTTATCGCTTGGTGTACAGCGTATGATTAAAAAGAGAGCAATTGTAAGGAAGTTACCAGCTGTAGAAACGTTAGGATGTGCGTCCGTTATATGCTCTGATAAAACAGGAACAATGACGCAAAACAAAATGATGGTAACGCATATGTGGTCAGGTGGAGAGTTATGGAAAGTGACGGGTCAAGGATATGAACCTAATGGCTCTTTTTTGAAAGGTGAAAAAGAATTTGATCCAGCTAAAACAAAAGCACTTTATCAACTACTCACATTTGGCTCACTATGTAATAACGCAAATATTATTCAAAAGAAAAAGGCGTATGTATTAGATGGAGATCCAACTGAGGGAGCACTTGTAGCTGCAGCAATGAAAGCGGGAATAACGCGTGAGGCACTGAAAGGGAAATTTGAAATTATTCGTGAATTTCCATTTGATTCAACTCGAAAAATGATGAGTGTTATTGTGCGAGATAGAGAGGGGAAAAAGTTTCTTGTTACGAAGGGAGCACCAGATGTCCTCCTACAAATGAGTCAAACGATTTTATGGGGGGATAAGCAACAACCGTTAAGTGAGTTGTATAGAAAAGAAGTACAGGCGGCTATTCATAGCTTAGGTAGTCAAGCGCTTCGAACAATTGCAGTTGCATTTAAGCCATTAAAAGTAACAGATTCTATTGAACATGAACGAGACGTTGAAAAAGATTTTATGTTGGTCGGGATACAGGGAATGATTGATCCGCCAAGACCAGAGGTGGAACAGGCTGTAAAAGAGTGCAGAGAAGCTGGTATTCGAACAGTGATGATTACGGGAGATCATAAAGTGACAGCAATGGCAATTGCGGAACAATTAGGCGTTTTACCACCTGGTGGACGTGTTGTTGAAGGAGTAGAACTCGCAAGTATGGATGTAGAGGAACTAGAAAGTGTTGTAGAAGATACGTATGTATTTGCTCGCGTATCACCTGAACATAAATTAAAAATTGTTAAGGCGTTGCAAAATAAAGGGCATATAGTGGCGATGACAGGTGATGGGGTAAACGATGCTCCCGCTATAAAAACAGCGGATATTGGGATAGCGATGGGAATTACAGGGACAGATGTTGCGAAAGAAGCTTCTTCTCTTGTTTTGCTAGATGATAATTTTGCTACGATTAAATCAGCAATTAAAGAAGGTAGAAATATATACGAGAATATACGTAAGTTTATTCGTTACTTATTAGCATCGAACGTAGGAGAAATTTTAGTCATGTTATTTGCAATGTTACTTGCATTACCGCTGCCGATGGTTCCCATCCAAATTTTATGGGTGAACTTAGTTACTGACGGTTTACCGGCGATGGCATTAGGATTGGATAAGGCGGAAGGAGACGTGATGAAGAGAACGCCGCGTCATCCGAAAGAAGGGGTATTTGCTAGAGGGCTTGCCTGGAAAATTATAAGCCGTGGCTTTCTAATCGGAGCAGTGACGTTAGTGGCGTTTATTATTGCATATAATCAACATCCAAATGAACTGAAATATGCACAAACTGTGGCGTTTGCGACGTTGGTACTTGCACAACTTATTCATGTATTTGATTGCCGAAGTGAACATTCTATCTTCCATCGTAATCCGTTTGGGAACGTGTATTTAGTGGGAGCGGTTATCATTTCTTTACTGTTAATGTTAGTGGTTATATATTACCCACCGCTACAACCGATCTTTAGTACAATGCCAATACAAGCGAGAGATTGGTTGTTAATTGGAGGTTTGTCATCAATTCCGACCTTCTTACTAGTAGGTTCTTTATTAACAGGGAAAAAGGGGAAGAAGGAAAAGCCAGTATTATATAAGAAGGGATTAAACTTGAAATAGTCAATGATATGAAAATATGATATAATTTACAGAAGGTAGTAGAGCCTTGTCTCTATTACCTTTTTCATTGAGTTATTTCATGGCTTGGATGTGATAAAAATGATTTGTAGTATGACAGGATTTGGAAGGTCGAAAGTAGAAAATGATACTTTTCAAATTACAGTAGAAATGAAATCGGTGAACCACCGTTTTCTAGAGATGAGTATTCGACTTCCGAAGCAAATGATGGTATTTGAAGACAAAATTCGTAAAATAATCGCACAGCAAGTTCGACGTGGACGCATAGAAGTGTCTATTAGTATAACGGGTGAAGGGCTTGTTGAAAGAAAATTAAGTGTGAATTGGTCGCTTCTTGAGCAGTACCAATCGATTATGGAAGATATAAAAGGAAAATTTCAATTACAAGATTCTATTACACTCGCGCAATTAATGGCAATGCCAGAAGTAACAGCGATTGAAGAAGCAGAAAATGTAAATGAACAATTTGAGAACAGTTTATATGAGGCTGTTCGCCAAGCTGCTCATATGTTAAAAACGATGAGAGATGGCGAAGGAGAACGATTACATAAAGATATAGCGTATCGTTTACAAGAGATTCACAATTGTGTAAATGCAGTTATTCCGCATGCACCGATTGTTACACAAAAATATCGTGAACGATTAGAAAATCGCTTAAAAGAATTACATAATCAAGATCTAGATGAACAAAGATTGTTAACAGAAGTCGCAATCTTTGCAGAGCGTTGTGATATTCACGAAGAGTTAGTTCGTTTGCAAAGTCATTTAGAGCAATTTTGTGAAACACTGCAGATTGAAGAGCCTGTTGGAAGGAAAATGGATTTCATCGTGCAAGAGATGCATAGAGAAATTAATACGATTGGTTCTAAGGCAAATGACTTAACAATTTCAAAATATGTTGTAGAAATGAAAAATAACCTTGAAAAAATTCGTGAACAAGTACAAAATATTGAGTAGCTTTCAAAAAATATATAAAGTTATACGTGGTGGAGAAATCGGATAGACTTACTAGGAGGCGCAAACTATGGCCATGCGGTTTTTAAATATTGGATACGGAAATATTGTATCTGCTCATCGAATTATTGCTATTGTAAGTCCGGAGTCAGCTCCTATTAAACGAACAGTACAGGAAGCACGCGAACATAATGCTTTGCTTGATGCTACGTATGGGAGAAAAACAAGGGCGGTTATTGTTATGGATGATGGGCATGTTGTATTAAGTCCAATTCAGCCAGAGACGATTGCACATCGTTTGAATAATAAAGAAGATTTAAGTGAGGAAGGGTAGGTTTTACATATTTATGAGAAGTAGAAGAGGATTGCTCATCGTTCTTTCAGGACCTTCTGGGGTTGGTAAAGGAACGGTTCGAAAAGAGCTGTTTAGTCATGAGGATACACGTTTTCAGTACTCCATTTCAGTAACGACACGTAAGCCGCGTGAAGGTGAAGTGGATGGTGTGGATTATTTCTTTAAAGAGAGAGAAGAATTTGAGGAAATGATTCGTAATGAAAAATTACTTGAGTGGGCTGAGTTCGTAGGTAATTATTACGGAACACCGATTGACTATGTTGAAAAAACATTACAAGAAGGAAAAGATGTATTCTTAGAAATTGAAGTGCAAGGAGCAATTCAAGTTAAGAAAGCTTTCCCAGAAGGTGTATTTATTTTCTTAGCACCTCCAAGTTTATCTGAACTAAAGAACCGTATTGTCGGCCGTGGTACAGAAACTGAAGATGTTATTGAAAATCGTTTAACGGTAGCGAAAGAAGAAATCGAAATGATGGACGCTTACGACTATGTTGTAGAAAACGATCAAGTTGAATTAGCTTGTGAAAGAATTAAAGCAATTGTGGTTGGTGAACATTGCCGCCGCGAAAGAGTAGCAAAATACTATAAAGAAATGACGGAGGGTCTATAATTATGTTAAATCCATCAATTGATTCATTATTAACAAAAATCGATTCTAAATACACACTTGTAACAGTAGCTGCAAAACGTGCGCGTGAAATGCAACTTGCTGATAACTGTGTTATCGAGCAACCTGTTTCTCATAAATGTGTGGGTAAATCATTAGAAGAAATCGATGCAGAAGTATTAAAATATGTACCAAGCGAAGACAAGATCATCGATTAAGACATTCTTTTCGACAAATTAAAACATAGACTTTATAATTTTCTATGTAACGGTAACAACCTATTTACAAGTAGGTTGTTATTTTTTTACGATAGGGAAGAGATATTGGTACTGACGAGCTGGGAATTCTGTTTCAGTATTATAAGTTTGAAAAAGAAAGAGGACGAGCCATATGCTAAAAGGAAAAAAGATACTTCTATGTGTAACAGGAGGCATTGCGGTCTTTAAAGCGGCTGCGTTAACTAGTAAATTGACACAAACTGGTGCAATTGTAAAAGTAATGATGAGTGAGTCGGCAATGAAGTTTGTTACGCCTCTTACATTTCAAGCACTTTCTCGCCATGATGTATATACAGATACATTCGATGAGAAAGACTCAGCTGTTATTGCACATATCGATTTAGCAGATTGGGCAGATGTAGTACTTGTTGCACCTGCTACTGCCAATTGTATTGGGAAGTTAGCTAGCGGTATTGCAGACGATATGATTACAACTACTTTGTTAGCGACTACAGCCCCAGTGTGGATTGCACCTGCTATGAATGTGCATATGTATGAAAACAAAATTGTTCAAAAAAATATGATGACGTTAAAAACGTTAGGATATACATTTATTGAGCCTGGAGAAGGTTTTTTAGCGTGTGGTTATGTAGCGAAGGGAAGACTAGAAGAACCTGAAGCAATTATTGCACGGTTAGAAGAGGCTTTTTCAGAGCAAAAACCATTACAAGGAAAAAAAATATTAATAACTGCTGGCCCAACTCGTGAAAAGATTGATCCAGTGCGTTTTATGACCAATTTTTCTTCTGGGAAAATGGGATATGCAATTGCGGAAGTGGCAGCGAACTTAGGTGCTGATGTCATACTTGTTTCGGGACCGACAGTATTAAACCCACCATTACATGTAAATACGGTACAAGTGGAATCTGCACAAGATATGTTAGAAATAGTTCTGCAACATTATCAAAACGTAGATGTTGTCATTAAAACAGCGGCAGTTGCAGATTACCGTCCGAAATATGTTCATGATAATAAAATGAAAAAGAAAAATGGTGATGCTGTAATCGAACTCGAGAGAACAGTAGATATTTTAAAAACGTTAGGTGAGATGAAGGACAAACAGTTACTTATCGGTTTTGCGGCTGAAACGACAAACATAGAGGAATACGCAACGAAAAAATTACGTGAGAAAAATGCGAATATGATTGTTGCGAACGATGTAAAGGCGCAAGGAGCTGGATTTGGTACAGATACGAACATTGTAACAATGTATAGGAAAGATGGAGAAGTTATAGAGTTGCCACTTTTAACGAAGAAAGAGGTTGCTCGTGAAATATTAAAGCAAATTGAAATGATGTTAGAAGATGATCGTCTATGATATTTGCAAGTGTAATTGTTGATGTACCTGCACGTCAGACAGATCGACCATTTGATTATATTATCCCTAAAAAATGGGAAGATATTGTCCAGACGGGCATGCGTGTAGTAGTTCCGTTTGGCCCAAGGAAATTGCAAGGTTTTATTATTGGGATCAAAGATTCGGTTGAAGTAGAAAGTAAGAAGTTAAAGACAATCCATGAAATATTAGATGTAACACCGGTTTTAAACGAGGAATTATTAAAGCTTGGATATTGGCTTACAAGTGAAACGTTATGTTATATGATTTCAGCTTTTCAAGTCATGCTTCCAACGGCGATAAAAGCAACGTATAAAAAGCGTCTACAAATTCGTAAACAAGAAGATGTAGCACCTGAACTACTGTTTTTATTTCAAGACAAAGAAGCGATAGATTGGGAAGCAATTGAGACGCAGCCACACCTATACCGCACGATTCAACAAGAAATTAAAAATGGCACGATTGAAGTTGTTTATCAGGTAAAAGATAAAGTACAAAAGAAGAAACAAAGAGTCGTTCAACCGGAATTGTCAGAAGATAAATTAGAATTAGCAGCATTTGAACTGAAAAGTAAAAAACAACAAGATGTACTCTATTATTTTGTGGAAAATTATAAAAGTGTGCCGTTGAAAGTGATAACAGAAGAGTTGCAAATAACAGATGCTCCGATTAAAGCACTTGTTAAAAAGGGGCTAATCTCAGAAAAGTATGTGGAAGTATATCGGAATCCATATGACGATGATGATTTTGAACAAACGAAACCATTCCCACTTACGGAGGAACAAAAGCAAGTTATTGCACCGATTTTATCATCAATTACAAATGAAACTTACAATCCATTTTTACTATATGGTGTTACAGGAAGCGGAAAAACAGAAGTATATTTACAATCTATAGCAGCGGTGCTCGAGAAAGGAAAAGAAGCTATTGTGCTTGTTCCTGAAATTGCACTAACGCCTCAGATGGTAGATCGTTTTAAAGGTAGATTTGGCTCGCAAGTTGCGGTTCTTCATAGTGCGCTGTCTGTTGGAGAAAAATATGATGAATGGCGTAAGATTTTAAGAAAAGAAGTGAAAGTTGTAGTTGGTGCACGTTCAGCTGTATTTGCTCCTTTTGAAAATTTAGGGATTATTATTATTGATGAGGAGCATGAATCGAGCTATAAGCAAGAAGATAATCCGAGGTATCATGCAAGGGATGTAGCTGTGTGGAGAGGACAATATCATAAATGTCCTATCGTTCTTGGTAGTGCAACACCGACACTTGAATCGTTTGCAAGAGCGAAAAAAGGTGTGTATGAATTACTAACGATGGAAAAGCGTATGAACGAACAAGCCTTACCGACAGTAGAGATTGTTGATATGCGTGAGGAACTTCGTGACGGGAATCGTTCCATGTTTTCGAAAGCGCTGCATGAAAAAATAGCAGATCGATTAGAAAAGAAAGAACAAATGGTGCTCTTTTTAAATAGAAGAGGTCATTCTACATTTGTTATGTGCCGTGATTGCGGGTATGTTGTACAATGTCCGCATTGTGATATCTCGCTGACATATCATAAAATGAACCATCGTTTAAAATGTCATTATTGCAGTTACGAAGAGAATATGCCGAATGCATGTCCTGCGTGTCAAAGTACATATATTCGTTTCTTTGGTACAGGTACACAAAAGGTAGAAGAAGAAATTACAAAATTATTTCCAGAGGCACGAGTCATTCGAATGGATGTAGATACGACAAGTCGCAAAGGAATGCATGAAAAATTATTAAAGGCGTTCGGGGAAGAAAAAGCAGATATATTACTTGGAACACAAATGATTGCGAAAGGATTAGATTTTCCTAAAGTAACGCTTGTCGGGGTTTTAACTGCAGATACGATGCTTCACTTACCTGATTTTCGAGCGAGTGAAAAGACCTATCAGTTATTGACGCAAGTAAGTGGACGAGCAGGCAGACATGAATTACCAGGGGAAGTTATAATTCAAACCTATACGCCAGAACATTACAGTATAGAGTTAGCAAAGAACCAACAATATGATGTGTTTTTTGACCAAGAAATGCAAATGAGACGAACAAGACAATATCCACCTTATTACTATGTTGTACTTGTAACAGTATCTCATCCGGAATTATTAAAGGCCGTGCAAGTGACGGAAAAAATTGCCATGTATTTACGGTCGCACTGCACAGAGCAAACGATGGTGTTAGGACCGGTTGCTTCAGCAATTCCAAGGATAAAAGATAGATATCGTTATCAATGCATGATAAAATACAAACGGGAACCAAACTTAAAGAACGTGCTCAAAATGGTAAATGAACATTATCAAGCAGAAATGCAAAAAGAGCTACAAATCTCAATTGATTTTAATCCAACAATGTTAATGTAGCGGAGGGAAATATGGCAGTTTTAGAAATAGTAAAGCATCCAAATGAAGTGTTAGAAACACCATGTGAAAGAGTAATTAACTTTGATAAAAAGTTAGTGAAATTGTTGAAAGATATGCATGAAACAATGTTAATTGCGGACGGAGTCGGTTTAGCTGCGCCTCAAGTAGGTGTAAGCTTGCAAGTTGCGGTAGTTGATATCGGTGATGATACGGGGAAAATCGAGTTAATCAATCCATCGATACTAGAAAAACGTGGTGAACAAGTAGGTCCCGAAGGTTGTCTAAGCTTCCCGGGACTTTATGGTGAAGTAGAACGTGCGGATTATATTAAAGTACGTGCGCAAAATCGCCGAGGTAAAGTATTTTTACTAGAAGCAGAAGGATTTTTAGCACGTGCAATTCAACATGAAATCGATCATTTACACGGTGTGTTATTTACATCGAAAGTGACAAGATATTATGAGGAAAACGAATTAGAATAGGTATTAAAAGGAGCGGTTTTTAAATGATAAAAGTAGTATTTATGGGAACACCGGACTTTTCAGTGCCGGTGCTTCGTCGTCTTATCGAGGATGGATATGACGTAGTGGGTGTTGTAACACAACCTGATCGTCCGGTAGGTAGAAAAAAGGTTTTAACGCCTACTCCAGTTAAAGTTGAAGCGGAGAAACATGGTATTCCGGTGCTACAGCCACTGAAAATTCGTGAAAAAGACGAATATGAAAAAGTATTAGCACTAAAGGCGGATTTAATTGTAACAGCTGCGTTTGGTCAGATTGTACCAAACGAAATTTTAGAAGCACCAAAGTACGGATGTATTAATGTCCATGCATCATTACTTCCAGAGCTTCGCGGTGGTGCACCGATTCATTATGCGATCATGGAAGGAAAAGCGAAAACAGGCATTACAATTATGTATATGGTAGAAAAATTAGATGCTGGTGATATCTTAACGCAAGTAGAAGTGGAAATTGACGAGCGTGAAACGACGGGCTTGTTATTCGATAAGTTAAGTGAAGCAGGAGCACATCTTCTATCTAAAACAGTACCTTTATTAATTCAAGGTAAGCTAGAACCAATTAAACAAAATGAAGATGAAGTAACGTTCGCATATAATATAAAACGTGAGCAAGAGAAAATTGATTGGACAAAAACAGGTGAAGAAGTATACAATCACATTCGCGGATTGAATCCATGGCCAGTTGCTTATACAACTTTAGCAGGACAAGTTGTTAAAGTATGGTGGGGAGAAAAAGTACCTGTAACGAAATCAGCTGAAGCGGGTACAATAGTAGCTCTTGAAGAAGATGGATTTGTTGTTGCAACAGGGAATGAGACAGGTGTTAAAATCACTGAATTGCAACCTTCTGGTAAAAAACGTATGAGTTGTTCGCAATTTTTACGTGGCACAAAACCTGAAATTGGAACGAAGTTAGGAGAAAATGCATGAGACCAAATGTTCGTGAGTTAGCTCTTGATGGCTTAATCCAAGTAGAAAAAAGTGGTGCATACAGTAACTTACTTTTAAATAATCTAATTGAAAAAAATGCAATTGATAGAAAAGATATTGGTTTGTTAACTGAAATTGTATATGGAACGATTCAACGTCGTGACACATTAGATTATTATTTACAGCCTTTTTTAAAAAAGAAGGTTGAGGCGTGGGTAAGAGTATTACTTCGCTTATCTTTATATCAAATGATTTATTTAGACCGAGTGCCCGAAAGAGCGGCTATTCATGAAGCAGTTGAAATTGCAAAGCGTCGCGGGCATAAAGGGATTGCTGGTATGGTGAACGGTGTATTACGTTCGATTCAGAGAGAAGGGGTACCTTCTGTAGATGAAATCAAGGATCCAGTAGAACGTTTGGCAATTGCAACAAGTCATCCAGTTTGGCTTGTTCAAGACTGGGCTTCTGAATATGGTTTAGAGACAGCAGAGAAAATGTGTGAAGTGAACATGTTACCCCCAGTACCAACAGCGCGTGTAAATGTTGATAAAATAACAGTAGAAGAAGCAATTGAGTTGTTGGCTAGTGAAGGTATAGAAGCGAAGCGCGGCGATTTATCAGAGGATGCAATTCAAATTGAAAGAGGGAATGTAGCGCATACAGATGCGTTCAAAAAAGGGTTTCTTTCTATTCAAGATGAAAGTTCTATGCTTGTAGCACGCGTTTTAGAACCGAATGAGGGAGATGTAGTTCTTGATAGTTGTGCTGCTCCGGGCGGAAAAACAACGCACATTGCAGAGCGATTAAAAGGAACTGGTCAAGTCATGTCTCTGGATTTACATGCACACAAAGTACGTTTAATTAAACAACAAGCAGAGCGACTTGGTCTAGAGAATGTCGAAACAAAAGCACTAGATGCTAGAAAAGCACAAGAACAATTTGCGAATGAAACGTTCGATAAAATATTAGTAGATGCACCATGTTCTGGATTTGGTGTAATTAGACGTAAACCTGATATTAAGTTAGGTAAAGATAAAGGCGATAGTGAAAGATTATCGACGATTCAACTTGCAATACTAGAAAAAATAGCACCATTGTTAAAACAAGGTGGTCGCCTTGTTTATAGTACGTGCACAATTGAAAAAATAGAAAATGAACAAGTAATAAAGCAATTTTTAAAAGAGCATCCTGAATTTGAATGGGATACTACGATAAAAGATCGCATGCCAGAAAAGTTAAATCCGTATATTGATGAAGGTCAAGTACGAATTTTACCGCATTATTTTGCAACAGATGGCTTTTATATTGCTTGTTTAAGGAAGAAGGTGTAGCATCGTGGAAACGACTGTGAGAAAACAAAAGAAAAATCTAGAAACGAAAAAACCATCAATTTATTCTTTACAACTTCATGAAATGCAAGATTGGTTAAAGGAACAAGGAGAACCAAAATTCCGTGCAGGACAAATCTTTGATTGGCTATATAAAAAACGTGTAAAAAATTATGAGGATATGTCGAATCTTTCTAAAGGATTACGCGATAAATTGTCGAATTCCTTTGATATTACTACTTTAAATACATTGGTAAAACAAACATCTTCTGATGGAACTATTAAATTCTTATTCCAATTATATGATGGTTATTCTATTGAAACAGTGTTAATGCGACATGAATATGGAAATTCTATTTGTGTAACAACACAGGTTGGATGCCGTATTGGTTGTACGTTCTGTGCATCTACACTTGGTGGGTTAAAACGAAACTTAGAGGCTGGAGAGATTGTAGCGCAAGTAGTAGAAGTGCAACGTGCACTTGATGAAACAGAAGAACGTGTAAGTTCGCTTGTTGTTATGGGAATTGGAGAGCCGTTTGATAATTACGACAACTTAATGTCATTCTTACGCATTGTAAACCATGAAAAAGGAATTCATATTGGTGCAAGACATATGACAGTTTCAACAAGTGGAATTGTTCCAAAAATTTACAAGTTCGCTGAAGAAGATATGCAAATTAATTTTGCGATTTCATTGCATTCTGCAAATACAGAGTTACGTTCAAAATTAATGCCGATTAACCGTGCTTATAAGCTACCAGACTTAATGGAAGCTGTTAAATACTATGTAAATAGAACAGGGCGTCGTATTACGTTTGAATATGGCTTATTTGGAGGGGAAAATGACCAAGTTGAGCAAGCTGAAGAACTTGCTGCGCTTTTAAAAGGTGTAAAATGTCATGTAAACTTAATTCCGGTAAACTACGTACCTGAACGTGATTATGTACGTACGCCACGTGAACAAATTTTCTTATTTGAAAAAACGTTAAAAGATCGTGGAGTGAATGTAACGATTCGCCGTGAACAAGGTCATGATATTGATGCAGCCTGCGGTCAGTTGCGTGCGAAGGAGCGTAAAGAAGAGACGAGGTGACGAGATGAAAGCCGTGTTTCTATCGGATAAAGGAAAAGTTCGTCAACATAATGAAGATAGTGCAGGAGTTTTTCACAATTTAGATGGAAATATTTTAGCGGTAGTAGCAGATGGAATGGGAGGTCATCGAGCTGGTGATGTAGCTAGCTCGATGACCATTCAATTATTCCATGATTATTGGAAGCAAACGCATAATATGAATGAACCAAAAAAAGTAGAAGAGTGGTTACATACGAGTGTTGGGATTATTAATGAGCGTATATATGAGTACTCTAAGCAACATGTAGAATGTAATGGTATGGGAACAACACTTATAATAGCGATTTGTACGCCAAACTTTGTGACAATAGGTCATATAGGAGATAGTCGTTGTTATATGGTATCAGAGGGAGAAATCTCGCTTGTAACGGAAGATCACTCACTTGTAAATGAACTTGTGAGACATGGTGAAATTTCAAAAGAAGACGCAGAATATCACCCGAAAAAGAATGTTTTGTTAAGAGCATTAGGAACAGAAGAAAAAGTCGGATTAGATGTTAAAACATTGGTGCTTGAGGAAGATGATCAGTTACTCCTTTGCTCTGATGGATTATCTAACAAAGTTTCTATTGTGGATATGCAACAAATTTTACAGTTAAATGAACAGCTTGAAACTAAGGGACAATGTCTCATTCAATTGGCGAATGATCGTGGCGGAGAAGATAATATCACCCTTGTTCTTATTGATTATGCGGGTTCGACAAACGAAAGTAGGTGAAGTGCAACGTGCTGATTGGAAAACGCTTAAATGACCGTTATAAGCTGCTGAAAATGATTGGTGGCGGTGGAATGGCCAATGTGTATTTAGCTCATGATGATATACTGGGCCGGGATGTAGCGGTAAAAATATTAAGACTCGACTACTCAAATAACGAAGAGTTTATTAAACGTTTCCATCGAGAAGCGCAGTCTGTTACAACGTTGTCGCATCCAAATATTGTGAATATGTATGATGTCGGAGAAGAAGATGGTATATATTATCTTGTAATGGAGTACGTACCAGGACAAACATTGAAGCAATACATAATTGAGCGAGGAATGTTACCTATAGGAGAAGCTCTTGATATTATGGAGCAATTAACATCCGCCATGGCACACGCCCATCATTTTGAAATTGTGCACCGTGATATTAAACCGCACAATATTTTAATTCGAGCTGATGGAGTAATAAAAGTAACAGATTTTGGAATTGCGACAGCTACAAGTGCAACAACAATTACACATACAAATTCGGTACTTGGTTCGGTACATTACTTATCACCAGAACAAGCGCGTGGCGGGATAGCAAATAAACAATCAGATATTTATTCCCTGGGGATCGTTATGTTTGAGTTGTTAACAGGAAGACAACCGTTTTCTGGCGAATCTGCTGTTGCTATAGCTTTAAAACATTTACAAAGTGAAATTCCGTCTCCAAAAAGATGGAATGAAAATATTCCGCAAAGTGTCGAAAATATTATATTAAAGGCAACTGCGAAAGATCCGTTTCATAGATATCAATCTGCCAATGCGATGAAACGAGATATTGAAACTGCGCTATATCCAGAGAGGATAAATGAGCAGCCATTTTACATACCGGAAGATATGGAAGCGACAAAAGCGATTCCCATTATTCAACAAGAACAATTATTCGAAAATGTAACTGATGAAACGATTGTTTTAAAAGTAAGTAAAATGGATGAACAGGTAAGAAAAGAAGAAACGGAATTAAATAAGAAGAAAAAACGAAGTAATAAATGGCTCAAAGTTTTAATTACGACATTTTTACTTTTAGCGATTGGAATAACGTTAGCGCTTACTGTTATTCCGGGATTCTTCATTCCAAAAGATGTAAAAGTCCCTGATGTGGCTGGTATGAAATATACGACAGCAGTAAATACACTAGTTGAAAAAGGTTTTGAGATTACGGAACCTAATATTGTATATACAGACGATGTTGAAGCCGGTGATGTGATAAAAACAGATCCTGTGGCAGGAAGAGTCGTGAAAGAAAACTCTAAAATTACTATCTATCAATCAGGTGGAAAAAAGAAAAATAAGATGAGTGATCTCACAGGAAAAGATTTTGAGAGTATAAGGAATGAATTAGAAGAAAAATATAAACAAGTTACAATAAATTATATTGAAAATGATAGGCCAAAAGGTGAAATCGTAGAGCAAATTCCAACGCCTGATCAAATGGTAGTAGAGGCGGAACAAGAACTGAAAATTTGGGTAAGTAAAGGTCCTTATCAAATTAGACCAGGTGATTTTTCGGGATGGACTGAAAATAGCGTAAATGGTTATTTGAATGAGAGAAAACTAACTCCAGATATAAAACGAGAGTATTCCGATACTGTTGATAAAGGACTTGTAATTTCGCAATCTCCAAAACCAGGAACGCCGTTAAAAGAAGGAGATAAAGTGACGATTATCATCTCAGAAGGTCTTAAGCCGAAAGTAACGAAAACAGTGAAAGTGGATAATATTTCTATTCCGTATGAGTCTTCTATAATAGGTGAGAAAAAACCGCAAACAATAGAAATTTATAAAGAAGATATGCAACAAAAAATGGATAGACCAATTGAAACTAGAACAATTTCAGAGTCGGCAACTATTTCATTAGAATTTGTAATTCAAGAAGGTACAAAAGGACACTATAAAATTGTACGAGATGGTGTAACGATTATCGACAAAGAAGTACCATACCCAACTCAATAATAATGAATTCCATTTTCTTTCTAGAGAGGATGGAATGTATTACTCTTGCCTGTTATGCTTTCTACATATAGTGGACTGTATAACAGGCAAAAATATATGATTCAAAAAGCTATAAAAGTGATACTGTTATAAATAATATTTTACATTTGATGGTAGATTAAATATATTAACTTGTATATATGACAGGTTTTGAAATAAGTATTTAAAGAATTTTAATCCATTCAATATTAATTACAGCCTCACTTTATACAAAATAAAGGAGAATTATATGCCAGAAGGAAAAATTGTAAAAGCTCTAAGTGGGTTTTATTATGTGCAGCATGAAGAAGGGATTACACAATGTCGCGGGCGTGGTGTGTTCAGAAAAAATAAAATTACACCACTGGTAGGAGACCAAGTTGTTTTTCAAGCAGATAATCCAAGCGAAGGATACGTGCTTGAAGTATTTGATCGAAAAAATGAACTTGTTAGGCCTCCTATTGCTAATGTTGATCAAGCAATTCTCGTTTTCTCTGCAGTAGAACCGGATTTTAATCCGGGACTGTTAGATCGATTTTTAGTGCTGATTGAATATCATAACATTAAGCCGATTATTTGCATTAGTAAGATGGATTTAGTGGATGAAAAAATGAGAGATGCTGTTGAATCTTATGCGAATGACTATCGTGAGATGGGATATGATGTATTATTTACATCTATAAATACCTCGGAAAGTATTGATATTTTAAAACCATTCTTAGAAGGCTGTGTTTCTGTTGTTGCAGGGCAATCTGGTGTTGGAAAATCTTCTATGCTTAACGTTTTACGTCCAGATTTAGAACTGAAAACGAATGATATTTCCTCACATTTAGGACGCGGGAAACATACGACAAGACACGTGGAATTAATTGCGGTTGGAAGCGGACTAGTTGCAGATACACCTGGTTTTAGTTCACTTGATTTCATAGATATAGAGGTAGAAGATCTTACATATTGTTTTCCAGAGTTGAAAGAAGCGAGCCAATACTGTAAATTTAGAGGGTGTACACATCTTTCTGAACCGAAATGTGCTGTAAAGGCTGCGGTTGAAGAAGGGAAAATTACAGAATATCGTTATAAGAATTATAAACAATTCGTAGAAGAAATTAGAGAGAGAAAGCCGAGGTATTAGTTATGATTAAAATTGCACCATCGATCTTATCAGCAGATTTTTCAAAATTAGGGGAAGAGATTAAAGATGTAGAAAAAGGCGGAGCGGATTACATTCACGTCGATGTAATGGATGGACATTTCGTACCAAATATTACGATTGGACCATTAATTGTAGAGGCTATCCGTCCGATTACATCGTTACCATTAGATGTACATTTAATGATTGAAAATCCAGATAACTATATCCCGACTTTCGCAAAAGCGGGAGCGGATATTATTACTGTTCATGTAGAGGCGTGCCCTCATCTGCATCGTACAATTCAGTTAATTAAATCTCATGGCATTAAAGCGGGAGTTGTGTTAAATCCGCATACGCCAGTTTCAACGATTGAGCATGTATTAGAAGATATAGATATGGTATTACTTATGACAGTAAACCCTGGATTTGGTGGACAGAAATTTATCCATTCTGTATTACCGAAAATTAAACAAGTTGCAGAAATGGTTAAAGAGCGCAATCTAGAAGTGGAAATTGAAGTTGATGGTGGTGTAAACGCTGAAACAGCAAGACTTTGTGTTGAATCAGGAGCAAATGTACTTGTAGCTGGATCAGCAGTATACAATCAAAAAGACCGCGGTGAAGCAATTCGTGTCATTCGTGGATAATGAATGAACGAGTCTTTATCCCAGTGAATCTTCTAGTGTAGTAAGTGTTCACTATTTACAAAGGATAGAGAAAAAATATGTAAAAAGGCAATCTACCGAATGGCAGATTGCCTTTTTACAATAGAAGGGGAAGGAAACATGATTATTCATATTTTAGCGGGCGGACCTGCGGAATATTGTGCAGATTTTTCTCGATATGAAAATGAGAAAGTAGTGTGGGCGGCAGTTGATAGAGGAGTATATCGTTTATTAAAAGGAGGAATTACTCCAGCTGTTGCGTTTGGGGATTACGATTCGGTCACGGAAGAGGAATTAGTATGGATGGACCAGCAAACAAATGACTTACATATTGTTCCTCGTGAAAAAGATCAAACAGATTTAGAAATTGCGATTAACTGGGCGTTAGAACAAAATCCGACATTGATTCGTATTTTTGGTGCCACCGGTGGAAGGCTGGATCATGGTTTAGCAAATATACAGATGCTTTTAAGAGGGTTAGAAGTAGAGATAGAAATGTGTATTGTAGACAATAAAAATGAAATAAGCGTGAAAAAAGTGGGTACACATATAATTGAAGACAATAAAAATTTCCCTTATGTATCTTTTGTGCCAGTTACTGAAATAGTGGAAGGGATTACATTACTTGGTTTTAAATATCCTCTAACTAATAAAACAATAGAATGGGGATCAACACTTTGTATTAGTAATGAACTCGTTGAGGAAAAAGGTACTTTTTCATTTACTTCTGGCATATTAATGGTGATAAGAAGCACTGATTAAAGAAACAATTTTGCTCCTTACATCATATAGTGAACAAGTGGAGTAATGGGGATTAGGAGGGAAACCATGAGATTTTATACAATTAAGTTACCTAAATTTCTTGGTGGAATTGTTCGTGCCATGTTAAATACCTTCAAAAAAGATTAAAAAAAGCACCTATTACCGGTGCTTTTTCCATTGTCATAGTAAAAAAAGAGCCTAGCGGCTCTTTTTTTTATTATTAAACACGTTCGATTTTGCCAGATTTTAATGCTCTAGCAGAAACGTAAACACGTTGAACTTTTCCGTCGATGCGTACGCGAACTTTTTGAAGGTTAGCGCCCCATTTACGTTTTGTAGCGTTCATTGCGTGAGAACGAGAGTTACCAGAACGAGCTTTTCTTCCAGTGATAGCACAAACACGAGCCATTTATATTTCCCTCCCTTGATACCTTACCATACGTAATTTTTCAATGTTAGTCTTTTTTGCGATGCTAAAAACACTACTATAATTTAACACAACTAAAAAGAGAATGCAACACCGTAGAAAAAAGAAATCAAGAAAAATTACTTGACACCATATGTCGATGATGAAAAGTTGAAATCAAGAAAAATTACTTGACATATTATAGTGGTACATGTTGTATAATAACAATGGACTATTTTGCTCATCATAAAAAATGTGATTTAAAACATAAAATATGAGAGTGAAAAGAAAGAACGATGGAATTTTCTTTAAAAAGATTATATGATAGTAACTAAAGTAGTCTAGCTCACTTTCACCATTTATGAAGGGGGAAACGAGATGTCAATTGAAATTAAAACGAAGTATGGTCAAATTGATATTAGTACAGATGTAATTGCAACAATTGCTGGAGGTGCCGCAGTAGATTGCTACGGTATCGTAGGTATGGCATCAAAAAATCAATTAAAAGATGGTTTAACAGACATTTTACGAAAAGAAAATTTCACTAGAGGTGTTATTGTTCGTAAAGATGAAGATGAAGTACATATTGATATGTATATTATTGTGAGCTATGGTACGAAAATTTCAGAAGTAGCACATAACGTGCAGACGAAAGTGAAATATACATTAGATCAAACTGTAGGACTAGCAGTAGATTCTGTAAACATCTACGTACAAGGAGTTAAAGTAATAAACTTGTAATGTGCATTAAGGAGGAAAATCTGTGTCAATTCAAAAAATTGATGGGAAACGTTTATCACAAATGATCATGCAAGGAGCGAATAATTTAACAAATAATGTTCAGCTTGTTGATGCATTAAACGTATTTCCAGTTCCAGATGGCGATACCGGTACAAACATGAACTTATCGATGACTTCAGGCGCACGTGAAGTGAAAGAAAACCCTTCACAGCACGCTGGTAAAGTCGGTGTAAGTTTAGCCAAAGGATTATTAATGGGAGCTCGTGGTAACTCTGGTGTTATTTTATCTCAGTTATTCCGTGGTTTCTCTAAATCCATTGAACAAAAAGAAGAATTAACAACAGTTGATTTTGCTGCAGCTTTAGATGCTGGGGTAGAAGCGGCTTACAAAGCGGTTATGAAACCGATTGAAGGAACGATTTTAACGGTTGCAAGAGAAACGGGTAAATATGCAGTGACAGTTGCGAAAAAACAGCGCGACTTTGTTTTGTTTATGGAAGATGTTGTGAAAGAAGCGAATGCATCGTTAAATCGTACGCCAGATTTATTACCTGTATTAAAACAAGTTGGCGTTGTAGATAGCGGTGGTAAAGGTCTTGTTGTTGTATATGAAGGATTTTTAGCTGACTTAAAAGGAGAAACGATTTCTTCTAATGTATCTGCCCAACCATCTATGAATGACATGGTACGCGCAGAACATCACCGTAGTGTACAAAGCCAATTGAGTACAGAAGATATAAAGTATGGATATTGTACGGAATTCATGGTGAAATTAGAGCCTGAAAAAATGAAGGAACATAATTTCTCTGAACAAAAATTCCGTGAAGATATTAGTGTATACGGAGATTCACTACTTGTTGTATCAGATGATGAGGTTGTTAAGGTTCATATTCATGCGGAACATCCTGGAGATCCTATGAATTATGGACAACGCTATGGTAGTTTAATTAAGATTAAAGTAGAAAATATGCGTGAACAGCATACAGCTTTATTAGATGAGCCTGCTATGATGCCTGAGCCGACTAGCCAGTCTAAAGAGAAACAACCGTATGGTATCGTAACTGTAGCTATGGGATCTGGTATCAAAACTTTATTTGAGAGCATTGGCGCGACGAAAGTAATCGAAGGTGGCCAAACGATGAATCCAAGTACGGAGGATATTGTGAAGGCGATTGAAGAAGCGAACGCTGAAAAAATCATTATTTTACCGAACAACGGAAATATCGTGATGGCAGCAGAACAAGCAGCGTCAGTTGTTGATCAAGAAGTGATTGTTATTCGTTCAAAAACAGTTCCTCAAGGTATGGCTGCAATGTTAGCATTTAATCCAGTTGGAACGTTAGAAGAGAATGAAGAAAACATGAAAGAAGCTTTATCTCATGTGAAAACCGGTCAAATTACGTATGCTGTACGTGATACGGAAATTGATGGTGTAGCAATTCAAAAAGATGATTTCATGTGTATTGCAGATGGAAAAATCGTATCAACAAATGCTGCAAAAGTAGGAGCTGCGAAGCAATTACTAGAAGCACTTATTGATGAAGATTCTGAAATTGTAACGATTCTACAAGGTGAAGATGCAACTGACGAAGAAGTAGCTGAGTTAGTTGAATTTGTAGAAGAGAATTTTGAAGATGCAGAAGTAGAAGTACATGCTGGAAACCAACCGGTGTATTCGTTCATCTTCTCTGTAGAATAAGCAAAAATTCATTTTGAAGATAAATGGATTACTTACTTGCTAATGGATAAGAAGTAATAATATGAAGTTTATTACTAGTTTTTATTCAAAAGGCTAGCATATTGAAGATAAAAAAGAGCCTTGCTGCTAATAGTGAGGCTCTTTTCTTTCGTGTTGCTTATGAGGGATTTGAGTAGTTTCTCTTAGAATGCCTATGATAGAATATATAGGGTGAAAGAGAGCGATTACAGATGTCCATCATGTTAATGGATAATGAATCAAAGAAAATAATGTGACGGAGCGTGAGAATCTTGAATGAAGTTGTACAAGTTCCTGTTACGGATGTAAAGGGAATCGGAGGAGAAACATCTGAATTACTACACGAGATGGGAATTTATACAGTTTCTCATCTATTAGAACATTTTCCGTACCGTTATGAAGATTATGCGATGAAAGATCTTGCTGAAGTAAAGCATGATGAACGTGTAACAGTTGAGGGGAAAGTTCATAGTGCTCCTTTGCTGCAATATTATGGGAAGAAGAAGTCTCGTCTTACGGTTCGTGTCCTCGTCGGTCGTTATTTAATTACAGCTGTATGTTTTAATAGGCCGTACTATAAGCAGAAGTTAAGTTTGGATGAAACGGTAACGATTACTGGTAAATGGGATCAGCACCGTCAAACGATTGCGGTATCAGAGCTTCATTTTGGACCGGTTGTACGTCAACAAGAAGTAGAGCCTGTATACTCAGTAAAAGGGAAACTTACAGTAAAACAGATGCGCCGTTTTATTGCACAAGCGTTAAAGGAGTATGGAGATTCTATAGTCGAAGTGTTACCAGATGGATTGCTAAGTCGATATAAATTATTGCCGCGTTATGAAGCGCTTCGGGCATTGCATTTTCCAGCAGGGCAGGAAGATTTAAAACAAGCACGTCGCCGTTTTGTATATGAGGAGTTTTTCTTATTTCAGCTGAAAATGCAAACGTTACGAAAAATGGAGAGGGAAAATTCGAAAGGGACGAAAAAAGAAATTCCTTTAGCAGAATTGCAAGAGTTTATCGATGCACTTCCGTTTCCGTTAACTGGCGCGCAACGCCGGGTTGTAGATGAAATTATGAAAGATATGACATCTCCATATCGGATGAATCGTCTGTTGCAAGGTGATGTAGGTTCTGGGAAAACAGTCGTTGCAGCGATTGGCCTTTATGCAGCGAAATTAGCACATTATCAAGGTGCTTTAATGGTTCCTACAGAAATTTTAGCAGAACAACATTATCAATCGCTCGCAGAGACGTTCTCGCACTTTGGTATGCAGGTTGAATTGTTAACAAGTTCTGTTAAAGGTGTAAGACGTCGAGAGATTTTGGCGAAATTAGAACAAGGGGAAATAGATATCCTTGTCGGAACACATGCTTTAATTCAAGATGAAGTTATCTTTCATAGGTTAGGTCTCGTTATTACTGATGAACAACATCGATTTGGTGTAGCGCAGCGACGAGTTTTAAGGGAGAAAGGTGAAAGTCCAGACGTATTATTTATGACGGCGACCCCAATTCCACGTACGTTAGCAATTACTGCATTTGGAGAGATGGATGTCTCTATAATCGATGAGATGCCAGCTGGTAGAAAGGTAATTGAAACATACTGGGCAAAACATGATATGTTAGACCGGGTTCTCGGTTTTGTGGAGAAGGAGATAAAAAAAGGAAGACAAGCATATGTAATTTGTCCCCTTATTGAAGAATCTGAGAAACTTGATGTACAAAATGCTATCGACTTACATAGTATGCTGACTCATCATTATCAAGGGAAATGCCAAGTCGGATTAATGCATGGAAGACTATCATCTCAAGAAAAAGAAGAGATAATGGGACAATTTAGTGAAAATAAAGTGCAAATTCTTGTGTCGACAACAGTTGTTGAAGTAGGTGTGAACGTACCGAATGCGACTGTAATGGTTATTTATGACGCGGAGCGTTTCGGTTTATCACAGCTCCATCAGCTTAGGGGGCGTGTTGGACGTGGTAGTGAACAATCATATTGTTTATTAATCGCGGATCCGAAATCGGAAACAGGAAAAGAGCGAATGCGTATTATGACCGAAACGAATGATGGATTTGTATTGTCAGAAAAAGATTTAGAGTTAAGAGGTCCTGGAGATTTCTTTGGAAGTAAGCAAAGTGGTTTACCAGAATTCAAGGTTGCTGATATGGTACATGATTATCGAGCGTTAGAAACAGCGAGACAAGACGCGGCGTTACTAGTAGATTCAGAAGCGTTTTGGCATAATGATCAGTATGCTGCGCTACGTACGTATCTTGACGGGACAGGTGTGTTCCAGGGAGAGAAGCTCGATTAAAGAGAGGCAACAAAAGTTTTTGTTGCATTCTACTTTTAATGATTATATACTACTGTTAGTACCTAGTCATAAAAAACGGATGGTGCGGTATGAAAAAAAGAAGAAGTAAAAAAGAAAGACAAGAATTATTACAACAAACAATAGAAACGAATCCTTTTATTACGGATGAAGATTTAGCAGAAAAATTTCAAGTGAGTATACAAACCGTACGTCTTGATCGTATGGAATTATCTATTCCTGAATTAAGAGAAAGAATTAAACATGTAGCTACAAAGCAACATGAAGAAGATGTGAAATCTTTACCGTTAGAAGAGGTTGTCGGCGAAATTATCGATATAGAATTAGATAGACATGCGATTTCTATCTTTGAAGTGAAGGTAGAACACGTATTTAAAAGAAATCAAATTGCCCGTGGGCATCATTTGTTTGCACAAGCAAACTCACTAGCTGTTGCGGTTATTGATGAAGAATTAGCTTTAACTGCAAAGTCTACCATTCGATACATTCGTCCTGTAAAATTAGGGGAGCGTGTTGTTGCAAAAGCGCGCGTTGAAGATGTAGAGAATGATAAAGGACGGACCGTTGTCAAAGTGCGTAGCTTTGTTGGAGAAGAACTTGTTTTTACAGGCACTTTTGAAATGTATCGATCTAGTAATTATAGTGAGGAAGGTAACAACTTATGAAAATCGCAATAGATGCAATGGGCGGCGATCATGCTCCGAAGGCTGTCGTATTAGGAGCAATGAAAGCTATTAAAGAATATTCTGATTTACATATTACGTTAGTAGGGAAAGAAGAGGAAATTCGTCAATACTTAACGAATGAAGAACGAATTACTATACTTCATACAGATGAAAAAATCGAATCGACAGATGAACCAGTAAGAGCGGTTCGTCGAAAAAAACAAGCTTCAATGGTACTCGCAGCGCAGCAAGTGAAAGACGGCGTTGCGGATGCTTGTATATCAGCTGGTAGTACAGGAGCTTTAATGGCGGCTGGATTGTTTATTGTAGGTCGTATGGAAGGAATTGAGCGACCGGCTTTATCCCCTACAATGCCAACTGTTGATGGAGAAGGTTTTGTTATGTTAGATGTTGGAGCGAACGTTGATGCAAAACCAATTCATTTATATCAATATGCAGTAATGGGATCTGTATACGCTGAGAAAGTAAGAGGAATTAAAAATCCTCGCGTTGGACTTTTAAATGTTGGAACAGAGGATGGTAAAGGAAACGAGCTTTCAAAACAAGTCTTTGCAATGCTTAAGGATGCCCCAATTCATTTCGTTGGGAACGTTGAATCAAGAGATTTATTGCAAGGTGTAGCAGATGTTGTTGTATGTGATGGTTTTACAGGGAATGTAGCGCTGAAATCATTAGAAGGAACAGCACTTGCATTATTCTCTATGTTAAAAGAGCAGTTAATGAGTTCGTTTACGAGCAAATTAGCAGCAGCGGTATTAAAGCCAAAACTTATGGTATTAAAAGATAAAATGGACTATTCGGAGTATGGGGGAGCGGCATTATTTGGATTGAAAGCTCCTGTCATTAAGGCTCACGGTTCTTCTAATGACCAATCAATATTTAGTGCGATTCGTCAAACGAGAGAAATGGTAGCGAAAGAAGTTATTCCTACTATTTCAAGCGTAATGGAGAAAGAGCCACTCCAATAAGAGGAGGATTTGAAATGGGAAAACTAGCATTTCTTTTTCCGGGCCAAGGTTCACAGGCAGTTGGAATGGGTAAACAGTTAGCAGAGAATAATAAAGAGGTTGCAAATGTGTTTGCAAAAGCAGATGAGGTGTTGCAAGATTCACTTTCAGAAGTGATTTTTGAAGGGCCGCAGGAAAAGCTTACGTTAACGACAAATGCGCAGCCTGCTTTATTAACAACGAGTTTTGCTCTTTTGACAGCTTTAAAAGAGTATGATATTACACCAGACTTTGTTGCAGGGCATAGTTTAGGTGAATATAGCGCTCTTGTAGCAGCGGGTGCATTAACTTTTGAAGACGCTGTATATGCTGTAAGGAAACGTGGGGAATATATGGAAGAAGCTGTTCCTGGCGGAGAAGGAGCAATGGCGGCTATTTTAGGTGCTGATCCACATATGCTGAAACAAGTTACAGAAGAAGTAACAAGTGAAGGATATGCAGTACAAATTGCTAATATGAATAGTGTGAAGCAAATTGTGATTTCTGGAACAAAGCAAGGAGTAGAGATTGCCTCTCAAAGAGCGAAAGAAAATGGTGCAAAGAGAGCAATTCCGCTTAAGGTAAGTGGACCGTTCCACTCTTCGCTTATGAAGCCAGCAGCGGAGAAATTCCAAAGTGTCCTAAATGAAATTACAATTCAAGATACGAATATTCCTGTTATCGCAAATGTAACAGCAGACGTTATTACAAGTGGTGCAGATATTCAAGAAAAGCTAATCGAACAGCTCTATTCGCCTGTCTTATGGTACCCATCCATTGAATACATGGTGAGTCAAGGGGTAGATACATTTATTGAGATTGGACCTGGGAAAGTACTTGCTGGACTTATGAAGTCGATTGATTCATCAGTGAAAGCATATGCGATATACGATGAAGAGACGTTAAAAGATACCATTTCAAATTTGAGAGGAGAAAACTGATGTTAAAAGGGAAAGTAGCATTAGTAACTGGCGCTTCACGTGGGATTGGTCGTGCGATTGCGATTGATTTAGCGAAACAAGGGGCAAGTGTTGTAGTAAATTATGCTGGTAATGAGCAAAAGGCAAATGAAGTAGTTGATGAAATAAAGAAATTAGGCTCGGATGCAATTGCAGTAAGAGCAGATGTTGCAAATGCTGAAGACGTTACAAATATGGTGAAACAAACTGTAGATGCATTTGGACAAGTTGATATTCTTGTGAATAATGCAGGTGTAACAAAAGATAATTTATTAATGCGTATGAAAGAAGAAGAATGGGATACAGTTATTAATACAAACTTAAAAGGTGTATTCTTATGTACGAAGGCAGTATCTCGATATATGATGCGTCAACGTCATGGACGTATTATTAATATCGCTTCTGTTGTGGGAGTAACAGGTAATCCAGGACAAGCAAACTATGTTGCTGCTAAAGCGGGTGTAATTGGATTAACAAAAACATCAGCAAAAGAGTTAGCAAGCCGTAACATTACTGTAAATGCAATTGCCCCTGGGTTTATTGCGACAGATATGACTGACGTATTAGATGAAAATATAAAAGCTGAAATGTTAAAATTAATTCCTGCAGCACAGTTTGGTGAAGCGCAAGATATCGCAAATGCTGTAACGTTTTTTGCTTCTGATCAAAGCAAATATGTTACAGGTCAAACGTTAAATGTTGATGGCGGTATGGTAATGTAATAAAAGAATCGATTTCAACTAGTTTTTTTGGACAATATTTAATATAATATTTGAGGGGAGGTGAATGGAATGGCAGATGTTTTAGAGCGTGTAACAAAAATCATCGTTGATCGTTTAGGAGTAGAAGAAACTGAAGTAGTACCAGCTGCAAGCTTCAAGGAAGATTTAGGAGCAGACTCCCTAGATGTAGTAGAACTTGTAATGCAATTAGAAGACGAATTCGAAATGGAAATTTCTGATGAAGATGCTGAAAAGATTGCTACTGTTGGCGATGCTGTGACTTACATAGAGAGTCATCTATAATGCTTGAGCGAAGTCCCGTTTTTTAGCGGGGCTTCTCGGCTTATATCTGGAGGGACCTATGCCGTACCGAAAATATAGAGAAAAAAAATACGAAACAAAATATCGTGAAGCATTTAAAGTATTTCAAGAAAAGATAGGTATTACGTTTACAGATGAAAAATTATTGATTCAAGCATTTACGCATTCATCGTATGTGAATGAGCATCGAAAAAAACCACATGAAGATAATGAGCGTCTCGAATTTCTTGGAGATGCAGTATTGGAACTTACTGTATCACAGTATCTGTTTCAAAAATATCCGACAATGAGCGAAGGAGAGTTAACAAAACTACGTGCAGCTATTGTATGTGAACCATCTCTTGTTCGTTTTGCAAACGAGTTGTCATTTGGTAACCTTGTTTTATTAGGAAAAGGTGAGGAAATGACAGGTGGACGTGAACGACCAGCTTTATTAGCGGATGTCTTTGAAGCGTTTATTGGTGCCCTTTATCTTGATCAAGGGCTAGAGACAGTATGGGAATTCTTAAAAGAAATTGTATACCCTAAAATTAATGAAGGTGCTTTTTCTCATGTGATGGATTATAAGAGTCAATTACAAGAATTGATTCAGCGTGATGGTAGTGGCAATATTGAGTATCAAATTTTGCAAGAAAAAGGCCCAGCTCACAATCGAGAATTTGTGTCACGTGTTACGTTAAATAACGTGGCTTTAGGTCTTGGTAGTGGCAAGTCGAAAAAAGAAGCAGAGCAACAAGCTGCTGCAGAAGCGTTGAAAAAGTTAAAAGAACAACTATAAGGAATCCCCCTTTGAATGAGGGGGATTCCTTGTGCATAGAATGAAACTTTCCTTTCGCTTGTAAATGAAAGGAAAGGAAATCCGTATAATAGCTTGTTTTTGTATAAACAAGCTATTATAGCAACGGAGAATAGGAGGAAGGCCTTTCGTGTTTTTAAAAAGATTAGAAATAGCGGGATTTAAGTCTTTTGCTGAGCGTGTATCTGTTGACTTTGTCCCAGGTGTAACGTCTGTAGTAGGACCTAATGGAAGCGGGAAAAGTAATATTACTGATGCCATTCGCTGGGTACTGGGTGAACAATCTGCAAAATCATTACGTGGTGCAAAGATGGAAGATATTATTTTTGCAGGCAGTGATACGAGAAGAGCAGTTAATGTTGCTGAAGTAACAATAACTTTAAATAATGAGGATCAACGTTTACCGATTGAATATAATGAGGTGTGTGTAACGCGTCGTGTATCTCGTTCTGGTGATAGTGATTTTTATATTAATAAACAATCATGTAGATTGAAAGATATTATTGATTTATTTATGGACTCTGGTATGGGAAGAGAAGCTTTTTCGATTATTAGCCAAGGGAAAGTTGAAGAGATTTTAAGTAGTAAATCAGAAGAACGTCGTGGTGTATTTGAAGAAGCTGCGGGAGTGCTGAAATACAAACTTCGTAAAAAGAAAGCTGAAGGAAAATTAGCAGACACACAAGAAAACTTAAATCGTGTACAAGATATCATTCACGAATTAAGTAGTCAAGTAGAACCTTTGGAAAGACAAGCTTCTATTGCGAAAGATTATCTCGAGAAAAAAGAAGAATTAGAAAAAGTAGAAGCGGCGCTTATTGTACATGAAATTGAAGAATTACATGAGAAATGGGAAGCGCTTCGAAATCAGTTTGGGCATAATAAAAACGAAGAAGCAAAAATGTCAACGCATTTACAAAAAGGTGAAGAAGAGCTAGAGGAATTACGAGGACAATTACAAGCAGTAGATGAGTCTGTAGATTCCTTACAAGAAGTACTTCTTCTCTCTAGTAAAGAGCTAGAAAAGTTAGAAGGACAGCGTGAGTTATTAAAAGAGAGAAAACAAAATGCAACGACGCATTGTGCACAACTCGAACAGTTAATTGTTGAATTAACAGAGAAAGCTACAAGTTATGATGGCGAAATTGAATCAGGTACAGAAGTGTTGATGCAATTTGTAAATCAAGTAAAAGAGTTGGAGACAAAATTGCATGATAATGAGCAATTGCTTGCAACTTTTGCTGACAATTTAGAGGAACAAATTGAGAATTTAAAAGGTGACTATATTGAACTTTTAAATCAACAAGCTAGTCATCGCAATGAGTTATCTATGATTGAAGAACAATCTAAACAACAAAGCTCTAAAAATGAACGCCTTGATGAAGAAAATGCGAAATATGTAGAAATTCGTATGGAAATTACAGCGAAAAAGACGAAGCTTGTGGAAAGTTATGAACAAGTGAAAGAAAAAGTAGCTGGTATCCTTTCGAATATACAAAAGACCGAAATGGCACTTGGGAAATGCAAGACGCAGTATAGCGAAAATGAAACAAAACTGTATCAAGCGTATCAATTTGTACAACAGGCACGTTCTCGAAAAGAAATGCTAGAAGAGATGCAAGAAGATTACTCTGGTTTCTATCAAGGAGTACGTGAAGTATTAAAAGCTAGAGAAAATAGTTTGCAAGGTATTGAGGGTGCTGTTGCAGAACTGCTAACGGTACCGAAAGAATATGAAATTGCAATGGAAATTGCTCTAGGTGCAGCGATGCAGCATATTGTCGTACAAAAAGAAGAACATGCTCGTAATGCAATTGCGTTTTTAAAACAAAATAAACATGGACGAGCAACGTTTTTACCGCAAGCTGTAATTAAAAGTAGATCGTTATCATTTGAACAATTACGTATTGTAAATCAACATCCATCGTTTGTAGGTGTGGCGGCAGAACTTGTACAATATAACAATAAATATGAAAATGTAGTTTCGAATTTATTAGGTACTGTTATTGTCGCGAAAGATTTACGCGGGGCGAATGAGTTGGCGAAACAACTGCAATACCGTTATCGCATTGTAACAATCGAAGGTGATGTAGTGAACCCTGGCGGTTCTATGACAGGTGGAGCGGTAAAACAGGCGAAATCTTCTTTATTAGGACGTCAACGTGAACTAGAAGAGTGGACGAACAAGTTAACTGATATGGAAGAAAAAACAACGAAGTTGGAAAACTTTGTTAAAGCAGTAAAGCAAGAGATTCAAGAAAAAGAAGTGCAAATACGTGAACTAAGGCAAAGTGTAGAAACAGAGCGTGTAGATGAACAGAAATTAAGAGAAGAAATTAATCGCTTAGAATTAGAGGAACATCGTATTAATGATCGATTATCTATTTACGATTTAGAGATTGAAGGATTCTTACAAGATCAAGTGAAGATACAAGGGCGTAAAGAAGAGCTAGAAAAGATTTTAGCAAATCTTCAAGCGGAGATTACGGAATTAGATAATAAAATTGTCGCTTTAACAAAACAAAAAAGTGAGCAACATTCTTCGAAAGAAAAAGTTCAAAAAGAAATGACTGAGTTAAAAGTGTTGGCAGCTGAAAAGCAACAACGCTTATCTAATCAAAAAGAAAAAGTTGAACGATTGACGAAGGAAAAAGAAGAAACGGATGCAACGCTTGTCAAAACGAAAGAGGATTTAGCATTCTTAAAACAAGAAATGACATCGAATTCAAGTGGTGAAGAACAAATTACAAATATGATTGAGAAGAAAGCATATGATCGTAATCAAACTTCAGAGTTAATCCGCTCTCGTCGTGAACAACGAGTATCGTTACAAGAGAGAGTAGAACATTTAGAGCGTAATCTGAAAGAAACAACAGGTAAACATAAATACATTCTTGAGATGTTGAAAGATCAAGAAGTAAAAATAAACCGACTTGATGTAGAGTTGGAAAATAGATTACAACAATTACGTGAAACATATACGATTTCATTTGAAGCAGCAAAACTGAAGTATACAATGATGATGCCTGCCGAGGATGCGCGTAAAAAGGTGAAACTAATTAAACTATCCATTGAAGAGCTAGGCACAGTGAATTTAGGAGCAATTGATGAGTATGAGCGTGTAGCAGAGCGTCATACATTCTTACTAGAGCAAAAGGATGATCTAGAAGAAGCGAAAACGACATTGCACCAACTTATTACCGAAATGGATGAAGAAATGAAAAAACGCTTCTCTACTACGTTTGAAGGAATTCGAATGGAGTTTCAATCGGTATTCTCTGAATTATTTGGAGGCGGTAGAGCGGATTTAGTCATGACGAATCCAGAGGACTTATTAAATACGGGTATTGATATTGTAGCGCAACCGCCAGGGAAGAAACTGCAAAACTTAGGTTTACTTTCAGGTGGAGAGCGTGCTTTAACAGCGATTGCGCTGTTATTTGGTATTTTAAAAGTGCGCCCAGTCCCATTCTGTGTACTAGATGAGGTAGAGGCAGCTCTTGATGAGGCGAATGTTGCCCGCTTTGCGCAGTATTTAAAGAAATTTAGTGATGAGACACAGTTTATTGTAATTACACATAGAAAAGGTACAATGGAAGAGTCTGACGTATTGTACGGTGTAACAATGCAAGAGTCAGGGGTATCTAAACTTGTTTCTGTTCGTTTAGATGATGGAGAAGAACTAGTTGCAAGTAAATAGGAAGGATGGGACAGTATGAGCTTTTTTAAAAAATTAAAAGAAAAAATTTCTAAACAAACAGATACGGTAACAGAGAAATTTAAAAACGGGTTAGAAAAAACGAGAAATTCGTTTGCAGATAAAGTAAATGATTTAGTTTATCGTTATCGTAAAGTAGATGAAGATTTCTTTGAGGAATTAGAAGAAATTTTAATTGGTGCAGATGTCGGCGTTTCGACGGTAATGGAATTAATTGATCAATTGAAAGAAGAAGTCCAACGTCGTAATATCCAAGATCCAAGAGAAGTACAGGCTGTTATTTCAGAAAAATTAGTAGGGATTTACAAAGGTGACAGCGAGTTTAGCAACGAAATTAATATGCAAGAGGATCAATTAACAGTTGTTTTATTTGTCGGTGTTAACGGAGTAGGGAAAACGACGACAATTGGTAAACTAGCACATAAATTCAAATCAGAAGGTAAGTCTGTCCTATTGGCGGCAGGAGACACATTCCGTGCTGGAGCGATTGAACAATTAGAAGTATGGGGCGATCGCGTTGGTGTAGAAGTGATTAAACAAGGATCAGGATCTGATCCAGCGGCGGTTATGTATGACGCTGTACAAGCTGCGAAAGCACGTAAAGTAGATGTATTACTATGTGATACAGCAGGACGTTTGCAAAATAAAGTGAACTTAATGAAAGAGTTAGAGAAAGTGAAGCGTGTAATTGAGCGCGAAGTACCAGGAGCTCCTCATGAAGTATTACTTGTTATTGATGCAACAACAGGACAAAACGGTCTAAGTCAAGCAAAAACATTCCGCGAAGCAACGAATGTTACTGGTATTGTTTTAACGAAGTTAGATGGTACTGCTAAAGGTGGTATTGTATTAGCGATTCGAAATGAAATGGATGTACCGGTGAAATTCGTTGGATTAGGGGAGCAAATGGATGATCTGCAACAGTTTGATCCAGAACAGTATGTGTATGGTTTATTTGCGAACTTAGTAGAAACAGAAGAAGTATAAGTGAAAGAAGCGGTATTTTCCGCTTCTTTTTCTATAAAAATATGTGATGTTAAGAAAAAAACTTGACACTCTTTTGTACTCCATGTAAACTAATTCATGTAAAGGGAAATCACTTAACAAAGGATGATCCAACATGCTCGAAAAAACAACGAGAATGAACTATTTATTTGATTTTTATCAATCGTTGTTAACGCAAAAACAAAGAAGTTATATGTCGCTTTATTATCTAGATGATTTATCTCTTGGTGAAATTGCGGAAGAATTTGATGTAAGTCGCCAAGCCGTGTATGATAACATTAAACGGACTGAAGCGATGCTTGAAGAATATGAAGATAAATTAGTATTACTTCAAAAGTTTCAAGAGCGACAGCGACTTGTTGCAAAGCTAAAACAGCTAATCAGCGAAGAAGAGCATGTGAATGAAGAAATGAAACAAGTTGTTGAAGCTATCGAAAAATTAGATTAGGAGGGCGGCAATATGGCATTTGAAGGATTAGCCGACCGACTTCAACAGACAATGCAAAAAATCCGCGGCAAAGGAAAAGTTTCTGAAGCCGATGTGAAAGAAATGATGAGAGAAGTTCGTCTAGCTCTTTTAGAAGCGGACGTTAACTTTAAAGTAGTAAAAGATTTTGTAAAGCGTGTGTCTGAACGTGCTGTCGGACAAGATGTAATGAAAAGTTTGACACCTGGACAACAAGTAATTAAAGTTGTACAGGAAGAACTTACAGAACTTATGGGCGGAGAGCAAAGCAAAATTGCTGTTGCTAATAAGCCACCGACTGTTATTATGATGGTTGGTCTGCAAGGTGCAGGTAAAACAACGACGACAGGTAAGCTTGCGAATTTGCTTCGTAAAAAGCATAATCGTAAACCGATGCTTGTTGCAGCGGATATTTACCGTCCAGCAGCGATTAAACAGCTTGAAACATTAGGGAAGCAATTGGACATGCCTGTATTCTCTTTAGGAGATCAAGTAAGTCCTGTTGAAATTGCGAAACAAGCGATTGCAAAAGCAAAAGAAGATCATCACGATTATGTTTTAATCGATACAGCAGGTCGCCTGCATATTGATGAAGAACTAATGGATGAATTAGCGAAAGTGAAAGAAGTTGCGAAACCGGATGAAATTTTCCTTGTTGTCGATGCGATGACGGGGCAAGACGCGGTAAATGTTGCGCAAAGTTTCCATGAACAGTTAGGTTTAACAGGTGTTGTGTTAACGAAATTAGATGGTGATACGCGCGGTGGTGCTGCATTATCTATTAAGGCTGTAACAAATACACCGATTAAATTTGCTGGTATGGGTGAAAAACTAGATGCAATTGAAGCGTTTCATCCAGAGCGTATGGCATCCCGTATTTTAGGGATGGGAGACGTCTTAACATTAATTGAAAAAGCACAAGCTACAGTTGATGAAGAGAAAGCAAAAGAACTTGAGCAAAAAATGCGTACGCTTTCGTTTACGCTTGACGATTTCCTAGAACAACTTGGACAAGTGCGTCAACTTGGACCGCTTGATGAATTGTTAGGAATGCTTCCTGGTGCAAATAAAATTAAAGGGCTAAAAAATGCGCAAGTTGATGAAAAACAAATTGGGCATATTGAGGCAATTATTCGTTCTATGACTAAATTAGAGCGAGAACAACCGGAAATAATCAATGCTAGTCGCAAAAAACGCATTGCCAAAGGTAGCGGTACAACGGTACAAGAAATCAATCGTTTAATCAAGCAATTTGATGATATGAAAAAGATGATGAAAACGATGACTGGAATGCAAAAAGGTAAGAAAAAAGGACTAGGTGGATTGAAGTTTCCATTCATGTAAGGAAAAAAGATGGCTCTGTTAAGAAAAAATACTTTACAAAGCAATAGTCTTTTTGCTAATATAATTATCTGTGTGAAATAAATTCGGAGGTGCTTTATAAATGGCAGTTAAAATTCGTTTAAAACGTATGGGAGCTAAAAAAACTCCTTTCTATCGTGTAGTTGTTGCAGATTCTCGTTCTCCTCGTGACGGACGTTTCATTGAGGAAATCGGTACTTACAATCCGGTTGCTCAACCAGCTGAAGTTAAGATCAACGAAGAAGCAGCATTAAAATGGTTAGGAAATGGTGCTAAACCATCTGATACAGTTCGTAACTTATTCTCTAACCAAGGTATCATGGAGAAATTCCACTTATCTAAACAAGGTAAGTAATTGAGGCAATGACTATGAAGAAGTTAGTCGAGACGATTGTCAAGCCTCTTGTCGATCATCCTGAAGATGTAAAAGTTACACAGGAACTTTACAACGGAGAGATAAAGTATCGATTAACTGTACATCCTGAGGATGTTGGAAAAGTCATTGGAAAGCAAGGGAAAGTTGCGAAAGCAATTCGAATGCTCTTGTATTCAGTGGGACATCATAACGATGAAAAAGTAACACTGGAAATTCAATAAACGTAAAAAGGGCGAGGAGTTATTTCCTCTCCCTTTTTTAACATTTAAAGAGAAGTTGCATGTTCCATATGTGAAATGGAGATGCTTAATTTATATAGAAACCAGGGGTGACATACTGTTTATGACAAAATGGTTTAATGTAGGGAAAATTGTAAATACTCATGGCGTAAGAGGAGAAATTCGTGTTATTTCTCGTACTGATTTTCCAGAAGAGCGATATAAAGTAGGAAACACTTTATACATATCGAATGAGAAAAGTACAGACTACCTTCCGGTGAAAGTAACTTCTCATCGTCAACATAAGACATTTGATTTATTAACATTTGAAGGATACAACAATGTTGATGAAGCAGAGAAATTTAAAGGTTCTTTAATAAAAGTACCAGAAGAGCAGTTAGGCGAACTAGCTGAAGGCGAATACTATTACCATGAAATTATTGGTTGTAGCGTTGTAACGGAAGAAGGAGAAGCGTTAGGAACAATAAAAGAAATTTTATCTCCTGGTGCAAATGATGTTTGGGTAATTAAACGTCCAAAAGGTCAAGATCTGTTAATTCCTTATATTGATGATGTTGTACTTCAAGTTAACATTGAGAATAAATTAGTAACCATTCATGTAATGGAAGGGCTGCTATAATGAAAATTGACATTTTAACATTGTTTCCAGATATGTTTACGGGTGTGTTTGGATCTTCAATTTTAAAGAAAGCACAAGAAAAAGAAGCAGTAGAGCTTCGTGTTGTCAATTTCCGTGATTATACAACAAGTAAGCATAATAGCGTAGATGATTATCCATATGGTGGTGGCGCTGGGATGGTATTAACCCCTCAGCCTATCTTTGATGCAGTGGAAGAGTTAACGAAGGAAACAGCCCGTAAACCGAGAGTTGTCTTAATGTGTCCACAAGGAGAACGTTTTACGCAGAAGAAGGCAGAAGAGCTTGCTGAAGAAGAGCATGTTATTTTTGTATGTGGTCATTATGAAGGGTACGATGAACGAATTCGTGAGCATCTCGTAACAGATGAAATTTCTATTGGTGACTACGTATTAACGGGCGGAGAGTTAGCCTCTATGGTTATAACTGATAGTGTCGTACGTCTCCTGCCAGGAGTACTAGGAAATCATGCTTCACAAGTCGAGGATTCGTTTAGTACAGGTTTATTAGAGCATCCTCATTATACACGTCCAGCTGATTTTCGTGGTATGAAGGTACCGGATGTACTAATGTCAGGAAATCATAAAAATATTGATGAATGGCGACACAAAGAATCACTACGTCGTACGTACACGCGTAGACCGGATTTACTGGAAGAACGAGAATTGTCTAAGCAAGAAGAGAAATGGCTAGAACAGATTAAAGAAGACAAGTAAGGGCTTGATATATTTTCTATTGCAACAGTCCTAGCAATATGCTATTATAACACTTGTGCTACTGAAATCAGTGGCCGTATTAACGATGTTCCGCTGTAATTTATTAAGACTTTATAAGAGCATCTGTTTAAAGGAGAGAATTTAATATGCAACAATTAATCGCAGAAATTACAAAAGGCCAATTAAAAACTGACCTTCCTTCATTCCGTCCTGGAGACACTTTACGTGTACACGTAAAAGTAGTTGAGGGAACTCGTGAAAGAATTCAGCTTTTCGAAGGTGTTGTAATTAAACGTCGTGGTGGCGGAATCAGTGAAACATTCACAGTTCGTAAGATTTCTTACGGTGTAGGTGTTGAGCGTACATTCCCAGTTCACACGCCAAGAATCGCGAAAATCGAAGTACTTCGCCGTGGTAAAGTACGTCGTGCTAAGTTATACTACTTACGTAACCTTCGCGGTAAAAAAGCACGTATTAAAGAAATTCGATAAGACATGTATGGGAGCTTGTAAATACACAAGCTCCCTTTTTCCAATCTATATAAAATTTTGATATAATACGAGCAGCTTACATAATCGTGGAGGGGAAATGCATGAAGAAAGAAAAGAGTTCACTTTGGGAATGGATCAAAGCAATTTTGATTGCTGTTGTATTAGCGGGTGTTATTAGACAGTTTTTCTTTGCGCCAATTCTCGTAGATGGAGTATCGATGGCATCTACTTTACATGATCGCGATCGAATGATTGTCAATAAAATTGGTTATCACATAGGAGATCCGAAACGATTTGATATTATCGTATTCCGAGCAACGGAAGATAAAGATTATATTAAGCGTATTATCGGCCTACCAGGCGATGAAATAGAGTACCGTAATGATAAGCTATATGTTAACGGAAAGGCTTATGAGGAGCCGTATTTAGACAAGCAGAAAAAACAAATTGCTGACGGACCGCTTACATATGATTTTACTCTTGAAGAAATGACAGGGAAGAAAACTGTTCCAGAAGGTCAATTATTTGTTTTAGGCGATAATCGTCGTTTTAGTAAAGATAGCCGTTCGATTGGTACCATTTCAATGGACCAAGTGATTGGAAAAGCAAATATACTATATTGGCCGTTAAAAGATGCTCGTATTGTGAAATAAAAGAAAAAGAAGGTGGCAACATGGTAATTCAGTGGTTCCCGGGACATATGGCAAAGGCTAGACGCCAAGTAACAGAAAAATTAAAGTTAATTGATGTTGTAATTGAGCTTGTAGATGCTCGATTACCTTTATCTTCTCGAAATCCAATGATCGATGAGATTATTACACATAAACCGAGGCTTGTTGTTTTAAATAAAGCGGATATGGCAGATGATCGTTTAACAAAGCAATGGATCGCATATTTTAAAGAAAAAGGCCATATGGCAATTTCAATTAACGCACAAGCTGGCCAAGGTATGAAGGAAATTGCAGCCGCTTGTAAAGTGTTGGTGAAAGAGAAATTTGATAAAATGGTTGCGAAAGGTATTAGACCGAGGGCGATTCGTGCATTAATTGTAGGTATACCGAATGTTGGTAAATCTACGTTAATTAATAAGTTGGCGAAGAAAAATATTGCTAAAACAGGAGATCGTCCTGGTGTGACAACAGCCCAACAATGGATTAAAGTTGGAAAAGAAATGGAACTGTTAGATACACCTGGTATTTTATGGCCTAAATTTGAAGATCAACTAGTGGGTCTTCGTTTAGCAACAACGGGCGCAATTAAAGATTCAATTTTAAATTTACAAGATGTTGCTGTTTACGCTTTACGTTTTATGGAGAAACATTATCCAGAACGTTTGAAAGAGCGATATAATTTAAATGAGATTCCAGAAGATATTGTGGAGTTATTTGATGCAATTGGAAAAAATAGAGGCTGTTTAATGGGCGGCGGAATGATTGATTATGATAAAACATCTGAGCTTGTCCTTCGTGAGCTTCGTGGTGGAAAACTTGGGAAAATGACGTTTGAAACACCAGAAGAGTTTGCAGAGCAGACAGAAGATGTAGAAAAAGTAGAAGAAGTATAAGACGTGCGTTTGTACGTCTTTTCTTTTTTGTATATAAAGGGAGTGGCATGAATGCAAAAAGTGACTATTCAAGAAGCGGAACGTTTACTGCAAGAAATTATGAGTGAAGAAGATGACCGCTTTCAAATATTAATGAAAGATGAGCGAAAAGGGGTACAAAAGCTTATTTTGAAGTGGCATAAACAAAAAGAGTTAGCGCAGAAAGAAAAAGAAAAGTTTTTCGAAATGTCCAAGTACGAGATTGCATTACGTGAAAAAGGGCTCACATATATTGCAGGTATAGATGAAGTAGGGCGTGGGCCGCTAGCTGGGCCTGTCGTGACGGCGGCTGTTGTCCTTCCGGAAGATTGTTATATTCCAGGGTTAAATGACTCGAAAAAGCTGAGTGAGGCGAAGCGAGAGCGTTTTTATGATGAAATCAAAGCACAAGCAATTGCAATTGGAGTTGGAATTGTATCACCACAAGTTATTGATGAAATAAATATTTATCAAGCGACGAAACAAGCAATGTTAGATGCTGTTGCGAATTTATCTTGTGCACCAGAATATTTATTAATTGATGCGATGAAACTTCCTACACCAATTCCACAAACATCCATTATTAAAGGTGATGCGAAAAGTATTTCTATTTCAGCTGCATCCATTGTTGCGAAAGTAACGAGAGATCGTATGATGAAAGAGCTTGGAGAAAAGTATCCTGCATATGGATTTGAACAACATATGGGATATGGAACAAAACAACATTTAGAAGCGATTGAAGCGCATGGAGTATTAGAAGAACATCGGAAATCGTTTGCGCCAATTAAAGATATGATTCAAAAATAAGCTGTGTTTTCATAGCTTATTTTTTATTTTGACATATAAACATTACTATTTTCCAAAAAGAATAAAGCGATTTCAGTTTTCTGACACTTTATTGTAGACAGCGTGCCAATCATCTTATACAATGGCAATGTAATGTTTTTTAAACATTAAAAAACTTTTCGAGTAAAACAGGAAAACAGGGGAGGATGGGACCATGAATATCCATGAGTACCAAGGTAAGGCAGTCCTTAGAAGCTATGGGGTTAGCGTTCCGAACGGGAAGGTTGCATTTACGGTAGAAGAAGCTGTAGAAGCAGCGAAAGAATTAGGAACGGATGTATGTGTAGTAAAAGCACAAATTCACGCTGGTGGACGCGGCAAAGCTGGCGGAGTAAAAGTTGCAAAAAATTTAGATGAAGTTCGTACATATGCAGAAAGCATTTTAGGAACTACACTTGTGACACATCAAACAGGTCCTGAAGGTAAGGAAGTAAAACGCTTACTTATCGAAGAAGGTTGCGATATTAAAAAAGAATATTATGTAGGTCTTGTTTTAGATCGTGCAACTTCTCAAGTTGTTTTAATGGCATCTGAAGAAGGTGGAACAGAAATTGAAGAAGTAGCAGAGCAAACACCTGAAAAGATCTTTAAAGAATATATTGATCCAGCAGTAGGCTTACAAGGCTTCCAAGCGCGCCGAATCGCATTTAACATCAATATTCCAAAAGAGCTTGTAGGACAAGCTGTGAAGTTTATGATGGGCTTATACCGTGCGTTTATTGAAAAAGATTGCTCTATCGCGGAGATTAACCCACTTGTTACAACAGGTGACGGTAAAGTTATGGCATTAGATGCGAAATTAAACTTTGATTCTAATGCTTTATATCGCCATAAAGACATTTTAGAACTTCGTGATCTTGATGAAGAAGATGCAAAAGAAATTGAAGCTTCTAAATATGACTTAAACTACATTCCTTTAGATGGAAATATCGGTTGTATGGTTAATGGTGCAGGTTTAGCGATGGCTACAATGGATATCATTAAACATTACCATGGCGATCCAGCTAACTTCTTAGATGTTGGTGGCGGTGCGACTGCTGAAAAAGTTACAGAAGCATTCAAAATTATCCTTTCTGACAAAAATGTAAAAGGTATTTTCGTTAACATTTTTGGTGGCATTATGAAGTGTGATGTTATCGCAGAAGGTGTTATTGAAGCAACGAAACAAGTAGGTCTTGAATTACCTTTAGTTGTACGTCTTGAAGGTACAAACGTAGAGTTAGGTAAGAAAATTTTAAATGAGTCTGGCTTAAATATTGTTGCAGCAGAATCTATGGCAGACGGTGCACAAAAAATTGTTTCACTAGTGGGCTAATAGAAAGCGGGGGAGAAAAATGAGCGTATTAGTTAATAAAGATACAAAAGTTATTGTTCAAGGTATTACAGGTTCTCAAGGGTTATTCCACACAAAACAAATGATTGAATACGGTACGAAAATTGTCGGTGGTGTAACGCCAGGTAAAGGTGGCACTGATATTGAAGGTGTACCAGTATTTGATACTGTAGAAGATGCAGTGAAAGCAACAGGCGCAAACGCTTCAGTTGTATACGTTCCACCCGCTTTTGCGGCTGATGCAATTATGGAAGCAGTTGATGCAGAAATTGACTTAGTAGTATGTATTACTGAAGGAATTCCTGTATTAGATATGGTAAATGTAAAGAGATATATGGCTGGTAAACATACACGTTTACTTGGACCAAACTGTCCAGGTGTTATCACGCCTGATGAATGTAAAATCGGTATTATGCCAGGATACATTCATAAAAAAGGTCATGTAGGTATCGTATCCCGCTCTGGTACATTAACGTATGAGGCTGTACATCAGTTAACACAAGAAGGTATTGGCCAATCTACTGCTGTAGGTATCGGCGGGGACCCAGTTAACGGTACAGACTTTATTGATGCGTTAAAAGCATTTAATGAAGATGAAGAAACACATGCTGTAATTATGATTGGTGAAATCGGTGGTACAGCGGAAGAAGAGGCAGCTGAATGGGTGAAAGCTAATATGACAAAACCTGTTGTAGGCTTCATTGGTGGCCAAACAGCGCCTGCTGGCAAACGTATGGGCCATGCTGGTGCAATCATTTCTGGTGGTAAAGGAACTGCTGCTGAAAAGATTAAAACGATGGAAGCTTGTGGTATTAAAGTAGCGGAAACTCCAGCGGTTATGGGTGAAACGCTAATCTCTGTCTTAAAAGAAAAAGGTCTATTTGAGACTTGTAAAAACTACTAATCTGTTGAAAGACACCTTCTTGCTTGAAGGTGTCTTTTTACACACTTCTTGTTTACATAATAAAAATTATGGGTAAGGAGAATTAGGATGAAAAGAGAACGATTATTACATCTTCATTATTTTTTAGCAGATCATTGGAAGGCGATGGAAAGACTACTATATGTCGATCCAGAATTGAAGGGAATATACACTTTTAATGCAAAACAAATGGAATACTACACTGGAATATCCTCGAAAAAATCTTCAGAATTAGTAAATTTTCTTCAAAGTTCAAATCTCTTGCAATATATATCTTATTTAGAGAAAAATCGAATCTTTTATATGACTATATGGGATGAAGATTATCCACAATTATTACGTGAAATACAGGATCCACCCTTTGTGTTATATGGAAAAGGAGAGAAGGATTTTCTCAATAGAGTGAATAAATTAGCGGTTATTGGAACGAGGGAACCGACTTTATATGGACATGAGAGTTTAAAATTTATTTTACACCCCTTATTAGAAAGGGAATGGCTTATTGTCAGTGGGTTTGCAAGAGGGATAGATACAATGTCTCATGAAATAACAGTAAGACAGCATTGCCCGACTATAGCAATACTAGGACATGGATTATTGTATATGTATCCAAAAGAGAATAGACATTTATATGGAACGTGGAATGAATATATATTGTTATTAACAGAGTATCCGCCGCACTATGCACCGAAAAAATGGTATTTTCCAAAAAGGAACCGGATTATTAGTGGTATAAGTAAGGGTGTTTTAGTTGTAGAAGCGAAATCAAGAAGTGGAACACTTATTACTGCGGACCTTGCTTTAGAGCAAAATAGAGAGGTATTTGCACTTCCTGGACCTATATTTATAGATAGTGCATCAGGAACGAATTATCTGATTCAACAAGGAGCAAAACTAGTAAGAAATGCAGAAGATATCTTGGAAGAGATTATAAATTAACCTTATATTTTTATGTTTTTATTAAACAATTATTGACAAATGGTAGATAGGCGCTGTATGGTATATTCATTCTTGATTGACAAAAACAAGAGAAATCAATAAGATTGATGAAGACTTGAATCCACCTCTTAAGGAGGCACTAGCATGTCAGATTACCTCGTAATCGTGGAGTCGCCTTCTAAGGCGAAGACCATTGAGAAATATTTAGGGAAAAAATACAAAGTTGTCGCGTCTATGGGACACGTTCGCGATTTACCTAAAAGTCAAATGGGGATAGAAGTAAAGAACAACTTCACCCCGAAGTATATTACCATTCGTGGTAAAGGTCCCGTCTTAAAAGACTTAAAATCAGCGGCAAAAAAAGCAAAGAAAGTCTATCTCGCGGCCGATCCAGACCGCGAAGGGGAAGCGATTGCTTGGCATTTAGCTAATACGTTAAATGTGGACGTTGAATCAGATTGCCGAGTTGTGTTTAATGAGATTACAAAAGATGCAATCAAAGAGTCATTTAAACATCCTCGTGCGATTAATATGGATTTAGTGGATGCACAACAAGCAAGGCGTATACTAGATCGTCTTGTTGGTTACAATATTAGTCCTTTATTATGGAAGAAAGTAAAAAAAGGATTAAGTGCAGGACGCGTACAATCTGTAGCAGTTCGTTTAATTATTGAACGTGAAAGAGAAATTCAAAGCTTTGAGCCTGAAGAATTCTGGACAATTAAGACGGAATTTGTGAAAGGGAAAGACACATTTGAAGCAAGCTTTTACGGTGTAGATGGTGAAAAAGTTCAATTAACGAATGAAACGCAAGTGAATGAAATAATTGAACAGATGAAAGATAATGCGTTTTCAGTTGAAAATGTAACGCGAAAAGAGCGAAAACGTAATCCTGCATTACCGTTTACAACATCTTCCTTGCAACAAGAGGCAGCGCGTAAGTTAAACATGCGAGCAAAGAAAACAATGATGCTCGCGCAGCAATTGTATGAAGGGATAGATCTTGGAAAGCAAGGGACTGTAGGTCTTATTACGTATATGAGAACTGACTCAACACGTATCTCAGAAACAGCTCAAACAGAGGCGCGTACTTACATTACTGAGTCGTTTGGTGCGGAATACATAGGAACAGAAAAGAAGAAAGAAACGAAAAAGTCGAACGCGCAAGATGCGCATGAGGCAATTCGTCCTACTTCGGTAATGAGAAGGCCAGAGGAACTAAAGAGTTTCTTAAGTCGTGATCAACTTCGGTTGTATAAACTGATTTGGGAGCGATTTGTTGCAAGTCAAATGGCGTCTGCTATAATGGATACTGTGACAGCTAGACTCATTAATAACAATGTTCAGTTCCGTGCAAGTGGATCGGTTGTAAAGTTTCCAGGATTTATGAAAGTGTATGTAGAGTCGAAAGATGACGGGGCTGAAGAAAAGGATAAAATGTTGCCACCTTTAGAAGTAGGGGAAACGGTATTTTCCAAGGATTTAGAACCGAAGCAACACTTTACACAACCTCCGCCGCGCTATACAGAGGCTCGTCTAGTAAGAACACTTGAAGAGCTTGGAATTGGAAGACCGTCGACTTACGTACCGACACTTGAAACGATTCAAAAACGTGGATACGTAGGTTTGGATAATAAACGCTTCGTTCCAACTGAACTTGGTGAAATAGTAATTGAACTTATTTTAGAGTTTTTCCCAGAAATTATTAACATTGAATTTACTGCTAACATGGAGCAAAGTCTTGATGAAGTAGAAGAAGGAAATGCGAATTGGGTAAAAATTGTTGATGATTTCTACGTAGGCTTTGAACCGCGTTTAGAAAAAGCGGAAAAAGAAATGCGTGAAGTAGAAATTAAAGATGAACCAGCTGGGGAAGACTGTGAATTGTGTGAGCACCCAATGGTCTTTAAAATGGGTAAATACGGGAAATTTATGGCTTGTTCGAATTTCCCAGATTGTCGTAATACAAAACCGATTGTGAAAGAAATCGGTGTTACTTGTCCGAAGTGTGATAAAGGTCAAATTATTGAACGTCGTAGTAATAAAAAGAAACGTCTTTTCTATGGGTGCGGTACGTATCCAGAGTGTGACTTTGTATCTTGGGATAAACCAATTGGTCGTAAATGTCCGAAGTGCGAAGGTATGCTTGTAGAGAAGAAGTTGAAAAAAGGCGTGCAAGTACAATGTATTTCGTGTGATTATGAAGAAGAACAACAAATGTGAGCGTAACTGCTCACATTTTTTTCGGGAAGAAAAGGAAAGGTGATATATATGACAACACAAGTAGTAAACGTCATTGGCGCAGGTCTTGCAGGAAGTGAAGCAGCTTACCAAATTGCAAAACGAGGTGTCCAAGTAAAATTATATGAAATGAGACCAGTAAGGCAAACGCCGGCTCATCACACAGATAAATTTGCAGAGTTAGTATGCAGTAACTCGCTTCGCGCAAACACATTAACAAACGCTGTTGGTGTTATTAAAGAAGAAATGCGTTTAATGGACTCTGTTATTATTCGTGCAGCTGATGAGTGCTCTGTACCAGCAGGAGGGGCTTTAGCTGTAGATCGTCATGAATTTGCGGCAAAGGTAACAGAGTATGTGAAAAACCATCCGAACGTAACTGTGATGAATGAAGAAATTACTGAAATTCCAGAAGGACCTACTGTTATCGCGACAGGTCCACTTACGTCTCCTGATCTTGCTGCACAATTAAAAGAATTAACAGGTGAAGATTATTTTTATTTCTATGATGCTGCAGCACCGATTGTTGAGAAAGACAGCATTGATATGAATAAAGTATATTTAAAGTCTCGTTACGATAAAGGTGAAGCTGCATATTTAAACTGCCCAATGACGGAAGAGGAATTTGACCGTTTTTACGAGGCTTTAATTGCTGCTGAAACAGTACCTTTAAAAGAATTTGAAAAAGAAATTTTCTTTGAAGGTTGTATGCCGGTAGAAGTTATGGCAAGTAGAGGAAGACAGACGCTAGTATTTGGACCGATGAAACCTGTTGGATTAGAAGATCCGAAAACAGGAAAAACGCCATATGCTGTTGTTCAGTTACGTCAAGATGATGCAGCAGGAACGTTATACAATATCGTAGGTTTCCAAACGCATTTAAAGTGGGGACCACAAAAAGAAGTGTTACAGTTGATTCCAGGACTGGAAAACGCAGAGATTGTACGTTATGGTGTAATGCATCGTAATACTTTTATTAATTCACCTAACTTGCTTCGTCCAACATATCAATATAAACAACGTGATGATTTATTCTTCGCTGGTCAAATGACTGGAGTAGAGGGATATGTTGAATCAGCGGCGTCAGGATTACTAGCGGGTATTAACGCTGCTCGACTTGTGAAAGGTGAAGAACCGGTTGTATTACCGCCTGTAACTGCAATGGGAAGTATGGCGAATTATATTACTGCGACAAACGCGAAAAACTTCCAGCCAATGAATGCAAACTTCGGTTTGTTTGCACCGTTAGAGAAGAAAGTTAAGAGGAAAGCAGAACGAAATGAAGCATATGCAACACGCGCTTTAGAAACAATTCAAAATTTTGTAAATATTTAGTTAAATTTCTTGCAAAGGCTACTAAGTTGTGATACGATTTAGTAGCCTTTATTGAGGTGAATTGTGTGAATGTGAAGAAATTGTTACAATTATTCGTTGGATATTTACAAATTGAAAGAAATTATTCAAAATATACAATTGCAAGTTATCAAAATGATTTAGAACATTTTGTGCAATTTATGGAGCGAGAAGGCATATCCTCTTTTTTAGATGTTACATACGCGGATGTTCGTTTGTACTTAACGACGTTGCACGATGAAAAGTTAGCCCGTAAATCTGTCGCAAGAAAAGTATCAAGCTTACGAAGTTTATATCGTTTTTTGATGCGTGAAGGTTATCGGAAAGATAATCCTTTTGCACTTGCGTCACTCCCCAAAAAAGAATTGTCAATCCCAAAGTTTTTATATGCTGAAGAATTAGAGGAATTATTTGAAGTTTCTGATACGGAAACGCCGCTAGGTCAAAGGAATCAAGCTTTATTAGAGTTGATGTATGCGACTGGGATCCGTGTGAGTGAATGTGTCAATTTACAACTTACCGATATTGACTTCGCGGTGGGAACAATTTTAGTAATGGGAAAAGGAAAAAAACAAAGGTATATTCCGTTCGGAAGCTATGCGCAAGATGCTTTAATTACTTATATAGAGAACGGGAGAAAACAGTTAGCTCACAAAACTGAAGAACACTCTCATATGGTATTTTTAAATGCGAAAGGCACGCCGCTAACAAGTCGAGGGGTACGCTATGTATTAAACGAACTCATTAAGAAGGCTTCACTGACAATGCGGATAAGTCCCCATATGTTAAGGCATACATTTGCTACACACATGTTAGATGAAGGGGCGGATTTACGTACTGTACAGGAACTACTCGGTCATGAGAATTTGTCGACGACACAAATTTATACGCATGTCTCTAAAGAAAGATTGCGTTCTGTCTACATGAAGCATCACCCGCGGGCATAAATTGCTTTTAAAGCTATAAAAACATATAAAGGAGTTTTTTCTATGGGAAATTTCCACGCTACAACGATATTTGCAGTTCATCATAATGGAGAATGTGCAATGGCTGGAGATGGTCAGGTGACAATGGGAAATGCAGTTGTAATGAAACATACAGCTCGTAAAGTCCGTAAACTTTTCCAAGGGAAAGTTTTAGCTGGCTTTGCAGGTTCCGTTGCTGACGCATTTACTCTTTTTGAAATGTTTGAAGGGAAATTAGAAGAGTACAATGGGAACTTGCAGCGTGCTGCAGTTGAAATGGCAAAACAATGGCGTGGCGACAAAATGTTACGTCAGCTAGAAGCGATGCTCATTGTCATGGATAAAACAACTATGCTTCTTGTTTCAGGTACAGGAGAAGTGATTGAACCGGATGATGGTATTTTAGCGATTGGATCTGGTGGGAATTATGCGCTTTCTGCAGGTCGTGCTTTAAAGCAATATGCAAGTGAACATTTAACAGCGAAGCAAATTGCGAAAGCGAGTTTAGACATTGCTGGCGATATTTGTGTTTATACAAACCACAATATAATTGTGGAAGAATTGTAGAATCGTAAGGGAGGCATTTTATATGCATTTACATTTTACTCCGCGTCAAATTGTGGAAAAATTAGATCAATACATTATCGGTCAAAAAGATGCGAAGAAAGCGGTTGCTGTAGCTTTAAGAAATCGATACCGTCGAAGTAAATTAGCTGAAAATCTACGTGATGAAATTGCACCTAAAAATATTTTAATGATTGGACCGACAGGTGTTGGTAAAACAGAGGTAGCACGACGAATGGCGAAACTCGTTGGAGCACCTTTTATTAAGGTTGAAGCTACGAAATTTACAGAAGTTGGATATGTAGGTAGAGATGTAGAATCGATGGTACGTGACCTTGTGGAAGCGTCGGTCCGTATCGTAAAAGAAGAAATGGTAGTGAAAGTTCAAGACAAAGCAGAAGAACAAGCGAACCAACGTCTTGTTGAAATTTTAGTGCCGAGTCCGGAGAAACAATCTGGATTTAAAAACCCATTAGAAATGCTATTTGGCGGTGCTCAAAATTCGAATCAAACATCTGATGCACAGGAAGATGTTGAAATCGAAAAGAAACGTCAAGATGTAGAAAGAAAGCTTGCTGCAGGACTTCTTGAAGATGAAATTGTATCGATTGAAGTGACTGAGCAACAGTCTTCCATGTTTGATATGTTACAAGGAACTGGCATGGAACAAATGGGAATGAATTTCCAAGATGCATTAGGAAGTTTTATGCCGAAAAAAACAAAAAAACGTAAACTTTCTGTGAAAGAAGCAAGAAAACTCTTGACAAATGAGGAAGCACAGCGCTTAATTGATATGGATGAAGTTACACAAGAGGCTGTTTATCGTGCTGAACAGCTCGGGATTATTTTTATCGATGAAATTGACAAAATTGCTGGTAAGCAGTCGAATAGCGTAGATGTATCACGTGAAGGTGTGCAACGTGACATTTTACCAATTGTAGAAGGATCGAATGTTGCGACAAAATACGGATCAGTAAAAACGGATTATATTTTATTCGTTGCAGCTGGAGCGTTTCATATGTCTAAACCGTCAGATTTAATTCCGGAACTGCAAGGGAGATTTCCGATTCGAGTAGAATTAACAAAATTATCGACAGATGATTTTGTTAAAATATTAATCGAGCCTGACAATGCGTTAATTAAACAATATATGGCTTTATTAGCGACTGAAGGTATAGAAATTGAATTTTCAGACGAAGCTATTCGTAGGATTGCTGAGATTGCTTATCAAGTTAATCAGGATACAGATAATATTGGAGCAAGAAGACTTCATACGATTATGGAGAAGCTCCTTGAAGATTTATCGTTTGAGGCATCTGAAATTACGTTAGAGAAAATAACGATAACACCTCAATACGTTGAGGAGAAATTAGCAACGATTGCTAAAAATAAAGATGTGAGCCAGTTTATTTTGTAATTGTGTCATCAGGTGACTCGCCCTAGTTTCCAAGTGATGAAAAAATATGTGAGTAACATGTAGGAGGAACTTTTGAAATGGAATTATTAGCAAAAACAAGAAAATTAAATGCGTTATTACAGAGCGCAGCAGGAAAGCCTGTAAACTTTAGAGAAATGTCTGACACAATGTGTGAAGTAATCGAAGCGAACGTATTCGTAGTAAGCCGTCGTGGTAAATTACTAGGTTATGCAATTCACCAACAAATTGAGAATGAGCGTATGAAACAAATGCTTGCAGAGCGTCAATTCCCGGAAGAATACACACAAAGCTTATTCAACATTACAGAAACATCTTCTAACTTAGATGTAAACAGTGCTTACACAGCATTCCCAGTAGAAAATAGAGAATTATTCGGTCAAGGTTTAACTACAATCGTACCAATCGTTGGTGGCGGTGAGCGTCTAGGTACATTAGTGTTAGCTCGTCTTGGTCAAGAGTTCTTAGATGATGATTTAATCCTTGCTGAATACAGTTCAACTGTAGTAGGTATGGAAATCTTACGTGAAAAAGCGGAAGAAATCGAAGAGGAAGCACGTAGTAAAGCTGTTGTTCAAATGGCGATCAGCTCATTATCTTACAGTGAGTTAGAAGCAATTGAGCATATCTTCGAAGAATTAAATGGAACAGAAGGTTTACTTGTTGCAAGTAAAATTGCTGATCGCGTAGGAATTACTCGTTCTGTAATCGTAAATGCACTACGTAAATTAGAAAGTGCTGGTGTTATTGAATCTCGCTCTTTAGGTATGAAAGGAACATACATTAAAGTGCTAAACGACAAGTTTCTACAGGAACTTGCTAAATTAAAAACAAACTAATTTATATAAAAACTCTCCTCGGTTGAGGAGAGTTTTTTGTTTTTTTAAGAGAATGATTTTGCTTACGTAAGGCGTCGTGACAACGTTCATTAGAAAACTATTAATTAACCTTCACCGCCTTGCTTAAAGGAAGTGAAGGTTGGGAATACTAGAATTCGAGCGTGAAAAAAAGAAAGTTTTACATTGTTCGCATTTTCGACTTGATTGTAATATTTCAGTATGATATAGTAAGCAGTGGTGTCAGTACAAAGTACACACGTTTACTGATTTAAGTGTTGGTGCTACGTTTGTAGTTTCGCTTAGAGATGAAGTAAACGGAGGATATCAAAAACCATTTAGGAGGAACTAAATTATGTCAGTAATTTCTATGAAGCAATTGCTTGAAGCTGGTGTTCATTTCGGACATCAAACTCGTCGTTGGAACCCAAAAATGAAGCGTTACATTTTCACAGAGCGTAACGGTATCTACATCATCGACTTACAAAAAACTGTGAAAAAAGTTGAGGAAGCTTACAGAACGATGCGTGACATCGCTGCTGAAGGTGGAGACATCTTATTCGTAGGTACTAAAAAACAAGCACAAGAAGCTATTAAAGAAGAAGCAACTCGTGCTGGTATGTACTTCGTTAACCAACGTTGGTTAGGTGGAACTTTAACAAACTTCCAAACAATCCAAAAGCGTATCAAGCGTCTTAAAGACATCGAAAGAATGCAAGAAGATGGTACTTTCGAAGTACTACCTAAGAAAGAAGTTGTTCAACTTAAAAAAGAGTTAGAGCGTCTTGAGAAATTCTTAGGCGGTATTAAAGATATGAAAGGTCTTCCAAGTGCATTATTCGTAGTAGACCCTCGTAAAGAGCGTATTGCAGTTGCTGAAGCGCGCAAATTACACATTCCAATCATCGGTATCGTTGATACAAACTGTGATCCAGACGAAATCGATCACGTTATCCCAGCAAACGATGATGCAATTCGTGCTGTAAAACTTCTTACATCTAAAATGGCAGACGCGATCCTTGAAGCAAAACAAGGTGAAGAAACTGTTACTGCGTAACAAATTTGGAAAGGTGATAAGGGGTTCGGCCTTTTATCACCTTTTTTAAGGTATAAACACCTTTTTAAAAAGGTATAAATACATATTTTAGGAGGATGAAAAATATGGCAATCACTGCACAAATGGTAAAAGAACTTCGTGAAAAAACAGGCGCAGGTATGATGGACTGCAAAAAAGCTTTAACTGAAACTAATGGCGACATGGAGAAAGCAATTGACTTCTTACGTGAAAAAGGTATTGCAAAAGCTGCTAAAAAAGCAGACCGCATCGCTGCTGAAGGTTTAACTTTCATCGAAACAAACGGTAACGAAGGTTTAATCTTAGAATTAAACTCTGAAACTGATTTCGTTGCGAAAAACGAAGGTTTCCAAGCGTTAATTAAAGAATTAGCTGCTCACTTATTAGCTAACAAACCAGCTAACATTGAAGAAGCTATGGCTCAAACAATCGAAGGCGGCAAAACAGTAGAAGAGCACATCAACGAAGCAATCGCTAAAATTGGTGAAAAACTTACACTTCGTCGTTTCGAAATCGTATCAAAAACTGATGCAGATGCATTCGGCGCTTACCTACACATGGGTGGACGTATTGGTGTATTAACAGTTCTTGAAGGTTCTACTGATGAAGCTGCTGCTAAAGATGTTGCAATGCACATCGCTGCAGTTAACCCTAAATACATCGACCGCGATGCTGTAACAGCTGAAGAAGTTGAGCATGAGCGTCAAGTATTAACACAACAAGCATTAAACGAAGGCAAGCCTGAAAAAATCGTTGCAAAAATGGTTGAAGGCCGTCTAGGCAAATTCTTCGAAGAAATTTGCTTACTTGACCAAGCATTCGTTAAAAACCCTGATATGAAAGTTCGTCAGTTCGTTGAGTCTAAAGGCGGAACATTAAAAGGATTCGTTCGCTACGCTGTTGGTGAAGGTATCGAAAAACGCGAAGACAACTTTGCTGAAGAAGTAATGAACCAAGTAAAAGGTAGCAACTAATAAAGATTAGGGAACACATTGTGTTCCCTTTTTTAAAATAAAGATGTAAGCAATTGGAGGTTCATTATGAGTAAACCGAAATATAATCGTGTCGTATTAAAGCTAAGCGGAGAAGCGTTAGCTGGCGAACAAGGATTTGGAATTAACCCATCTGTTATTAAATCAGTTGCGGAACAAGTGAAAGAAATTGCAGAACTTGATGTAGAAGTTGCTGTTGTTGTTGGTGGCGGAAACATTTGGCGTGGGAAAATCGGAAGTGAAATGGGAATGGATCGTGCTGGAGCAGATTACATGGGTATGTTAGCAACAGTTATGAACTCATTAGCTCTTCAAGATAGCCTAGAGAACATTGGAATTCAAACTCGTGTTCAAACTTCAATCGAGATGCGTCAAGTAGCAGAGCCTTACATTCGTCGTAAAGCAGTTCGTCATCTAGAGAAAAAACGTGTTGTGATCTTTGCAGCAGGTACAGGTAACCCATATTTCTCTACAGATACAACGGCAGCACTTCGTGCAGCGGAAATCGAAGCAGACGTTATCTTAATGGCGAAAAACAATGTAGATGGCGTATATAATGCAGATCCATCTCTTGACCCAACAGCTACGAAATACGAAACACTTACTTACTTAGATGTATTAAAAGAAGGTTTAGGTGTAATGGATTCAACAGCTTCTTCTTTATGTATGGACAATGATATTCCATTAATTGTATTCTCGGTTATGGAAAAAGGTAATATTAAACGTGCCGTTTTAGGCGAAAATATTGGAACAGTTGTAAGGGGGAAATAAATATGGGACAACAAGTATTGAAGTCTTCAAATGAAAAAATGGAAAAAGCAGTTGCTGCTTACTCTCGTGAATTAGCAACAGTTCGTGCAGGTCGTGCAAGCTCGTCTGTATTAGATAAGGTACAAGTTGATTACTATGGTGCACCAACACCTGTTGTGCAATTAGCGAACATTACAGTTCCAGAAGCACGTTTACTTGTAATTCAACCTTATGATAAAACTTCTATCGGTGATATTGAAAAAGCAATCTTAAAAGCAGATTTAGGCTTAAATCCTTCTAATGATGGAACTGTAATTCGTATTGCATTCCCTGCATTAACAGAAGAGCGTCGTCGTGATCTTGTAAAAGTTGTGAAAAAATATGCTGAAGAAGCAAAAGTTGCTGTTCGTAACGTACGTCGTGACGGTAACGATGATCTTAAGAAGCTTGAAAAAGCTGGCGATATTACAGAAGATGATTTAAGAGGATATACTGAAGATATCCAAAAAGAAACAGATAAATATATTGCAAAAGTTGACGAAATCGCAAAAAACAAAGAAAAAGAAATCATGGAAGTGTAATAGCGATACCTTCGCAAATATGACCCTCTTCTTAAGGGGGTCTTTTTACACTTTTAGGCATACGTCTGCTTGCTGGAGGGTATGAATGATGTTTAAAAACTTTCCTTTTTTTAAAAGTAAAAAGGTCGCATCGTTTGATCATCTCGTTGAAAAAGTGAAAAAAGGATACATCCCAGAACATATTGCTATCATTATGGATGGTAATGGAAGATGGGCAAAGAGGAGAGCGATGCCTCGTATTGCGGGACATCATGAAGGCATGCAAGTTGTAAAGAAAATCACAAAATTTGCAAGCAAACTTAATGTGAAAGTATTAACTCTTTATGCTTTTTCAACTGAGAACTGGAAAAGACCGAAAAAGGAAGTTGACTATTTAATGAGGCTTCCAGAAGAATTTCTAGGTACATTTTTACCAGAATTGATTGAAGAGAACGTTCAAGTTCGAGTAATAGGACAACAAGATCGTCTTCCTACGCATACACGCAGAGCGATGGAAAAGGCCATGGAAGATACGAAAGAGAATACGGGATTAATTCTTAATTTCGCGTTAAACTATGGAAGTCGAGATGAAATCGTTTCTGCTGTGCAACATATGGTGAAAGATAGTGAGGAAGGAAAAATTCGTGTTGAAGATGTAAGTGAAGAAATGCTTTCTTCCTATTTAATGACGAGTTCTTTACCTGACCCAGAGTTGTTAATCCGTACGAGCGGAGAGCTACGGATTAGTAATTTCATGTTATGGCAAATTGCATATTCGGAATTTTGGTTTACAGATGTGTATTGGCCAGATTTTACCGAGGAACATTTGCTAAATGCAATTACAGACTTTCAGCATAGAGGGCGCAGATTCGGAGGCGTGTAGAAAGAGAGGGTTTGGTAGTGAAACAGAGAATTATTACTGGAGTGGTTGCTGCCGCGCTATTCATTCCCATCGTAATTTACGGTGGCGTGCCTTTTACGGTTTTAGTGTATGCACTTGCTTCTATAGGTTTATATGAATTAATTCGTATGAATAAGCTTACGCTTATTTCAGTACCAACAGTTTTAGCTGCAGTATTATTATGGATTATTTTAATTCCAAGCAGTGCATCAGAACTGTTTACGCAGATTGGATTAGGTAAATTAGAAATCACATTTGTGATTGTTTTATTACTTTTATCATATACAGTCCTTTCTAAGAATACATTTACTTTTGACAATGCTTCATTTTTACTAATGGCAACAACATATGTTGGAATGGGATTCCTATATTTGAATGAAACGAGAATATTAGGAATTAAATATGTGTTTTGTGCATTATTTGTTATATGGGCTACTGATTCAGGCGCATATTTCGTAGGAAAGGCATTAGGAAAGAGGAAATTGTGGCCAGAAATTAGTCCAAATAAAACGATTGAAGGTTCATTAGGCGGCATCGTTTGTGGAATTGTTGTGGCACTCGTTTACAATATGTTCTTCCCAGTTGAGGCTAATGTAGGGATTTTAATTGTGTTGACAATTATCATTTCTATTTTTGGACAAATTGGTGATTTAGTACAGTCTGCATTTAAACGTCATTATGGCGTAAAGGATTCAGGTACAATTTTACCTGGACATGGTGGTATATTAGATCGAACAGATAGTTGGTTATTCGTTTTACCAATTCTCTACTTCTTATTACAATACAATTAATAAATGAACGAGGGGTTGGAGTCATGAAAAACATTAGTTTATTAGGTGCAAGCGGATCAATTGGTACACAAACTTTAGATGTATTACGCTCGCACCCAGACCAATTCCGTCTCGTTGCTTTTTCTGTAGGGAAAAATATTGACTACGCAGTAAAGGTAATTCAAGAATTTTCTCCGCAAATCGTCTCTGTGCAAAGAGAGGAAGATGTTTTAAAATTACAAGCTGTCTCTGGTAATACAAAAATTGTATATGGTAGTGAAGGGCTCTTAGAAGTAGCATTACATCCAGATGCGGAGATTGTAGTAAATGCTGTTGTAGGTAGCGTAGGGTTGTTACCAACACTTCGTGCAATTGAGGCGAAAAAAACAATTGGAATTGCAAACAAAGAAACGTTAGTAACTGCAGGGCATCTTGTAATGGAAGCGGCACGAAAACATAATGTTTCGTTACTTCCAGTAGATAGTGAACATTCAGCTATTTTTCAATGTTTGAATGGTGAAAATGAAAAAAGAATTTCTCGACTAATTATTACGGCTTCTGGTGGAAGTTTCCGTGATAAAACGAGAGATGAATTGCATCATGTGACCGTAGAAGATGCGCTTAGACATCCAAACTGGTCAATGGGTTCGAAAATTACAATTGATTCTGCTACAATGATGAATAAGGGACTAGAAGTAATTGAAGCACATTGGCTTTTTGGTATCCCTTATGAGCAAATCGATGTTGTTTTACATAAAGAAAGTATTATCCATTCTATGGTTGAATTTGAAGATCGTAGTGTAATGGCACAGCTTGGCTCACCTGATATGCGAGTACCAATTCAATACGCACTTACATATCCTGATCGATTACCTCTTTCAGACACAAAGCAGTTGAATTTATGGGAAATGGGTACATTGCATTTTGAGAAAATGAACCAAGAACGTTTCCGTTGCTTGCGTTTTGCGTATGAAGCTGGAAAAGCAGGTGGAAGTATGCCAGCTGTAATGAATGCAGCGAATGAAGTAGCTGTTGAAGCTTTTTTACAAAAGAGAATTGGTTTCTTAACAGTGGAAGACCTCATTGAAAAAGCAATGAACCATCACAATGTCATTGCACGTCCGAGCTTAGAGGAAATTCTGGAAATTGATGCAGCCACAAGACGGTTTGTGATGGAACAAATTTAGCAAAGGTGGTTATGGAATTGAATACAGCGATTGCCTTTATATTAATTTTCGGTGCACTCGTATTTTTCCATGAGCTAGGGCATCTATATTTCGCAAAAAGAGCAGGTATTTTATGCCGTGAGTTTGCGATTGGTTTTGGTCCGAAAATATTCTCATTTGAAAAGAATGAAACGGTGTATACGATTCGATTACTGCCTCTTGGTGGCTATGTAAGAATGGCTGGCGAGGATGCAGATACAGTTGAATTAAAGCCTGGGAAAAAGGTTGGCCTCGTATTAAATGAAAAAGACGAAGTTGCGAAATTAGTTTTTGATGGATATGAAAAGTATCCAAATGTTCGCGTTATTGAAGTGGAACAAGCTGATTTAGAGCATAATCTAACAATTTCGGGCTATGAAGAGTACGAGGAAGAGCTTCAAACATTCCGAGTGAATGAAAAGGCTCGTATTATTACTGCTGGTGAAGAAATTCAAATTGCTCCGTATAATAGGCAGTTTGGCTCTAAGAAATTGGGACAACGTGCTTTAACAATCTTTGCAGGTCCTGCAATGAATTTCATTTTAGCATTTGTTATTTTTGTGATTCTTGGATTTGTACAAGGTGTTCCTGTTGACAAGCCAATGGTCGGAAAAGTGATGGAGAATAGTGCAGCTGAGCAAGCTGGATTAAAAGAAAATGATGCAATTCAAGCGATCGATGGGAAAAACACCAGTACATGGAAAGATGTTGTTACCATTGTACGTGAAAACCCAAATAAAGAAATTACGTTACAAGTAAAGCGTGATAATGAACAGTTTAATGTAAAAGTAACGCCGACGCTCGATAAAGAAGGAAAAGACGAAGTAGGTAGAATTGGTGTTTACTCTCCTGTAGAGAAAACAGTGATGGGTTCTATTAAATCAGGTTTTGAACAAACATACCAATGGACGAAACTAATTTTTGAGTCTCTTGTGAAATTAGTAACTGGTCAATTCTCTATTAATGAGTTGTCAGGTCCAGTAGGAATTTATAATCTAACAGATCAAGTTGTAGATTATGGATTTACGCGTGTATTAAGTTTAGCGGCAGTGTTAAGTATTAACCTTGGTTTATTTAATTTACTACCAGTCCCTGCTTTAGACGGTGGACGTTTGTTCTTCTTCTTAATTGAAGCGTTACGCGGGAAACCGATTGACCGTCAAAAAGAAGGAATGGTTCACTTTATTGGTTTTGCATTATTAATGTTACTTATGTTAGTTGTAACTTGGAATGACATTCGTAAGTTTTTCTTGTAAAATAAAGTGAAACTTATAATGAAATAGAGCTCGTAGAATAAAATCCCTCACCTAACTCGAGGTGAGGGGTTTTACTGCGTGTAAGAGTAAAATGAAGAGGTGCGAATAAATGAAACAAAGTATGGTATTCAGTCCTACATTACGTGAAGTTCCAGCTGATGCGGAGATTAAGAGTCATCAGTTATTACTTCGTGCAGGTTTTATGCGTCAAAATGCTTCTGGTATTTATAGTTTTCTACCATTTGGATTAAAAGTACTACACAAAGTAGAACGTATCGTTCGAGAAGAAATGGAGCGCGCAGGTGCTGTAGAATTATTAATGCCAGCGATGCAAGCTGCAGAATTATGGCAAGAATCAGGCCGTTGGTATTCTTACGGATCTGAATTAATGCGTATGAAAGATCGTAATGCTCGTGAATTCGCATTAGGAGCGACACATGAAGAAGTAATTACGGATCTTGTACGTGATGAAGTGAAATCGTATAAAAAATTACCGTTAACATTATACCAAATTCAAACAAAATTCCGTGATGAACAAAGACCTCGTTTTGGTTTATTACGTGGAAGAGAGTTTCTAATGAAAGATGCATACTCTTTCCATGCTACACAAGAGAGCTTAGATGAAGTGTACGATCGCTTATACAAAGCATACTCTAACATTTTTGCTCGTTGTGGCTTGAATTTCCGTGCAGTTATTGCTGACTCTGGAGCGATGGGCGGAAAAGATACGCATGAATTTATGGTATTATCTGAAGTTGGTGAAGATACAATTGCATACTCTGATACATCTGATTATGCAGCGAACATCGAAATGGCTCCTGTTGTAGCTACGTATACGAAGAGTGACGAAGCAGAAAAAGCACTTGAAAAGGTAGCAACACCAGACCAAAAAGCAATTGAAGAAGTATCTGCATTCTTAAACATTGAAGCTGACAAGTGTATTAAGTCTATGGTATTTAAAGTAGATGAGAAATTAGTAGTTGTACTTGTTCGTGGTGATCATGAAGTAAACGATGTAAAAGTGAAAAATGTATACGGCGCTTCAGTTGTTGAGCTTGCTTCTCATGAAGAAGTGAAAGAATTATTAAATTGTGAAGTTGGTTCATTAGGACCGATTGGTGTAACAGGTGACATCGAAATTATCGCTGACCATGCTGTAGCATCAATTGTCAACGGATGTTCAGGAGCAAACGAAGAAGGATTCCATTATGTAAATGTAAATCCAGAACGTGACTTTAAAGTGAGTCAATATACAGATTTACGCTTCATTCAAGAAGGAGACCAATCTCCAGATGGAAACGGAACAATTCTTTTCGCACGCGGAATTGAAGTTGGTCATGTATTCAAATTAGGAACTCGTTATAGTGAAGCAATGAACGCAACATTCCTAGATGAAAACGGAAAAACACAACCACTTATTATGGGTTGTTACGGTATCGGTGTGTCTCGTACAGTGGCAGCAATCGCAGAGCAGTTTAATGATGAGAACGGTTTAGTTTGGCCAAAAGCTGTTGCACCGTTCCATGTACATGTAATTCCAGTAAATATGAAATCTGATGCACAACGTGAAATGGGTGAGAGCATCTACAACTCATTACAAGAGCAAGGATATGAAGTATTACTAGATGATCGTGCAGAACGTGCGGGTGTTAAATTTGCAGATGCAGATTTATTCGGCCTTCCAGTTCGCGTGACAGTTGGTAAAAAAGCAGACGAAGGTATTGTAGAAGTGAAAGTACGTGCTACAGGCGAGTCTGAAGAAGTGAAAGTAGAAGAACTTCAAACATATATTGCAAATATTTTAAAATAAGAAGAGGTACCTCGTAATGAGGTACCTTCTCTTTCTTTGTAAACGTATTTTGTAAAAGAAGAAGGGAGAAATCTTTCTTTGTAGTACGTTTCACTTTATAATAGCAAATGGAAGGAGAGTGCTTATGTCTTTAACAAATGAACAACAAGAGCGATTTCAAATTTTACTCCAGCAGTTGCAAATACCAGATGACCTTATAAATCAATATTTACAAGGCGGTGGTATTGAAAGGCTCGTTATTGATAAAGCGAATAAAAGTTGGCATTTTGATTTACAAGTGCCACGTATTTTGCCTACAGAAGTATATGAATTGCTAGAAACAAAGCTTAAGCAATCATTTTCTCATATTGCAAGAACAACATTTGCATTAGAAACAGAGAATAAACAATTTACAGAAGAAGAGGTAAGAGCGTATTGGCCGCTTTGTACGGAACGAATTACATTTTCACCTATGTTTGCTTACTTAAAGAAGCAGCTTCCGCAGGTGAATGGCGTGAAGTTGCTAATAAATGTGAATAATGAGCTGGAATCTACTGCTTTAAAGAAAAACGTTGCGAAACCAGTAGGTGATCAATATGAAACTTTTGGATTCCCGCGTTTTCAGTTAGACACACATATACAGCAAAATACAGAAGAAATGCAAAAGTTTCGTGAGCAAACGCAGCAAGAAGACCGCGAGCGTGTTATACAAGCTATGGAAGAAATGGCGAAGAAGCAAGCTGAAGAAAGCAGCGTTGTGCATGAAGGGCCGATCACACTCGGGTATCTTATTAAGCCAGATGAAGAGATTACACCGATGCGAGAAATTCAAGATGAAGAAAGAAGAAAAACGGTTCAAGGATATGTCTTCCATGTGGAAACAAAAGAGCTTCGTAGTGGACGTACGTTATTAACTTTAAAAATAACGGATTATACAGATTCTATTATGATCAAAATGTTCTCACGTGATAAAGAAGATATTCCAATGCTACAATCCTTGAAAAAAGGAATGTGGGTGAAGGCTCGTGGTTCTGTCCAAAATGATACATTTGTTCGAGATTTAGTAATGATTGCAAATGACATTAATGAAATAACAGGACCGTCTCGTAAAGATAAAGCGCCAGAAGGCGAAAAACGTGTAGAGCTTCACCTTCATACGCCAATGAGCCAAATGGATGCTGTTACTCCTGTTTCTAGACTTGTTGCCCAAGCAGGTAAATGGGGACATGAGGCTATTGCGGTTACAGACCATGCTGTGGCTCAGTCGTTCCCGGAAGCATATTCTGCGGGGAAAAAGGCTGGAGTTAAAGTTATATACGGTGTAGAAGCGAATTTAGTTAATGACGGTGTACCAATAGCGTATAACGAAGCGCATCGTTTACTTGCAGAGGAAACGTATGTTGTCTTTGACGTTGAGACGACAGGGTTATCAGCTGTATACGATACAGTCATTGAGTTGGCTGCTGTAAAAGTAAAAGGTGGCGAAATTATTGATCGCTTCGAATCGTTCGCAAATCCGCATCAACCATTATCGGCGACGATTATTGAATTAACAGGTATTACAGATGATATGTTAACGGATGCGCCAGAAGTGGACGAAGTGTTTAAAAAGTTTGAGGAATGGATGGGCGACCATACACTTGTTGCTCATAACGCAAGCTTCGATATGGGCTTTATTAACGTAGGTTTTAAAAAGGCTGGACTAGAAAAAACGAATAACCCAGTTATTGATACGTTAGAACTTGCAAGATTCTTATTCCCGGAAATGAAAAACCATCGATTGAATACGATGTGTAAAAAGCTTGATATTGAATTAACGCAACATCACCGTGCGATTTATGATACAGAAGCAACAGGATACTTACTTGTGAAAATGTTAAAAGATGTGATTGAAAAGGGATTTGAATATCACGATCAATTAAATGATAGTATGGGGCAAGGGGATGCGTATAAGCGTGGACGTCCAAGTCATATGACGTTACTTGCCACATCAGATGTAGGATTGAAAAATTTATATAAACTTGTTTCCTATTCTCACCTAAATTACTTTTACCGTGTACCACGTGTACCAAGGTCACTATTAAAAAAATACCGTGAAGGGATTTTAGTAGGAACGGCTTGCGATAAAGGTGAAGTGTTTGAGGCAATGATGCAAAAAGCTCCTGAAGAGGTAGAAGAAATTGCGCAGTTCTATGATTACATTGAAGTAATGCCTCCAGAGGTGTTACGTCATTTAGTAGAGCGTGAACTTGTTCGAGATGAGGGGCAATTAAAAACAATTATTTCTAATTTAGTAAAACTAGGTGAGACGTTAGATAAACCAGTTGTTGCTACAGGAAACGTGCATTATTTAGACCCAGAGGATGCGATGTATCGCAAAATTTTAGTCAGTTCGCAAGGCGGAGCCAATCCGTTAAACCGACATTCATTACCGCCTGTACATTTCCGTACAACGGATGAAATGTTAGAGTGTTTTTCATTCTTAGGTGAAGACACAGCGAAAGAAATTGTTGTCACGAATACACAAAAGGTTGCATCGTTAATTGGTGACGTTCATCCAGTAAAAGATGATCTATATACACCGAAAATTGAAGGTGCAGATGATGAAACGCGTGACATGAGTTATAAAATGGCGCGTAGCATTTATGGTGAAGAGTTACCTGAAATTGTAGAAGCACGTTTAGAAAAAGAGTTAAAAAGTATTATTGGGCATGGATTCGCCGTAATTTATTTAATTTCACATAAGCTTGTGAAAAAATCGTTAGTAGACGGATATCTAGTAGGTTCGCGTGGATCGGTAGGTTCATCATTCGTTGCGACGATGATGGAAATTACAGAAGTAAATCCATTACCACCGCATTATGTATGTCCGAATTGTAAGCAATCAGAATTCTTTAATGACGGTTCGGTAGGTTCTGGTTTCGACTTACCAGATAAAGAGTGTCCGGTATGCAATATTCCATATGTAAAAGATGGACATGATATTCCGTTCGAAACGTTCCTTGGATTTAAAGGAGATAAGGTACCCGATATTGATTTGAGTGTGACACGTTCTTAACTGAAAAGGTTAAGCACTAGCATCTGCTAGTAGAACTGCTATTCCAAAGTATGGAATGATGGAGTAACGTCCTGAAACATACTCACTGAAGCTACGGCAAGCGATAGCGATATTGCAAACATCAACATCGTTTGAAGCCCGTTAAAGTAGGCTGAAGTTCATCCTAACGTAAAAGACGAGGAAAGGGAGATATAAATCTTCTGTGAATGATAGGTCTGGTGTCTATAAAATTCCTATGGTTAGAATCAGTAGAATGACTGGGACGAACCCTCGACTGACTTTTCGTGAATGTCACGTTATAGAAATATAACGGGGTCCAAAGAGGACTTCCAAGTGTGGATGAGTAAGCGTTTGGTTATGAAAATCCATACTGTGTTACAGGCACAGTCAAGCTTGGCGGAATTTAGGGGGAACCTAAGGGGATTATGTACAGATAAGAATAGTGGAACGTGTGAAGCTTTCGACATAAGAGAAGATTGCACTTCGATGACGATGGTATGTGGAAAGGCAGATGCTATAACACATTTTACGAAAGTGGCAGTAGTGCCGTAGTACCGCTTAATGAAATGCCGAAGATGACTGAATAACCAATAAGTCGGAGGATAAAAACATTTCAGAGGGAAGGGCACAAGTCGTTAACGTCGAAAACAAAACCTACAAAAGTCAGATTGGTGTATGACCAAAGAGAAACGAAAACTTCATAAGGAAGTGATTAGTTGGCTGACTTGATGATTCAAAAGTTAAGAAACAATGAATATTTTGGCTTGCAATCAATTTTTGATCATCTTTATGAAGAAAGCAAAAAGGGTCGATATTTCAAAAATATTTATGAGTTGATTATTTCTGAAGAAAATATTCGATTAGCCTTTCGTAATTTAAAAAGCAATACAGGTAGTAAAACGAAAGGTACAAATGGACACACAATAAAACATCTTAATAAAATAGATGCCGACAAGCTAATTAGATTAACGAAGAAGAGATTGGAAAACTACATGCCACATGCAGTAAGACGTGTGTTTATACCAAAGCCAAACGGAAAAATGCGACCTCTAGGGATTCCAACGATTGAAGACCGATTAATTCAGCAAATGTTCCTGCAAATTTTGGAACCGATTGTTGAAGCGAAGTTTCATCCGCAAAGCTATGGTTTTCGACCAAAACGAAGCACTCATGACGCTTTAGCTAGGTGCTATCACATGGTCAATCACAGTCATCAACATTTTGTAGTGGACATAGATATTAAAGGTTTCTTTGATAACGTTAATCATAAAAAGCTAATGAGGCAACTATGGAAAATTGGAATACAGGATAAAAAAGTTTTATACATCATCAAAAAGATGCTGAAGGCGGAAGTTACAGGTGAAGGCATTCCTGTTAAAGGGACTCCTCAAGGTGGTATTTTATCTCCATTGCTAGCCAACGTTGTATTAAATGAACTTGACTGGTGGGTATCAAACCAATGGGAAACAAAACCAACAAGAGTACCTTATAAATTAAAACGTAATAAAACGGATGCACTTAAAAAGACAAGGTTAAAACCAATGTATCTAGTAAGGTATGCAGATGATTTTAAAATCTTCACAAATTCCTACGAAAACGCTAGAAAGATTAAAATAGCGGTTGAAAAATGGCTCAAGGAAAGATTGGGGCTTGAGATAAGTGAAGAAAAAAGTAAAATCACAAACTTACGGAAAAACGGTACCGATTTTTTAGGAATTCGATTTAGAGCAGTTCAGAAGGGAAATGCTAAAACTGGTTATATTGTAAATTCTAAAATGGACCCGAAAGCAAAAGGCAAAGTATTGGGTGTCATTAGGCATCAATTAGTGAAACTAAGAAAAAGTCCTACTCCAGAAAAAGTAATGAACTTTAACTCGAACATTCTCGGTTTGCATAATTACTACAAAATTGCGACCAGAATTTCTCAAGATTTTAATGAAATAAGACATAAAGTTCATCCAAATATAAAATCATTGATGTTTAGAAACATCTTTGTTTATACAAAGGAAACGAATAATATCATTGATAAGTTTTATGGAGATTATAATTGTCCAAGGTTTAAAAGTAATGGATTACTGGTCTATCCTATTGAAGCAATTCGACATGATATACGAGGTCAAAGAGACCCTAACTTCTCTGTTTATAATAAAAAGGATAGGGCATCAATTCATAAAGAAATAAAACGTGTGTCTGTGCGGGAAATCGAAATGTTTCGTAAAGGAATATATAAAACAAAAAGTGTTCTGTATGAAAATAATCGCTTAAGTAAATATGTCGCGCAAAAAGGATGTTGTGGCATAACGGGAGAACGATTGACTCCTCATAATGCTATATGTCATCACATCAAGCCAACAGGGCAAGGTGGTAGTGATGAATGTCACAACTTGATTATTATTAATAGGAAATATCATATGTTAATTCACAATAAAGACCCTCTTGCAAATGAAGATTATAAAAAAATGCTAGGCAAATTCGATAAGAAAGCATTAAGTAAATTAAATAAGCTGAGAACGGAAGTAGGAAATCCAAAACTCAGCTTATAAATTTCGAAAAAGTTAACGATGGAACGCCGTGTGAGTGTGAAAGCCTCATGCACGGTGTGGAGTGGGGGAAAAGTTGGAGATAATATCAAATGCTTACCTATCACTATACTTCTCCGGAGAATACCAACCACGTGCCCATAATTATACGAAAATACTGTTCGGTGAAGATTATGTATACCGTGCGGGTACAATAGGTACAGTTGCGGAAAAAACCGCGTATGGGTATGTAAAAGGTTATGCAAATGATCATAATTTAACGATTCGAAATGCAGAGATTGATCGCTTAGTAGCAGGATGTACCGGCGTAAAACGTACGACTGGACAGCATCCAGGTGGTATTATCGTTGTGCCAGATTACATGGACATCTTTGATTTCTCACCAATTCAGTTTCCGGCGGATTCAATAGGGGCTGAGTGGAGAACGACACACTTTGATTTCCACTCGATCCATGATAATTTATTGAAACTTGATATACTAGGACACGATGATCCGACTGTTATTCGTATGTTACAAGATTTAAGTGGTATTGATCCGAAAACAATCCCAACGGACGATCCAGAAGTAATGAAAATCTTCTCAGGCCCGGAATCGTTAGGGGTAACGGAAGAACAAATTAACTGTAAAACAGGTACACTTGGTATACCAGAGTTTGGTACGAAATTCGTAAGGCAGATGTTAGAAGAGACGAAACCTACGACATTCTCTGAGTTAGTCCAAATTTCTGGACTATCACATGGTACGGACGTATGGCTTGGTAATGCAAACGAGTTAATTTATAACGGTACATGTACGCTGAGTGAAGTTATCGGTTGTCGTGATGACATCATGGTATATTTAATCTATCAAGGTTTAGACCCATCATTAGCCTTCAAAATCATGGAGTCAGTTCGTAAAGGTAAAGGTGTACCAGAAGAATGGGAAGAGGACATGAAAAGTAATAATGTACCAGGTTGGTATATTGATTCATGTAAGAAAATTAAGTACATGTTCCCTAAAGCCCATGCGGCTGCTTACGTACTTATGGCTGTACGTATTGCATACTTTAAAGTACATTTCGCGCTTCTATTCTATGCGGCATACTTTACAGTTCGTGCAGATGACTTTGACGTAGAGGCGATGGCGAAAGGTTCAGCAGCTATACGTGTAAGAATTGACGAAATTGCGCAAAAAGGTTTGGATGCAGCGCCGAAAGAGAAAAGTTTATTAACAGTACTAGAAATGACACTTGAAATGTGTGAGCGTGGATACTCATTCCAAAAGGTTGATTTATACCGTTCGCATGCAACAGATTTTATTATTGATGGGGATACTTTAATTCCTCCATTTAATGCAGTGCCTGGACTTGGTACAAACGCAGCTTTAAGTATTGTAGAAGCACGAAAAAATGGAGATTTCTTATCAAAAGAAGATTTACAGCAGCGCAGTAAGGTTTCGAAAACAATTATTGAGTATTTAGATAGTCAAGGTTGCTTAGGCGATCTACCTGATCAAAACCAGTTATCACTGTTCTAATAGGCAGGAAAAGTCTTTGCAAATCAACATTTGCTATGGTATACTATTAACCGAGATAACCATGTCATGTATATTGTGTGAAAAGAAGAGTGGGGAAACCCACTCTTTCGTGTTACTATCTACGTTTTATTGATGTAGAGAGGTAAGAAATTTCTGTCGTATATACATATTTTGTTACAAGTTTTACTTCTTAAATTTGGTAATACTAAGACAGATATTCCCTGCTAAACGGCAGGGGCTTTTGTTAGCTAACGAGAAAGAATAAGATGGACCGTTTTTATGAACGGGGTCTTTTCTTGTAAATGGTACATGGCGGCAGGAAGGAGGCTGTTTATGGATAAGAAAGTCACAGAAGTTGTAGAAGCATTTGCGCAGCCGATCGTTGAAGAGTTAAATCTTGAACTTGTAGATGTAGAGTATGTGAAAGAAGGACAAGACTGGTTCTTACGCGTATTCATCGATTCTGAAAAGGGAGTCGACATTGAAGAATGCGGTGCGGTAAGTGAACGTTTAAGCGAAGCTTTAGATAAAGAGGATCCAATTCCTCATCTTTACTTTTTGGATGTATCATCTCCTGGAGCAGAACGCCCATTAAAGAAAGAGAAAGACTTCCAGCAAGCGGTAGGAAAGCAAGTGGCAATAAAAACATATGAGCCGATTGATGGTGAAAAGATGTTTGAAGGGAAGCTACTTTCTTACGATGGTACTACAATTACACTATTATTAACAATTAAAACACGTAAAAAAGAAATCCAAATTCCAATGGATAAAGTTGCAAATGCGCGACTTGCTGTTACGTTTTAGTTAGAAGGGGGATCTTCATGAGCACTGAGTTGTTAGATGCCTTGCTCGTATTAGAGTCAGAAAAAGGAATTAGCAAAGATATTATTATTGATGCGATTGAAGCAGCGTTAATCTCTGCTTATAAACGCAATTTTAACCAAGCACAAAACGTTCGTGTGAGCTTTAACCCAGAAGTGGGAACAATTCAAGTTTTAGCACGTAAAGACGTTGTTGATAACGTGTTTGATCCACGTCTTGAAATTTCTGTTGAGGAAGCAAGACAAATTAATCCAAACTATCAAGATGGTGACGTACTAGAAATTGAAGTAACACCAAAAGATTTCGGTCGCATTGCAGCACAAACTGCAAAACAAGTTGTAACACAACGAGTGCGTGAAGCAGAGCGTGGTGTTATTTACTCTGAGTTTAGTGACCGTGAAGAAGATATCATGGTGGGTATTGTACAACGTCAAGATGCTCGTTTCATCTATGTAAGCTTAGGGAAAGTAGAAGCTTTATTACCTGTAAGTGAGCAAATGCCAAACGAACAGTATAAACCACATGATCGCATTCGTGTATTCATTACGAAAGTAGAAAAAACAACGAAGGGACCACAAATTTACGTATCACGTACACATCCTGGTCTTTTAAAACGTTTATTCGAAATGGAAGTTCCTGAAATTTATGATGGAACTGTTGAAATTCGTTCTGTAGCACGTGAAGCAGGAGATCGTTCTAAAATTTCTGTACATGCAGAGAACATTGATGTTGATCCAGTAGGTTCTTGTGTAGGACCGAAAGGACAACGTGTACAACGCATTGTAGATGAACTAAAAGGTGAAAAGATTGACATCGTTCGCTGGTCAAATGATCCAGTAGAATATGTTGCAAATGCTTTAAGCCCATCACAAGTTGTTAAAGTGCTTGTAGATGAAGAAGAAAAAGCAACAACTGTTGTTGTTCCAGACCACCAGCTTTCATTAGCTATCGGTAAGCGTGGACAAAATGCACGTCTTGCAGCTAAATTAACAGGCTGGAAAATTGATATTAAGAGTGAGTCTGATGCGAAACAACTTGGTATTGTAACAGAAGAAGATAGCGTAATCGCATTCGGATTCGATTCAGCTGAAGACGAAATCGAATAGAGGTGATGAGTGTGAGCAATCGAAAAGTTCCGTTACGAAAATGTGTTGCAACGCAAGAAATGAAATCAAAACGAGAGCTCGTTCGCATTGTTCGTTCCAAAGAGGGAGAAGTGTCCATTGATTTAACTGGAAAGAAATCAGGACGAGGTGCTTATTTATCAAAAGATAAAGAAAGTATTCTTCAAGCCCAAAAGAAAAATGTTTTGGAACATCATCTAAAAGCGAAAATCGACGGTTCTCTATACGAAGAGCTTCTTGAGCTTGTTGAGAAGGAGTCGAAATAAGTGTCCGATTGGAAATCGTTTTTAGGACTAGCAAACCGGGCTCGGAAAATTATTTCGGGTGAAGAACTTGTTTTAAAAGAAGTACGAAGTGGCAAAGCAAAGCTTGTATTGCTATCTGAAGATGCGTCAGCAAATACAACAAAACGTATCACGGATAAAACAACGTATTACAACGTACCAATGAGAAAGGTCGAAAATCGACAACAATTAGGGCATGCGATTGGGAGAGATGAGCGAGTCGTTGTAGCTGTGTTAGATGAAGGCTTTGCGAAAAAGCTGCGTAGCATGCTCGATACAAATTACCGGGGGTGAAGGTATGAGTAAAATTCGAGTGCATGAATATGCAAAACAACATAATATCTCAAGTAAAGATCTTATGACAAAACTAAAAGAAATGAATATCGAGGTTTCGAATCATATGACAATGTTAGACGATGAAGTAGTAAACAAATTAGATAATGAATATCAAGCAGAAAAACCTTCTGTTGCAGATGAGTTTGAAGTAGAAGAAAAAGTTGTTCGTAGCAAAAAGAACAGCAATAAGAAGAAGAAAAAAGGCAAAGGGAACGAAGACAAACGTCAAGATAACTTTGCTGGAAGACAACAAACGCAAACTGTAGAAACACCAGATAAAATCACTTTTTCTGGAAGCCTTACAGTAGGTGAGCTTGCTAAAAAGTTAAGCAAAGAGCCGTCTGAAATTATTAAGAAGCTCTTCATGATTGGAATTATGGCAACAATTAACCAAGACTTAGATAAAGATACAATTGAGTTAATTGCTACTGATTACGGTATTGAAGTAGAAGAAGAAGTAGTTGTAAGTGAAACTGAATTTGAGACATTCATCGATGAGCAAGATGATGAAGAAAACTTAAAAGAGCGTCCAGCTGTAGTTACAATTATGGGACACGTTGACCATGGTAAAACAACTTTACTTGACTCTATTCGTAATTCAAAAGTAACTGCAGGCGAAGCAGGTGGAATTACTCAACATATTGGTGCATACCAAGTTGAAGTAAATGATAAGAAGATTACATTCTTAGATACACCTGGTCACGCGGCATTTACAACGATGCGTGCTCGTGGTGCGCAAGTAACGGATATTACAATCCTTGTTGTTGCAGCTGATGACGGTGTTATGCCACAAACAGTTGAAGCAATTAGCCATGCGAAAGCAGCTGGAGTACCAATTATTGTAGCTGTGAATAAAATGGATAAACCAGCGGCAAATCCTGATCGTGTAATGCAAGAATTAACAGAATACGAATTAGTTCCAGAAGCTTGGGGCGGAGACACAATTTTCGTACCAATTTCTGCAATTCAAGGCGAGGGAATTGACAACTTGCTAGAAATGATTCTTCTTGTAAGTGAAGTAGAAGAATATAAAGCAAATCCAAATCGTTATGCAACTGGTACTGTAATCGAAGCACAGCTTGATAAAGGTAAAGGAACTATCGCGACATTACTTGTTCAAAACGGTACGCTTCGAGTTGGAGATCCAATCGTTGTTGGTACTTCATTCGGACGTGTTCGTGCAATGGTAAGTGATATTGGTCGTCGTGTAAAAGTTGCTGGTCCATCAACTCCTGTTGAAATTACAGGTTTAAATGAAGTACCACAAGCGGGAGATCGTTTCATGGCATTCGCTGATGAGAAGAAAGCTCGTCAAATCGGTGAATCACGTGCACAAGAAGCGTTACTTGCTCAACGTGGTGAGAAATCTAAATTAAGCCTTGAAGATTTATTCCAACAAATCCAAGAGGGCGATGTAAAAGAAATTAACTTAATTGTGAAAGCAGACGTACAAGGTTCTGTAGAAGCAATGGCAGCATCACTTCGTAAAATTGATGTTGAAGGCGTAAAAGTAAAAATTATCCATACAGGCGTAGGTGCGATTACAGAATCTGATGTTATTTTAGCTTCTGCATCTAATGCAATTGTAATTGGATTTAACGTACGCCCTGATGTGAATGCGAAGCGTACAGCTGAATTAGAGAATGTTGATGTTCGTTTACACCGTATTATCTATAAAGTAATCGAAGAAATCGAATCAGCAATGCAAGGTATGCTGGATCCAGAATTCGAAGAAAAAGTAATCGGTCAAGCGGAAGTACGCCAAACATTCAAAGTAACGAAAGTTGGAACAATCGCAGGTTGTTACGTAATTGACGGTAAAATTACACGTGATAGTGGCGTGCGTATTATCCGTGATGGCGTAGTAATTTTCGAAGGACAACTTGATACGTTAAAACGTTTCAAAGACGACGTAAAAGAAGTTGCACAAAACTATGAGTGTGGTATCACAATTGAGAGATATAATGATCTTAAAGAAGGGGACATCATTGAAGCGTACATTATGGAAGAAGTGAAGCGATGATTATCGCTTCACTCTCATTCGAGTGTATGATTTACGATGTGCATTCTTTAAAAGAGAAACGAGCAATTTTGCAACGAGTGCTAACACGTGTGAAGCAGCGTTATAACGTAGCTGTTTCAGAAGTAGGGCATCAAGATGTATGGCAACGTACAGAAATTGCAATTGTTTCCGTATCCTCAAATCGTGTTATTTGTGAAAAAGAAATGAATCGTGTACTTGAGTACATCGATTCATTTCCTGAAATTGAACGTACGATAACACAATTGGAATGGTACTGAATGAGGTGAAGAGTTATGAAATTACGTGCAAACCGTGTAGGCGAGCAAATGAAAAAAGAATTAGGCGACATCATCAGTCGTAAAATTAAAGACCCACGTGTCGGTTTTGTTACAGTAACAGATGTACAAGTGAGTGGAGATTTACAAATTGCTACTGTGTATATTTCTGTTTTAGGTGATGAAGAACAGAAAGAAAGTACATTAAAAGGTTTAGCGAAGGCAAAAGGCTTCATTCGTTCAGAAATTGGCCAGCGTATTCGTCTTCGTAAAACACCGGAAATTTCCTTTGAGTTTGATGAGTCTATCGGATATGGTCATCGAATTGATACACTTTTACATGAAATTAATAAAGACGGTAAACGTGAAGAATAATGGATAGACATTTGTCTATCCATTTTTTCAATGCAAAATAAATTTTGGGTAATTACTATGAAAGAATTATGATGAGGTGAACATATATGGAAGGTGTAGTATTATTACATAAGCCAAAAGGCATGACATCACATGATTGTGTATTTAAATTAAGAAAGATATTGCGTGAGAAACGAATTGGGCATACAGGAACATTAGATCCAGATGTAACAGGGGTATTACCCATTTGTGTTGGACGCGCAACAAAGATTGCACAATTTTTAACAAGTGAAGCGAAAACATATGAAGGTGAAGTAACACTTGGATTTTCAACGACAACTGAAGATGCTTCTGGTGAAGTTGTTGAAACGAAAAATGTAGATCGTGTGATTACTCGTAAGGAAGTGGAAGGGGTTCTTGCGGCATTAACAGGTACGATTGAGCAAATGCCTCCGATGTTTTCAGCTGTAAAGGTTAACGGAAAAAAACTATATGAATATGCAAGAGCAGGACAAGAAGTTGAACGTCCAGTTCGTACAATAACAATTCATGAGTTTGCATTACTTGATGACCGTGAAGTGTTTGAAGGGGAAAATGTTTCATTTCGTTTCCGTGTAACGTGTAGTAAAGGAACATATGTAAGAACATTAGCAGTAATGATTGGTGAAAAACTTGGTTTTCCATCACATATGTCTCACCTTGTAAGAACGGCTTCTGGGGAATTTTTATTAGAAGACTGCATATCATTTGAAGAAATTGAAGAAAACGTGCAAAATGGAACAGTAGAGTCTATCTTCATTTCAATTGATGAAGCATTAAGTAAGTTCCCGAAAATGGTTGTAGATGAAAAGCAAGCAGAGAAAATAAAAAATGGTATGTTCTTAAAGAACGAATTAGAAACAACAGCACCATTTATTACAGTATTTGATCAAAATGATCGTTGCTTAGCAATTTATGAGCATCATCCAAAACACCCTGGCATGCTAAAGCCGATGAAAGTACTTGTGAATAATCAAGAACTAAAGCTATAATGAATTATTGGAAGGATTATTACAGAAAAAGGTGAATTCAAGCGTGAAACTTATTCATTTAACTCATCCACATGAACAAAATAAATTAGAATTACCACCTACTGTAATGGCATTAGGATTTTTTGATGGCATTCATTTAGGACATCAATGTGTAATTCGAACTGCGAAAAAAATAGCGGATGAACGGGGATATAAAAGTGCAGTTATGACATTTTATCCTCACCCATCTGTTGTTTTAGGGAAAAAGGATGCGCATGTGGAGTATATTACACCGATGCGTGATAAAGAGAAAATAGTCGAAAGTTTAGGAATCGATATATTATATGTTATTAAATTTGATGAATCATTTGCGGGTTTATTGCCACAACAATTTGTAGATGATTATATTATTGGTTTAAATGTAAAGCATGTAGTAGCAGGATTTGATTATTCATATGGACGTTTAGGAAAAGGGAAGATGGAGACTTTACCATTTCATGCAAGAGGGGAGTTTACACAGACTGTGATTGAAAAAGTTGAATTTCAAGAAGAGAAAGTAAGTTCTACAGCATTACGAAAGTTAATTCGAAATGGCGAAATGGAACAAATTCCATCTATTTTAGGTAGAGCGTATACAGTCGGAGGAACAGTTGTACACGGTGATAAACGTGGACGTCAAATTGGTTTTCCAACAGCTAATGTAGGTTTAAGTGATGAGTATCTATTACCACCTGTAGGTGTTTATGCCGTGAGATTAAAAGTTCACGATGAATGGTACGATGGTGTATGTAATATTGGATATAAACCAACGTTTAAGGATGATGAGCGTCAATTATCTATTGAAGTGCATTTATTTGAATTTAACAACGACATATATGATCAAAGTGTTACGGTAGAGTGGCATATGCATATAAGAGAAGAGAAGAAATTCAATGGCATCGATGAGTTAGTTGAACAAATTGCAAAAGATAAGAAAACAGCACAAGAATATTTTGCGAACGGAAAGAATATACTTGCTTTTTCAAATGAAAAGTAGTATTCTATGTTATGTACTTTATGACAACCATTGCTTGGCATTGCGACTCACCGACGCTTGCTAGGTAATTGGGGGTTTAATTAATAGGAGGTGAAATAGGATGGCTTTAACACAAGAGCGTAAAAATGAAATCATTGCACAATTTAGAACTCATGAGACTGATACTGGTTCTCCAGAGGTTCAAATTGCTGTCCTAACGGAGCAAATTAACACTCTAAACGAGCACTTACGTACTCACAAGAAAGATCATCATTCACGTCGTGGTCTATTAAAGATGGTTGGTAAACGTCGTAACTTACTAACTTACCTTCGTAATAGCGATATCACACGTTACCGTGAATTAATCACAAAGCTTGGCTTACGTCGATAGTCAAAGAAGCGGGAATATTCCCGCTTTTTTGTTAGGTAAAAATATATCTTCTACCCTTTATAGCTTACTTCATTTTCGGTAATACTAGAGGTAGAATATTGTGATATACTATCCATTTACATAGAAGAATTGAATACTTTAAATTGAGAGGGGTACTTAAATGAGTCAAGAAAAGCAAGTCTTCTCGATAGATTTAGCTGGTCGTCAGCTAACAGTTGAAACAAGTCAGCTTGCGAAGCAAGCGAACGGAGCAGTATTAGTAAGATATGGCGATACAGCGGTTCTATCTACAGCAACTGCATCAAAAGAACCAAAAAATGTAGATTTCTTCCCACTTACAGTAAACTATGAAGAGCGTTTATATGCAGTCGGAAAAATTCCTGGCGGTTTCATTAAACGTGAAGGTCGTCCGAGTGAAAAAGCAATTTTGGCAAGTCGTTTAATCGACCGCCCAATTCGTCCACTTTTCGCAGATGGTTTCCGTAACGAAGTACAAGTTGTCAGCATAGTAATGAGTGTTGATCAAGATTGTTCTTCTGAAATGGCAGCTATGCTTGGTTCTTCATTAGCGTTATCGATTTCAGATATTCCATTTGAAGGCCCAATCGCGGGTGCGACAGTTGGTCGTATTAACGGCGAATTCGTTATTAATCCAACAGTAGAACAGCAAGAACAAAGTGATATTCACCTTGTTGTGGCTGGTACGAAAGATGCAATTAACATGGTTGAAGCAGGAGCAGATCAAGTGCCTGAAGAAACAATGTTAGAAGCAATTATGTTTGGACATGACGAAATTAAACGTCTAATTGCATTCCAAGAAGAGATTGTACAAGCTGTAGGTAAAGAGAAATCAGAAGTGAAACTTTATGAAGTTGATGCTGATCTTAATCAAGCTGTACGTGAAATGTCTGAGAAGGATATGCATGCTGCAATTCAAGTACATGAGAAACATGCACGTGAAGATGCAATTAACGAAGTGAAAAAGCGTGTAATTGAGCATTACGAAGCGCAGGAAGCTGACGCTGATACATTAGGACAAGTAAGTGAGATTTTATATAAAATTGTAAAAGAAGAAGTACGTCGTCTTATTACAGTTGAAAAAATCCGCCCAGATGGCCGTAAAGGTGACGAAATTCGTCCATTAGCATCAGAGGTTGGCATTTTATCTCGTACACACGGTTCTGGTTTATTCACACGTGGACAAACACAAGCATTAAGTATTTGTACATTAGGCGCATTAGGCGATGTGCAAATTTTAGATGGTCTTGGTGTAGAGGAATCAAAACGCTTTATGCACCATTACAATTTCCCATCATTTAGTGTTGGTGAAACAAGACCGATGCGTGGACCAGGTCGTCGTGAAATTGGTCACGGTGCACTAGGAGAACGTGCTCTTGAGCCTGTAATTCCATCTGAAAAAGATTTCCCATATACAGTACGTCTTGTATCTGAAGTTTTAGAATCAAATGGTTCTACTTCACAAGCAAGTATTTGTGGTAGTACTTTAGCAATGATGGATGCTGGTGTTCCACTTAAAGCTCCAGTTGCAGGTATTGCAATGGGTCTAGTTAAAACTGGTGAGCATTACACAATTTTATCTGATATTCAAGGTATGGAAGATCATTTAGGTGATATGGACTTTAAAGTAGCAGGTACAGCAAAAGGTGTAACTGCACTGCAAATGGACATTAAAATCGATGGTTTATCTCGTGAAATTTTAGAAGAGGCATTACAACAAGCGAAAGTTGGTCGTGTGCACATTCTAAATCATATGTTATCTGTTATTGCAGAGCCACGTACTGAATTATCAGCTTACGCTCCAAAAATTATTACAATGACAATTAACCCAGATAAAATCCGTGACGTTATTGGGCCGAGCGGTAAACAAATCAATAAAATTATTGAAGAAACTGGCGTTAAAATTGACATCGAGCAAGATGGTACAGTATTCATTTCTTCAATCAATCAAGAAATGAATGACAAAGCTAAGAAAATTATCGAAGATATCGTTCGCGAAGTACAAGTAGGTGAAATCTACGAAGGAAAAGTGAAACGTGTTGAGAAATTCGGTGCTTTCGTTGAATTATTCAGCGGTAAAGATGGATTAGTTCACATTTCAGAACTTGCACTTGAGCGTGTAGGTAAAGTAGAAGACGTTGTGAAGATCGGTGATGTAATTACAGTTAAAGTTATCGAGATTGACAAGCAAGGTCGTGTGAATCTATCTAGAAAAGTATTGCTAAAAGAAGAGCAAGAAAAAGAAGCTGCTAAAGAAGAAAACAAACAAGAGCAGCAATAAGTAAAAGCCAGTTTATCTGGCTTTTTTTGTTATGTAAAAAATATGATTTACATATATTTTTATGTCAGTATAGGTATAGTTTTCATTATAACGCTCAAATTAACAAAGATAAGAAGAAAAATGGTTTTTATATAGTTAATGGGAGGGTTTATATGAAAGCTCGTATATTGGCATACATATGTATATTATTTTTATATGTCAGTGTAGGCTCTTATTCCGTTTTTGCACAGGATAACTTATATGAAGAAATTCAAAAACATGCAAAACAATATGAGATTGCACCTCAAAATGCGATGATTGATAAGATATGGAAAGCAACACCGGGATATAATGGAAGACAAGTTGATATTGAAGCATCATATAGTAATATGAAGAAACTAAAGAAATTTGATCAAAAACATCTTGAATTCAAGGAAGTATCACCGAGTGTCCACTTAGAAGATTTACCATCAGCCCCAATTTATAGGGGACATCCAAATAAAAAGATGGTGGGGTTAACAATAAATGTGGCATGGGGAAACGAGTATTTACCTCGTATATTAGAGGTATTGAAAAAACATGATGTGAAGGCGACTTTCTTTTTAGAAGGACGCTGGGTGAAAGAAAATTTGCGATTTGCAAAAATGATTGTCGATGCAAATCAAGAAGTCGGAAATCATTCTTACACACACCCTAATATGAAAACGCTATCGTCTGATGAAATACGAGATCAGTTACAAAAAACAAATCGAATGATCGAAGCAGCTACGAATCAAAAGGTGAGATGGTTTGCTCCGCCGAGTGGAAGTTTTCGGGATGAAGTCGTGAAAATTGCAGATGATTTCCAAATGGGAACGATTATGTGGACTGTAGATACAATTGATTGGAAGCGACCTGATCCAGATGTACTATTGCAGAGAGTGATGAGAAAAATACATCCAGGTGCTATCGTATTAATGCATCCAACTTCATCTACAGCAGAAGCATTAGATACAATGATTACAAAATTAAAGGAACAAGGATATAAAGTAGGGAATATAACAGAATTACTGGATGAAAAACGTGTGGATTAAATACATTTGCATGACATTCATCCTTAAACTTGTTATCATTAAATAATAGCACTTATTTAGAGAAACTGGCAGTAGGAGGAAAGTTTTTGATTAAAAAATATACTTGTAAAAATGGTGTAAGAATCGTTATGGAGAATATACCAACCGTAAGATCGGTTGCGATTGGCATTTGGATCCATGCGGGATCAAGAAATGAAAATGAAAAAAATAACGGGGTTTCCCACTTTTTAGAGCATATGTTCTTTAAAGGAACAGAAACACGTAGTGCACGCGAAATTGCAGAATCATTTGATAGCATTGGTGGGCAAGTGAATGCTTTTACTTCAAAAGAATACACTTGTTACTATGCAAAAGTGCTAGATGAGCATGCTAAATATGCTTTAGATGTATTAGCAGATATGTTCTTTAATTCAACATTTGATGAAGAGGAACTGAAAAAAGAGAAGAATGTCGTATGTGAAGAAATTAAAATGTACGAAGATGCTCCAGATGATATTGTGCATGATATGTTAACGAAAGCAACATATGAAACGCATCCGCTTGGATATCCTATTTTAGGAACAGAAGAAACGCTGGATACGTTTACAGGTGATACGCTACGCCAATATATCAAGGATCATTATACACCTGAAAATGTAGTTGTTTCAGTTGCAGGAAATATTGATGAAGCCTTCTTACAAACGGTAGAGCAATATTTCGGTAGTTATGAAGGAACAACAAACCGTGAACAAGTACATAGCCCAATTTTCCATTTTAATAAGGTAGCACGTAAAAAGGAAACAGAACAAGCTCATTTATGTTTAGGATATAAAGGCTTACAAATGGGACATGAAGATATTTATAACTTAATTGTATTAAATAATGTTTTAGGCGGTAGTATGAGTAGCCGTTTATTCCAAGAAGTACGTGAGCAACGTGGGTTAGCCTACTCAGTATTTTCTTACCATTCTTCTTATGAAGATACAGGAATGTTAACACTGTATGGTGGAACAGGTAGCCAACAACTAGATACACTGTATGAAACAATGCAAGAAACATTAGAAACATTGAAAAATACAGGTATTACTGAAAAAGAGCTTATTAATAGTAAAGAGCAATTAAAAGGAAACTTAATGTTAAGTTTAGAAAGTACGAATAGTCGTATGAGCCGTAATGGTAAAAATGAATTGCTTCTTCGTAAGCACCGTTCACTTGATGAAATCATTGAAAGTGTAAACACTGTAACAAAAGAAAATGTTGATGAGTTAATTCGTAACATGTTTACAGATGAATTCTCTGCAGCATTAATTAGTCCAGATGGAAAACTTCCAAAAGGAATAAAACTATAATTGCTTTATATGAAGTATGTAAAAATAACCGTATCTCTTTTAAAAGAGATACGGTTATTTTTTTGGGATGTACAGAATAGGTAGTAATTATGGATAACTTAAATTAATAATTTCGGTAGGGGGAGAGTATATGCGTCTAAGTGAATTAAGTGGTAAAGAAATCGTGAATTTAGAAAGAGCAGAAAAAATGGGGGTTTTAGGTTATGTGGATTTAGAGATTAATGAGAAGGATGGCCAAATACAGGCTCTTATCATACCTGCTGGGAAATGGGGAGGTTTTAAAAAGGAACCACAAGAAGTAAGAGTAGCGTGGAGTCAAATTAAGAAAGTTGGGCATGATATGATCCTTTGTGATATTACGGATCGTTCAAATTCGAAGTGAAAGATGGCCATTTTGGTCATCTTTTTTTGTATGTATATATAAAGCTGATAAATCATATGTGCTTTTTGTTTTTCAATCACCTCAAACTCGTACATTACATAAGATGTGGAGGAAAAAGAAAAAGTAGGCACTTTTCTTATAAATGACAGAAAAAGAAGGTGAATTAGGGAATGTTGACTGAGATGCATATTGCTGTCATAGGAGGAGATGCAAGACAGCTAGAAGTAATTCGCAAGCTAGTTGAATTGGATGCGAAACTTTCATTGATAGGGTTTGATCAGTTAGATCATGGTTTCACAGGGGCAGCAAAAGAAAGTATACAAAATTTAGATTTCACTTCTGTAGATGCAATTATTTTGCCAGTTGCAGGTACAAATGCCAAGGGAGAAGTAGATACTATTTTTTCAAACGAAAAAGTTTCTATAACGAAAGAACAAATTGAAAATACACCAGAACATTTTACTATATATTCAGGTATTGGCACGCCTTACTTGGAAAATCTCGTATCTACTACAAACCGCAAACTTGTTAAATTATTTGATCGTGATGATGTGGCAATCTACAATTCTATTCCAACTGTAGAAGGTACATTAATGATGGTAATTCAACATACCGACTATACAATTCATGGTTCCAATGTAATGGTTTTAGGATTTGGTAGAACAGGGATGAGTGTTGCCAGAGCATTTCAATCATTAGGAGCCCATGTCAAAGTTGGAGCAAGACGATCGGAACATATTGCACGTATTACAGAAATGATGTTTTCTCCTTTTCATATGCAGGACATTGAGAAAGAAGTAGGGAATATCGATATTGTCATTAATACAATTCCGCATCTCGTTGTGACAGCGAATGTCATTTCAAAAATGCCAGCTCATACGTTAGTAATTGATTTAGCTTCTAAACCAGGTGGTACCGACTTTAGATATGCGGAAAAAAGAGGGGTCAAAGCGCTATTAGCACCTGGGTTACCGGGTATTGTTGCTCCAAAAACAGCAGGACAAATTTTAGCGAACGTTCTTTCTCAGTTACTGGCAGAAGATGTAATCGCAAGAAAGGAGAATGGGGAATGAATTTAAAAGGGAAAAGAATAGGGTTTGGTTTTACTGGATCACATTGTACGTACGAAGAAGTTATGCCTCATTTAGAAAAATTAATTGCTGAGGGAGCAGAAGTACGTCCTGTTGTTTCTTATACTGTTCAATCAACAAATACGAGATTTGGCGAAGGAGCAGAGTGGATTAAAAAGATTGAAGAAGTAACAGGCTTTAAAGCGATTAATTCAATCGTTGGCGCAGAACCACTAGGACCTAAAATTCCACTAGATTGCATGGTAATTGCACCACTAACAGGAAATTCAATGAGTAAATTTGCAAATGCAATGACAGACTCTCCAGTATTAATGGCAGCGAAAGCGACGCTAAGAAATGGCAAGCCTGTCGTATTGGCTGTTTCGACGAATGATGCTTTAGGGCTTAATGGGGTAAATCTAATTACACCAACAAGGTGACGACAAAGCATAAACGCTTATATGTCGCCATCTTGAGGGAGCTTAGGGTAAAGCACAAGTTCGAAATCATCGAGCCTTTGCCACTTTTCCTTTTTATAAACAGCCTTTTCTAAAACTGACTTTAGGAGGCTGTTTTTCTTTTTGGGATCATCTGTTTTAAAGTAAAGATCAAGAACATGCTCCACTTGAGGTATTGTATCTTTCTTCACTTTTTCCTTCTTAATTTCAGTTTTAATTTCTTTCTTTAAGTTTTCCACCGTGGAAGTAATTTCAGTAATGCGATCAGAAATTACATTCGAACGTTCTAAAAACATATCGACTGTGTAAACACCACGCTCTAATAAATCATGTAAATTATTTTTTTGTTTTTGGACATCCACTAATTCTTTATCAAGCTTGCGTAATGCAGCTACATTCATTTGAATAACTTGTGTCTCTTTTAATTTGTCATCTTGCTTATGTTTTTCAAAATCAGCTTTATAATTGATGTACCATTCTTTTAATGCCTCAAGTAAACGCTTCTCAATTAATTCCGTATAGCTTGATTTGTTTTCGCAACCGCGATGCTTACAATCCATCGTTTCTTTTCGGTTCTTCGGATAACGTTGGACCATACTATAACCACATTTACTACATTTAATAATACCAGCTAGTGGATTTTTAATTCCATTCGTATTGTAAGGAACGTGATACCTTGAATTTAATTTTTCTTGTACTTGTTCAAACAAGCTTTCGGGTATGATAGGCTCATGTTTTCCATCAGCAATAATCCAATCTGATTTATCTTGTCTTGCACAGCTACGTTTTACAGCATCAGGCCGTTTTACTTCTTTTCGCTTTTGCCATGTTACTTTTCCGATGTACACATTGTTTTTTAATATATCCAAGATGCTATAAGGATTCCATTCATTACCTAACTTACTTTTGTAGCCAAGATCATTTAACTTGCTTCTAATTGCATTCGCACCCATATCCTCATTTGCGTACCAATCAAATATCATTCTTACAACAGAGGCTTCTTCTGAATTAATTGTTAAAGTACGCTCTCGTTTATTTAAACGGTGTATATCATATCCGAATGGTGCATGTGTACCAAGGTAATTACCAGCCTCTACACTAGCAACACGGCCTCGTTGCATACGACGTGTAATAATCTTTAATTCCTTACGTGCCATAAATGCTTCAAATTCGCTATATTCTTCGTCCCACTCATCATTAAGGTCATAAGTCTTCCTAGGGGTCATAATCTTCGTATTCGAGCGTTTAAACGTCTCTAAAATGATTCCTTGCTCTTTCATACCACCACGTCCTAAACGGTCCATATCCATGCAAAGAACGGCATCATATTTGTTATCTTCAATTTCTTCAAGCAGAGCTAGCATTTCAGGACGTTTCACTAAGCTCTCACCAGAAACGATTTCCTCACGTACAGATAAAACATTTAAGTTCATTTCCTTGGCAATTTTCAGCAGGGTAGTGCGGTGCTTTGCTAAAGTTTCACCTTCACCACGTGCCTCGGCTTCGAGATCGGCACGGGATTTTCTTAGGTAGATTGCGGTTTTCATGATTAGACCTCCTTATATAGTTAATTCATATACGAGAAATGTATATATAAGAAGTAGAAATGGCTATTTAAAGTAGCGAAAGTAATGACATGTTTGATTTAAGAAAGCATTTAAGATTCTTCGTCGTTTTCCGATACTTTAATATTTCGATGATTGTTCTGCTTTGAAATGGTTAGCAACTAATATGGCAGTACTAACAAATCAGCAGCATACAAATATAGAAAGCACTTCAAGAGGTGACACCATGAGCCAACAAGAAAAATATGCCGCGTCTTATAAATTTGGGAAAACGAAAGTTTATATTGTGGCTCCAGAGCCGAAAACCAAAAAGGATATTGATAAAATCCTTCGAGCATATTACAAGGCTAGTTGGGCCATCATTGATGAATTGCAAACGAAAGAAAATATTGAGGAGTAATTCCTCTTTTTTTGTATAGAAAATAGACAGGTTATGTGTACTAATAATTTTGACGTTTATTTAATTTGATGTGGAGAAGAAAGATACAGTAATAAAGAAATATTGTGATTAGTTTATTATAGGAAAGTGTTTTGTTTCTAGAGTGGACAATCTGCATTTCTATGAATCTCCATCTTGGCATGATAAAGATGTGGCTGGTTCTGTGGGGGAGTATTAGGATTTACGATTGATGCGAAGATAAGTGTAAATGGTTCGTATCAATGTAAAGTGCATAATAGTTATTGGCGAGTGTTCTATATTACGGCTAGTGATGCGTATGTGAATGTGCGGTCTTTTTCGTGCTGTATGTAACATTATTTACTTGTTATTTTTTTCGGTTGTCAATTTTGTGTGCTCATTTATTCAAATGTGTATTAGATTTCGTAATGTAATAGTTTCTATTTCAAGAGAGATTTCATCTTCATCATAATTATTAACTATGAAAGTTTTATATTTTTGAATATCTGCCCAAAAATATTCGAACTTATTTTTTTTCTTTTTCTTTTTCTTTTTCTTTTTCTTTAACCCATACTAAAATTAATTCTTGTAGTTCATCGGTTTCGATGTTGCAAGAGTAGTTTTCATCTTCTATATATCGATGGATAATTTTTGTGAAGTCATTACGTATTTCTAAATCACAACTATTTCCACCTAATTCTAGAGAATCAACTTCGCAGTTCAATACTTTATTTATACGAGATAGCCAAAACACACCGTCACTATTTTGAATATCATTTTCTAAAAATTCCCCTACCAACGATATATTTTCAGGAAGTTTAATTATCAAAAGATTAAAAGGTCCTTGATAAAATTCATATGTGTATTTCATATATTAAAGATCATCCTTTCAATGGTTAACGTAATGGAAAGGCCGAAATAACGCGATTCCTTGAATCAATGAACATCATAATTTCTATACCATGTGGCGTTCTACCAATGTATCTATTACCTCGTCCCGGATATTCCTTATTAGTAAAATGATATTCCGTCGTGTAAATTACCTTGTCATTAATACCCCCTATTAAAGCAAGGCTGTTTTCAATGCTTCCTCAAGCATTGTATTGAAATCATTATATGTTTCCATCACTGTACCAGATGGTTTATCAAGTTCTAAGTAAGTACCATCAGATAGTTTTTTACAAAACCATGCAATATCTGAATCTCCAAGGAAAAGGTACTCTTTTTGAAATTCATTTTCATACCAAATCTCATTGGTTTCTATAAGCCCGCAAATTGATTCGTCCCTTTCTATATCTAACAAATAAGAGTCAACTCCATAAAGTACTAGCCCGTTAAAATCTAATCCATTTACAGTTTTGAGAAATTCCTCATATTCACTCGGTAAGTCAATATTAAAATTCTCTTTCATATGTTCTTTTAATTTCTGAACTTCACTATCTGTTGCTGGTGTATTCAGTTTATCATTAAAACTTTTCTCTATTTTTTCAATATCTACAATCAGATTTTTCCACATATAAAAATCCCTTTCTAAGTTTATTTTATTTTTCCTTAGGGTAGATGTTGTATTTTTGGATAGGCCAGCTTACGTCTACACTATCTCCATCTTGTAAGTATCTAGTTAATATACGTTGTGTATTAGTTATAGCTTTATGATAGGAATGATTTTGTATTAAAGTTAAATCTTTAAATGCATTTGTTCCTCCTAGATGATATTAATAACTGTATCATTATATCAAAAACTGGAGATGTAGAAATTTTTTCTTCCATTGTGAAATAGTAGAGTAGTGTTGTGAGGACATAGAAAAACTGTCTGTTAAGGGGCTGTCTTCTTTTACGCTTCTATATTTGTTCCTTCTGCTACCACTGTTTGCTCTAACTATTTATCTTGTTCTTTTAAATTCATCTTTCTCCGCCCTTAGAATCTAGCAAAATAGGATAAGAACTAATTAAAAAAGACAATAATTCTATTTATAAAACTATCCACTAAGTTATTACCTTAATTAACCTTTAGAATCCTCATCGTCCATAATATATTCGATATCTTCATCTGTAAATTCATTGCCTTTAAATACTGGATGCCCATTTGGATCGAGCATACCCATCACTTTTTTATCCTTATCAGACACAATTAGTGTATAGTCCTCCATAAGAAAAGGGTTTTTTGGTAAATCCACTAATATTCTCCAAGCTGGTCTTATATCATCGTTGTTTCTATTTTCTTTCTCAATTTTAAATGTATAAGCCTCATCAAAGAAAAGATGGTTGATATCTTCATTAACTACTCCATCTAATTTGTTTTTCTTATGATAATGTTTAGCAATTTCTATTGCTTCCTGAGGTTTTAACATCACATCTACATTAATTTCATTTATTTTCCTATAATGTCTTGAAAAATCTTCTTGCTTTAATCTTATATAATTTTGAAATTCTTCAGTAGACAATTGTTTAAACTCTTCATCAGACATATTTTTATACTTATCTAAAGACATATAATATTCTCCTTTCTATGAATCTCCTTTTTGGCAGGGGAAAGATGTTGCTGGTTCTGTAGATATGGGATTAGACTTTACTCTTGGTGCAAAGGTAAGTGTAAATGGTTCGCCACAATACAAAATACACAATGGCAAGGGCAAAACATACTATGTATCAGCAATTGAAGCCTATGTGTATGTAAAGTAAGAGTTACAAAAGAGACCTCAAATGTGAGGCCTCTTTTGTTGATTATTCTCCATATGTAACTTCTCTTCACTTAATCCAAGCTAGATAACATGCTTCATTGAAATATTCAATCTTAAAGAAAACTTTTTCTTCGAAAAGTTCTCTACTTTACTTGTGCTCAGAATCTACCAAAATAGCTAGTCAAATTCAATTACTTTCACCCATGCTACTTCTTCTTCATATTCCGAAAAAATTAATTTTTAATATCTTTCAAAAAATCTTCTAGAACTTTTTTGACGGGTAAGCTAGCCTTTTCCAATAATTTTTGTGCTGTATCAATTACTCGACTATTGGATACTATCATCTTTTTATGTTCTTCAGAATTGAAAGACCTTAAAGAATCTATCGTAGTCTCAACAACTTCATCACTTTCATCAAGCATATTCAATAGTAATTCTAATCCATTTATCCCTAAATCATCATCAATGCAATAAGCCAGCCTAATTTTCCACTTATCATTTTTATCATTAATACTTTGAAATAATTTTCCCCAATCTTTGTCAGTAAAATCATTCAGCAGTTCTTGAGCATACATAAATCCATCATCATACCAAGAATCTTCTGAACTATTTTCGGATAATATTTCATTTAATTCTTCATACATTTCTTATTCCTCCTTTATTTCTAAAATCCAGATGGTGGTAATGCATTAGCTTTACCTGTCGGATAGGCACTAATAACACTATCTCCTTTCTTTATCACACCTATTTCTACACCATCAATAGTACCTCGATGCCAAGTTGCTCCGTCCCTAGCTCTAGTACTTATAAATTTAGAATTCCCGATATTCTCAACGCAATTTATTATTTTTGTGTCACGCCACCCATCTGGAAATACTGTACTACTTTTTATTTTAGATAATTTACCATCTGGAAACTGAGTAGTATACTTAATGTTCTTTGTTCCATCTGGATTAATTTTAATTTCCTCTACAACATAGTTATGATGATTATTATTTATTCCAGAAGAATGTCCCCCAATAATTTCATTCTTATTAGGATTTTTTCTTGGTCCCTACAGAATTTTTCTTCCATATCCTATTGTTCTTTATAGGAACTCCTTTGGGAAAATATTGCAGATATAATTATAACAATAAACGGTTAAAGTATCCTCAAAAAAATGTATTTTACAACATATGTGTTTGTTATAGTTCTAAATAGGTAATGTAGTATAACGTAGAGGTAAAATACTAATGGGAAAGTAATAAATTGATGCTAATGATTTATATTATGCTGTATGGGTTGAAAAGGATGGTTGGTTAAATCTTAGTGGAGAACAATGGATTAAGAACGATCCATCTTATGTGAAGTTTAACAAGAAAAGTACAGTAGATTCCTCTATTGTAGGGAAGCGAGTTGTTTCGAAAGTTAACAATCTACGTTTTTATGATTCTCCTTCTTGGCAGGATAAAGATGTTGCTGGTACATTAGATGTAGGCTTAGGATTTGCAATTGATAAAAAAGTAATGGTGAATGGTTTTCCACAATATCGTGTACATAATTCTAAAGGGAAGACATTTTATATTACTGCTAGTGAGAAGTATGTGAGTGTGAAGTAATAGTAAAAGCCGACTCAAATTGATATGAGTCGGCTTTGTTAATTGCAACTTTATTCTTTACTGTTTATAGATTCTTTTAGTGTTCAAGTGTCTACTTTAACCATACTATAGGTGTTAAATTTAAACAGTGTATTTAATAATATGTTCTCATTTAAATGTTCAATTTATTTAATAATTTTTCTATTCTCTTTAATTCATTATTACTCTGTTCTACAAGATATTCATCAGGACATTCTTTCAATATATCAAAAAAGTTTTCTGCTCCTTTTAATAAAGCTAATAATAATTCATCTTTATTAAAACATGTTTTTTCTCCTGCAATAGATAATAAAATTTGCTCTTGCGAAATAACCTGCATTTTTACCTCTAAAGGTTGGTCTGGAAAATAAAAACTTACATCGTTTTGATTTTCAAACAATTCTTCAATTGCATTTATGAAATATGACCATAACTGATCAATCATATCCCATTCTTTAAATCCTAAAATAGTATTTCCGTAATAGTTTATTATTATTGCACCTTCCATATAATCAAAATCAATAACTAGTTCTAAACATTTCGTGTTATCAAAATCTATGAAATATTCAAGAAAGTTACTTTCAATATTATCTAATGAAGTTATTATTTTATCATTTTTTATATATGATTTTACACTAATCATATTAACGTCTCCTCGGGTTTCTATTTAGGATATAATTGTCCTATTCTGCCATTTTTAAATCCAACAATATATGTTATTCCATCTACTTTTCCCTCAATTTGATACATACCTTTTGTTCTTATTTCTATGAATGTATTAAGGAAGGGGAGTGCCTAGTATGTATGTCCATTATCTTACTGTTCTTCATAGGGCCTCTCCTGGGAAAATATTGCAGATATAATTATAACAATAAATAGTTAAAGTTTCCTTGGAAAAAATGTATTTTACAACATATGTGTTTGTTATAGTTCTAAATAGGTAATGTAGTATAACGTAGAGGTGAAATACAAATGGGAAAGTAATAAATTGATGCTAATGATTTATATTATGCTGTATGGGCTGAAAAGGATGGTTGGTTAAATCTTAGTGGAGAACAATGGATTAAGAACGATCCATCTTATGTGAAGTTTAACAAGAAAAGTACAGTGGATTCTTCTATTGTAGGGAAGTACGTTGTTTCAAAAGTTAACAATCTACGTTTCTATGATGCTCCTTCTTGGCAGGATAAAGATGTTGTTGGTACTTTAGATGCAGGATTAGGATTTACCATTGATGTAAAGGTAACTGTGAATGGAGCGCCACAATACAAAGTACATAACAGCGAGGGTAAAACATATCATGTATCAGTAATTGAAGCATATGTGTATGTAAAGTAAGAGTTACAAAAGAGCATCCACTTAAATAATAATTTTTAATTTAAATCAACAAAAGAGACCCCGAATGTGAGGTCTCTTTTGTTGATTATTCTCCATATGTAACTTTCTCTTCACTTACTCCAAGCTAGATAACATGGTTCATTGAAATATCCAATCTTAAAGAAGGCTTGTTCTTCAAAAAGTTTCTTTCTTGCCCTCAGAATCTAGAAAAGTAGCTAGTCAAAAGATACTTGTAGTCTGTCAACTTGTAAACAGACATATTGACCTTCTAAATATTTGTAGTCTTCAAATAAGTCACTAGTTATAAAGAATCCAACGTCTAAAATATTATCTTTAAGCAATTTACCAAAAAGAATATAACCTCCATTGGTGGTATTTTCTATTTTTTTAAATTTATCTTCTATTTGCTCTTCTATTGTCAAAGCGTCATTCACAAATATATCTATCTCAGCTTCATATTCTTTATTTACAATAACTTCTTGAGGTGAAGTATTAAAACCTGTTACTTTTTGCTTATTTATCAAAAAATCTATTTCTTCTTCAATAATTGGATCAATTCTACATATCAATATCTTATTTTTCATTTTATAACCTCTATTCTACTGGATTGATAACAGGAATATTGTTACCATTATTCATCATTTTCCAGAAAGTTTTCCCACTTTCTACATGGTATGTTGTAATTTCCCCCAAATTATTAGTTCCTACAAACTCAAATTTAGCATAACTTTTTATTGGAACACCCTTAGGATTAGTTAAACTACTGTTTTTCATAAACTTTACATAGCCAGTTCTCAATTCTATTGTTCCATCTTTTAATTTGTAATTATATTGTACCTTGGTTCCATTCTTAATCACATCATTAGCACCAGCCAGATATTCATTCATATTAGAATATGCACCTCCAAATTCTCCACCATGCTTTCCAAAATGGCCGTCTAATTTTTCTGTGCTACCAAAATTAAGTTCGCTGGCTTTCTTGCTAGTATTATCCATCCCCTTAGTAGTATTTCCTTCTTTATCAGGCTTACCATTCTCTTTAGCTTTATTAACAGGTCCACCAGAAGACGGAGAAGACTGGAATTTTTGAAGAGTATCCTTACCATTTTGAATTGCATTACGCCCAACAAATACACCATGTCCAACAAGACTAACTCCAGCCGCTGTAGCAGCTGCATCAAATGTAATAGCAATTGGTGATGCTAATCCACCAGTTCCTACTGTTGCGACTAGAGTTAAAAAATTAGAGCCGCCTATGACGGTAAGACCTTCTAGAATTTCTATAATGGATGCCGCTCCTGCTATAACATTTCCCGTGAACCTTCCCGCTTGATAAGTTAACTTGCTTTCTAATTCATCATTATCAGGTGATTCGATTCCAATAACGCTTTCGAAAGCTGCACTGCCAGCGCCTTGAAAAAATTCTTTCATAAATTCCCAAGTACTGATAGCTGTTTTTTCATACCATGGTCTATTGGCTTCTTGTTCTCGTAAAGCAATTGCTTTTTCAATTTGTGCTTTACGAGCTTTACTTTCTGTAATTGCTTGAATAGGCCCCGACCATTCCATATTTAATCCTTGTGTACTAAATGTACCACTTGCAGGACTAAATCCTTTTCCACTTTGAACTTCGGTAAGACCAGTAGCAATACTAGCTGCTAGTTGAAGGGCTGTGCTGTAGTTATTACTGGATGTATAATTGAATTCATATAGATGCTCTAGTTTTTCTTCAAGTTTTTTTCTCATCGCAAATAAAACAGCCACAATTGCGTCTATTCCAGGCATTGGTATAGCTACATTTATTGCTTCTATACTTGCAATCGATTGATTGATTTCCTGTATTTGTTCTCTTATTTCTTGTTCGATAACATCTGTCGAAGCGACTTTTGATTGAAAATCATTTGGGAATGCATCATTTTGACGAATTAATTCTTCACATAAATAAATGATACCTTGTGCTAAAGGACGAAAGGTTTGTGCAAAGAATGCTTTTGCACTGCTATATGTTTGTCCTTGTAGAACAGTATCAATTGCAAAAGCGTCAATCGACTGAATGGCTTGTTCCATACCTTGAATGGTAGCGGTACATATAGCGTTCATGCTTTGAGTCTGATTCTGTACTTCTCCCAAATACATATTTAAACTCATGCATTGACCTCCCTTGCTAATTGTTGTTGCTGATAGGAAAGGTCGTTTTCTAAATTACTAAGGTCTCGTCTTTCTTTAAGCAATGTTTCTTTTTGATTTTCCAATTCGAATGTAAGTTTTCGCTCAATGTGTTGTGCTTCTTGACGGATATTCATAAAAAAATGAGATAATTCCCTATCGTTGTGCCAAGTTTCTAAAATACGGTTAAATAAGCGATTACTTCGACCTTTCCACTCGTGAAAATCTGCTTCCCCTTGTTCCTGAGTTTGAATCGCGGATTGATTTCGGTCCTGTTCTTCAAATACATTTCGTAACTTTTGATTTAACTGTTTGATTTGGTTTTCGATATCTCGATCCATCTTTTTCCTCCTACCGTTTTATCTTTACGAAGGTGGTCACATTAGCGAAAAGTGTTGTGAAGCTCGTGATCCATTCTCTCAAACTCTTTGGCTACCGAATGAATATTATCGACCGCTTGTTGAAAGGCCGCGGAAAATTGTTTCGTTAAATCTAAAGCTTGTTGGTTCGCCTGTTGTGCTTTGGAATTAACAGATAGCGTAGTACGCGTCGCTTTTGTTATAGAACGATTTGTTGCACTTTGGATGGTATCCGACGCTGCTCTCATCTGCGTAGCGATTTGTTGTGCCGATTGAAAATTACTTTGAAATTGTCCCATCGTATAAACCCTTTCTATATTTCTATGAACGTATTAAAGAAGGGGAGTGTCTAGTATGTATGTCCATTATCCTATTGTTCTTTATAGGAACCCTCCTGGGAAAATATTGCAGATATGATTATAACAATAAATGGTTAAAGTTTCCTCAAAAAAAATGTATTTTACAACATATGTGTTTGTTATAGTTCTCAATAGGTAATGTAGTATAACGTAGAGGTAAAACACTAATGGGAAAGTAATAAATTGATGCTAATGATTTATGTATACAATTTAGATAATTAAACAAATTTAATTTCTCATGTTGTTTACATATATAATAGAAGGTAATGAAAAAACTACACATTTTCATTGTTGCTACCATGTTGGCGTCAACCTCATGCGCCTAATGGCAACAAAAAACATCTACTTCGTCCCATTCGGTCAAGATGCACCAGAAAAAAAACCGAACTCAATGGTAGCTCGCATGGAATTGCTGGAAGATACAGTATTAGAAGCGCTACAAGGAAAGCAATTGCAACCGGTTGTCGTAGAAAAATTCAGATATATGAATTAAAAAACGAAAAAAAACGGACAATTTTTGATGAAACCATCATTCTTACTGTAGAATATGATAAAATTAACGTTATTAAGATTAGAAGGGGTATTGTATACTCCTTCTAATTCTAAGTTATAGAAGGATTGGTATCTAGAAAGGGGCATAGTGATGGAAAAGCAAAAAACTTTTCATGTCGCTGTAGTTGGAGCAACCGGCGCAGTTGGTGAACAAATGTTAAATACTTTAGAGAAACGAGAATTTCCAATCGGGAAGTTAACGTTACTTTCATCTAAACGATCTGCAGGTAAGAAACTTGTATTTAAAGGCGAAGAATTTACAGTTCAAGAGGCAACTCCTGAAAGTTTTGAAGGAGTAGATATCGCACTATTTAGTGCTGGTGGATCTGTATCAAAACAATTAGCGCCAGAAGCAGCAAAACGCGGTGCGATTGTTGTTGATAATACAAGTGCATTCCGTATGACAGAAAACGTGCCACTTGTTGTACCTGAAGTAAATGAAAACGACTTAAAAGAACATAATGGTATTATTGCAAATCCAAACTGTTCTACAATTCAAATGGTAGTAGCTCTTGAGCCAGTTCGTCAGCAATATGGTTTAAAACGAGTAATCGTTTCCACATATCAAGCTGTATCAGGTGCTGGTGCGGCAGCGATTGAAGAACTTCATGAACAATCACAAGCAATTTTAAATGGTGAAGAAGTAAAGGCGAATGTTTTACCTGTATCAGGTGATAAGAAACATTTCCAAATTGCTTTCAACGCGATTCCACAGATTGATAAATTCCAAGATAATGGATTTACGTTTGAAGAAATGAAAATGATTAATGAAACGAAAAAAATTATGCATATGCCTGAATTAGAAGTAGCGGCAACATGTGTACGTTTACCAGTTGTATCAGGTCACTCTGAGTCTGTTTACATCGAAGTAGAAAAAGAAGGTGTAACAGTAGAAGAATTCAAGAGCTTACTTGCAAATGCGGAAGGTATCGTTCTGCAAGATAATCCAGAAGAGCAGTTATATCCAATGCCAGCTACTGCAGTAGGTAAAAACGAAGTATTCGTTGGAAGAATCCGTAAAGATTTAAATAACGATAAAGGATTCCATCTTTGGGTCGTATCTGATAACTTATTAAAAGGCGCTGCATGGAATTCTGTTCAAATTGCAGAGCGCTTAGTAAAATTACAATTAGTGTAAACGGCTAAGAGAAGGTGCAAAATATGAAAATTATTGTTCAAAAATTTGGTGGCACATCCGTACGTGATGAAAATGGACGTAAGCATGCGCTTCATCATATAAAAAAATCGCTAGATGCGGGTTATAAAGTAGTTACTGTCGTATCTGCTATGGGCCGTAAAGGTGAACCATATGCAACTGATACTTTGTTAAGTCTTGTAAATCAAGAGGAATCTCGCATTTCTAATCGTGAGCAAGATTTATTATTATCATGCGGAGAATTAATCTCAGCAATCGTCTTCTCTAACATGTTAAATGAGAACGGTATAAAAGCAGCGGCATTAAATGGTGCACAAGCTGGTTTTGTAACAAATGAGGATTTTACGAATGCTAAGATTATTGAAATGAATTGCGATCGTGTACATGAAGAATTAGAAAATGTAGATGTAATCGTAGTTACAGGATTCCAAGGACAAACGAAAAAAGGTGATACGACAACACTTGGACGCGGAGGTAGCGATACTTCAGCTTCAGCGTTAGGTGTTGCGCTTCATGCTGAATACATCGATATCTTCACAGATGTAGAAGGTGTTATGACTGCGGATCCTCGCATTGTAAAAGATGCACGTCATCTTCAAACGGTAACGTACAATGAAATTTGTAACATGGCATATCAAGGTGCAAAAGTTGTTCATCCACGTGCAGTGGAAATTGCGATGCATGCAAAAGTACCACTTCGTGTACGTTCTACGTATTCTGATAGTGAAGGTACGCTTATTTCAGCATCGGACGGTGCTACAAAAGGCCGTGATGTAGAAGAACGGCCTGTTACAGGTATCGCTCATGTGTCAAATGTGACGCAAATTAAAGTGCTTGCAAAAGAAACAGCATATGATTTGCAACAGCATGTGTTTAAAGAAATGGCGAATGAAGGAATCAGTGTCGATTTAATTAATATTTCACCTACCGGGGTAGCTTATACGGTGAGTGATAGTGTATCAAGTCGTGCAGTTGAATTATTAAAAAACCTTGGATATGAGCCAATTGTGACAGAACATTGTGCAAAAGTATCTATTGTAGGAGCTGGAATGGCAGGATACCCAGGGGTTACTGCGAAAATCGTTACAGCTTTAGCGGAAAAAGGTATTCAAATTCTGCAATCGGCAGATAGCCATACAACAATTTGGGTTCTTGTAAAAGAAACGGATTTAGTGGAGGCTGTAAATGCATTACATAGTGCGTTTGAGCTTTCAAAAGAAAAGCAACTGGAACAATAAGGAGTGAGACCATGATAGATTTTGGGACAATTGCAACCGCGATGGTAACTCCGTTTGATAAAAACGGAAATATCGATTTTGCGAAGACAACGAAATTGGTAAATTATTTAATAGATAACGGTACAACAGCAATCGTGGTAGGAGGAACGACAGGAGAATCTCCTACATTAACTTCAGAAGAAAAAGTAGCGTTATATCGCCATGTCGTATCTGTTGTCGATAAAAGGGTGCCCGTAATCGCTGGAACAGGTAGTAATAATACGCATGCTTCTATTGACTTAACTAAAAAGGCAACAGAGGTTGGTGTTGATGCAGTAATGCTAGTAGCACCGTATTATAACAAACCGAGTCAAGAAGGAATGTATCAGCATTTTAAAGCAATTGCTGAAAGCACGCCGCTTCCGGTTATGCTATATAACGTTCCAGGACGATCTATTGTACAAATCTCCGTTGATACAGTTGTTCGTTTATCAGAAATAGAAAACATTGTTGCGATTAAAGATGCAGGCGGCGATGTGTTAACAATGACAGAAATCATTGAAAAAACAGCGGACGACTTTGCGGTATACAGCGGTGATGATGGTTTAACGTTACCAGCTATGGCAGTTGGAGCGAAAGGTATCGTTTCTGTAGCATCTCATGTTATCGGAAATGAAATGCAAGAAATGATTGCAGCATTCCAAGCAGGAGAATTTAAAAAGGCGCAAAAATTACATCAATTACTTGTAAGAGTAACGGATTCATTATTTATGGCGCCAAGCCCAACGCCAGTAAAAACAGCGTTACAAATGGTTGGATTAGATGTAGGCTCTGTACGTTTACCACTTCTTCCATTAACAGAAGAAGAAAGAGTAACGTTACAATCTGTTATGCAATCTATCCCTCGTTAATAAAAAATGACCTAGTGTAGAACTAGGTCATTTTTTTATGGTAAGAAAATCTTTCCGCTCTTTTCTTACCTATATGTGTTCTTATAGGATCATTTAACCGCTTCTTCAGTATGAATTGCAACATGTATAAGAAAATAATCGTACCCCTTTAAATGAATCAAAAAATCATAGTTATTATAGAATGAACATTTGTATAAACGTAGTAAACTACCGATTCTGTTTTTTAGAGAAATTCCCTCAAATATGACGTAATTCATAAAAAAACTCCAGTTTGTAAGTGTTTTTATTCGATTCTAGAAAAATAAGTCTTGAAAATCCATATTATGAAATTAATTTAGCCTATTTATGGCTATTTCTTCAAACTAATATGGAGTATAAAATCGAAGTAAATAAGTTCGATACTTTTGGTGATATTCCATTCTTTTACCTATTCTTTCGCACGATTTAACTTGTGTTCTATTTCTTGTATCAGGTATAATATGGCTAAGTAGCTTAGTACGGGTATGCTTAGCAAAATTGGTAAAAATTATAATTTGATTACATTTTCATATCATATCGAATAAGATATTTGATTTATATAATGAAAGAGAGGTGAAACCTGGTTTAAAAAATAAACAAGGACATGATATCGCATAACGGTAAGGACATTCGTCTTGGACGGTGAATATATGGTGGTTGTAGAGTTTCCCCTGGTGTCTCTACAATTTTAGTGAAATCAGTGTTTGAAAGATTTTTAAACCAGGCAACAACATGAAGAGAAAAGAGAATGAGTCTGTTAAAGTATTTGCTCTTGGTGGAGTAGGTGAAATCGGGAAAAACATGTACTGTGTTGAAATTGATTCTGAAATCTTTATTGTAGATGCAGGGTTAATGTTCCCAGGAGATGAAATGTTTGGAATTGATATCGTTATTCCTGATATTACATATTTAGTGGAAAACCAAGAGCGAGTAAAAGGTTTATTTATTACTCACGGTCATGAAGATCATATTGGTGGTATTGTTTACGTACTTCGTAAATTATCTATTCCAGTGTATGCAACGAAATTAACAGTAGGACTTATACAAGAAAAACTTGGCGAAGCGGGTATGTTAGGCCGTGTAGACTTAAAAACAATCGACTCAAATTCAACAGTAGAGTTTAATACTACAACAGTGTCATTCTTTGGAACGACACATAGTATTCCAGATTCTGTTGGTGTTTGTTTCCATACATCAAAAGGTGCTATCGTATATACAGGAGACTTTAAATTCGATCAAACTCCAATTGGAAATAGTGGAGCAGACCTTGGGAAAATGGCACAAATCGGAAATGAAGGCGTACTATGCTTATTATCTGATAGTACAAATGCTGAGCGTCCAGGCTATACAGGTTCTGAAAAAGAAGTTGGTGTAGAAATTTCTAAAGTGTTCTACGGCGCAGAAGGACGTATTATTGTTGCTTCATTTGCATCGAATGTACATCGTATTCAACAAGTATTTGATGCAGCTGCTGAAACAGGGCGAAAAGTAGCGGTTGTAGGACGTAGTATGGTGAAAGTAGTAGATATCGCAAGACGTCTTGGTTATTTAGATGTTCCAGAAGGTATGGTTATTTCACTACAAGAAGTAGATAATTTCCCAGAGAAAAAGGTAGCTATTTTAACGACAGGTAGCCAAGGTGAACCGATGGCAGCCCTTTCTAGAATGGCGAAGCAAGCTCATAAACAAATTTCAATTCGTAAAGGTGATACGGTTATTATTGCGGCTTCTCCAATACCGGGTAATGAAATATCTGTATCGAAAATTATTGACTTGTTATTTAGAGCTGGAGCTGAGGTTGTTTATTATGGTGAAAGAAAAGTTCACGTTTCAGGTCACGGTAGCCAAGAAGAATTAAAATTAATGTTAAATTTAATGAAACCGAAATATTTTGTACCCGTACATGGTGAGTTTCGTATGCAAAAAGCACATGCATATTTAGCTGAAGATGTAGGTATTGCAAGAGAGAATATCTTTATCGTAGAAAAAGGCGATGTGATTGCTTTTGGTGACGATGAAGCAAACTTAGTTGGCAAAGTACAGGCTGGTAATGTGTTAATTGATGGATTAGGTGTAGGTGACGTTGGTAATATCGTTCTTCGAGATAGAAAAATGTTATCTCAAGATGGAATATTAGTAGTTGTTGTAACACTTGGTAAAGATGAAAAGAAAATTATCTCTGGTCCAGAAATCATTTCACGTGGTTTTGTGTATGTTCGTGAATCAGAAGCGTTAATTGACCGCTCTACAGAGATTGTACGTATGATTGTTGAGCAATCGATTAAAGAGTATTCAATTGAATGGTCTATGTTAAAACAAAATATTCGTGAATTATTAGGACAGTTCTTGTACGAAGAGACAAAGAGAAAACCTATGATTTTACCGATTATTATGGAAGTATAAAAAAGATCACCTTTACGGGTGATCTTTTTTCTTTTTTAACTCTATCGAATGAAATTTATAACTTAAGAAATAATAGTTATATACGAGTGAAAGGGGATGCGATATGACAGAACGTGATCGTTATACAAATGAAGGGAAAGAGGCTGAGCCGAAAGAAACTGGGAAAGAAGCTTCAATAGTGGAAAAAATTCAACAACTTGGACAAACGAATGTACCGCAAATGAATGAATCGCGTATTCATTGTTTAACAATCATTGGGCAGGTGGAAGGTCATGTTCAGTTGCCACCGCAAAATAAAACAACAAAATATGAGCATATTATTCCGCAAATTGTTGCGATAGAACAAAATCCGAAAATTGAAGGTTTGCTTTTAATATTAAACACAGTTGGAGGTGACGTTGAAGCAGGGCTAGCAATTTCTGAGATGGTAGCTTCGCTTTCGAAGCCAACGGTATCTCTTGTTCTGGGTGGGGGACATTCTATCGGTGTACCAATTGCCGTCTCTACGGATTATTCATTTATTGCGGAAACTGCGACGATGACAATTCATCCCATTCGTCTAACAGGTCTTGTAATCGGTGTGCCGCAAACATTTGAGTATTTAGATAAAATGCAAGAAAGAGTCATACGATTTGTGACGAAGCATTCAAAAGTAACGGAAGATCGTTTTAAAGAGCTTATGTTTGCGAAAGGGAATTTGACGCGAGATATTGGGACGAATGTAATTGGTGGAGATGCAGTGAAGTATGGTCTTATAGATGATGTCGGTGGTATTGGAAATGCGATCCGAAAATTAAACGAATTAATAGATGCTCACGGAGATGATAGTACAGAAGGGACAATGTTACAATGATTTTATATACAATTATGCCAGAGCAACTTGTATATCCAGCCGATTATTCGCAATGTGAAAGCCAAAAAGTTGTAAATATAAACGGTGTTGAATTAATGGTTTCTGAAGAAGAACATGGGTGTTATTCTATTGTACGTGTGTTAAGTACGGATCCGCTTCACTACTTAGAATTTGAGCCTGGCCAGAAAATAACCTTTTAGCAAAAAGAAGGATTTTGTTTAGAAGCTATGGTATAATATAAAAAACAAGACGGTTGAGCAGCCATGAGAGGGCTGCTTTCTTCTGTTTATTTAACAATTTACAAGAAGTGTAAAAATAGAAGAGATAAGACCTGAAAAAATAGAGAAAACAGACATATAAGTATAGTTTTTTTTAGGAAGTTCCTACTTATATGTAGAACACGGGGTGAAGAAATGGCAAAACAAAAGCAAAGAGGGACGAAGGCAAAAGCAAGACGCACGATAAAGCCAACTTTGTATTATGAAATCGTCGGTTTAACTCTTTTTGCACTTTCAATCATTACGATTTTACAGCTAGGCGTTGTAGGGAAATCGTTTGTGTTATTTTTTCGCTTCTTCTTTGGTGAGTGGTACATAATTGGTGTGTTAGGTGTAATAGCTTTATCGGTTTCGTTCGTTATCAAACGTGGATGGCCGAACCTTTTAAATAAACGGTTAATCGGTTTTTATTTAATAGTATTGGCGATATTAATGTTTAGTCATATTACATTATTTAACCTTCTTACGAAAGATGGAGCAGTGCAAAATACGTCTGTTATTGTGAGTACGAAAGATAACTTCTTTCTTGAAATGAAAAAGGGTCCAGATAGCGTTCATTTAGGCGGTGGTATGTTTGGGGCGCTTATGTTCGCGACATGTTACTTCTTATTTGATGAAGTAGGTGCTTATATTATTGGCATTATTTTAGTGATTCTCGGCATACTTTGTATAACAAATAAGCATATTGGGGAAGTACTTGCCCCTGTAGGAAGAATTCTTAGAAGTCAACTTGAAGTAATGCAAGGGGATTATAAAGATTGGAGATCCAAAAGGACGGCTGAACAAACAGAAAAGAAAAAAACAACAAGAAGCACAAGGAGCAAACGTGCTGCAGAACAAGAAGAAATTATTGAGCCGATGGAAGAAATCTCAATTGACCCTCCAATAATTTCGAATTTCACTGAGAATTATCCAGTAAATGAAGAAGAGGATAAACGAATTCGTGAAGAACAGGAAGCAGAGTTGATAACTTCACCGTCTATTGAAGAGGCTCCGCCTGTTGAAGAATCTAAGAAAAAGCGTGGAGAAAAGATTGTAGAATCTTTAGAGGCGGAAACAAGTGCCCCGCCAATGCAATTTTCAAATGTAGAAAATAAAGATTACAAGCTTCCTGCAATTGATATATTAAAATTTCCTAAGAATAAGCAAGTTACAAATGAAAATGCAGAAATTTATGAGAATGCTCGTAAATTAGAACGTACATTCCAAAGTTTTGGAGTGAAAGCGAAAGTAACAAAAGTACATAGAGGTCCTGCAGTTACAAAATATGAAGTGTATCCTGATATGGGAGTAAAGGTAAGCAAAATCGTCGGTTTAAGTGATGATTTAGCACTTGCTTTAGCTGCGAAAGACATTCGTATTGAAGCACCTATTCCCGGGAAATCAGCTGTAGGGATTGAAGTTCCGAACTCAGAAGTTTCTATGGTAACGCTTAGAGAGGTTCTTGATTCTAAGGCTAATAATCATCCGGAAGAGAAGTTGTTAATTGGTCTTGGACGAGATATTACAGGTGAAGCTGTATTAGCCCGTTTAAATAAAATGCCCCATTTACTAGTAGCTGGTGCGACAGGTAGCGGGAAAAGTGTATGTATTAACGGTATTATTGTTAGTATTTTAATGCGTGCAAAACCACATGAAGTAAAATTAATGATGATTGATCCGAAAATGGTAGAGTTAAATGTATATAACGGTGTGCCTCACTTATTAACACCAGTTGTAACTGATCCAAAAAAAGCATCACAAGCTTTGAAAAAAGTCGTGAGTGAAATGGAACGTCGTTATGAGTTATTTGCTCATAGTGGCACGCGTAATATTGAAGGATACAATGATCATATTAAAGAACATAATAGTCAATCGGAAGCGAAACAACCGGAATTACCTTATATTGTAGTAATTGTGGACGAGTTAGCAGATTTAATGATGGTTGCTTCATCGGATGTAGAGGATGCAATTATGCGCTTAGCACAAATGGCCCGTGCGGCTGGTATTCATTTAATTATTGCAACGCAGCGTCCATCAGTTGATGTTATTACGGGAGTTATTAAAGCGAATATCCCATCACGTATTGCATTCGCGGTATCTTCTCAAACAGATTCTCGTACAATTCTTGACGGTGGTGGTGCAGAGAAACTACTAGGTCGAGGAGATATGCTGTTTATACCAATTGGTGCATCCAAGCCTGTACGTGTACAAGGTGCATTTTTATCAGATGATGAAGTTGAGAGAGTTGTAGAATATGTTATTGGTCAGCAAAAAGCGCAATATCAAGAAGATATGATTCCGCAAGACGTTCCTGATACGAAGCAGGAAGTAGAAGATGAACTATATGATGAAGCAGTTCAGCTCGTAGTAGAAATGCAAACAGCATCTGTTTCTATGTTGCAACGTAGGTTTAGAGTTGGTTATACGCGAGCTGCCCGTTTAATTGATGCAATGGAAATGAATGGTGTAGTAGGTCCGTATGAAGGTAGTAAACCACGAGAAGTGCTCATTAATGATGTGCAAGAAAAAAGTTCATAAAAAAAGCCTAATTGTTTTTACAATTAGGCTTTTTTATATACTGGTTTTGTTATATACTATATTCAGCGATAAAGAAAGGGCTTACATTTAAAGTGATTCTTTAGAATACGAATACTTTGGTGTGGTTTTTTGTGAACGTTCGATATTTAATGTAGAAAAATGTTAAATTTTGTTGACACGTATGGGAGCAAGTGGTAAGATTACTTCGAAAAGAATCACTGCCTCATATAATCTTGGAGATAAGGTCCATAAGTTTCTACCTGGCAACCATGAATTGCTGGACTATGAGGGGAAAAGTGTGTAACAAAGGATGTAAGAGATCTTTGTGCCGAACTTTTTCTCGAAATGAGGAATGTTTATGGTGCAAAGTTTTTTTTATGCGGTAAAGAGTGAAAATTTCATCTTAAAAAATTATTAATATTTATTCGACAATTATGCTTATTTTTAGTATTTAGTGATTTTATTATGTTGTAAGTTGAAAAAAGAGAAAAGAAGTCTTACATCAGAGGTCGAATAATTGAAATGCGGGGGAGTCTTATGTCAGTAAAATCCGATAGTCGTCACCTATATTTACGGGTGATTGATCACATCAAAGAAAAAATTAAAGATGGAGCTTACAAAGAAAGACAGAAGCTACCATCAGAGTTTGATTTAGCGAAAGAACTTGGCGTAAGTAGAGCGACTTTAAGGGAAGCACTGCGTATTTTAGAAGAAGAAAATGTTGTCATTCGTAGACATGGTGTAGGAACATTTGTAAATGCCAAGCCGTTATTTTCTTCAGGGATTGAACAACTTTCTAGTATTACAGATATGATTTCTAGTGTGGGGAAAACACCAGGAACTATCTTTTTATCATCATCTACAACAAGTTTAACAGAAGAAGAAAAAGAGAAGTTTAATAGTGAAGATGGTTTTAATGCAGTGATGATTGAGCGTGTACGTACAGCAGATGGGGAACCTGTTGTATATTGTATCGATAAACTTGCAAAAGAAATATTGCCAGATTTATCGGGTTACAATGAAGAATCGTTACTAACGGTGATACATAATAACACGCATAAGCGCATAACATATGCGGTTGCTCATATCGAGCCAATTGGTTATCATCCGAAAATCTCACCGATTTTAGAATGTGAGCCAGAAACAGCACTGCTAGTATTGAAACAAATGCACTATGATCAAAATGATGAGCCAATCTTATATTCTATCAATTACTTTAGAGCTGATAAATTTAGCTTCCACGTATTAAGAAAGCGTATGTAGGAAAATTCCTTTTTAGGGAGGTGACAGCAAGAAGTAAGGGACAGCAGCGTAAGAATAAATAAACATATATCATTTTTGGAGGGGTTTCTAGTATGAAGAAAAAAGCAGGCCTTTTATTATCATTAACATTAGCAGCAAGTACAGTTTTAGGTGCATGTGGTAACTCGGATAAGGCGAGCAGTGATAAGAAAGACACGAAAGACAATAAAGACTTCAAGGTTGGTCTCGTAACGGATGTTGGGGGCGTTGATGATAAGTCATTTAATCAATCTTCTTGGGAAGGGTTACAAAAGTTTGGTAAAGATAATGGTTTAAAAGAAAAGACAAATTATCGTTACCTTCAGTCTGAAAAAGAAGCTGATTATATTCCGAATTTAAAAAAATTCTCAAAAGATAAATATGATTTAACATTCGGAATTGGTTATAAATTAGAGGGTGCAATTAAAGAAGTAGCAAAAGAATCTTCAAAACAACAATTTGCAATCGTAGATACTGTTGTAGATGCACCGAACGTAACGAGCATTACATTTAAAGATCATGAGGGATCATTCCTTGTAGGTGCGGTAGCAGCTATGTCAACAAAATCGAATAAAGTAGGATTTGTTGGTGGAATGAAAAGTGATTTAATTAGTAAATTTGAAAATGGATTTAAAGCTGGTGCAAAGGCAGTAAACCCAAACATTGAAATCGTATCTGAATATGCAGAAGCATTTGATAAACCTGAAAAAGGTACAGTTCTTGCTTCAGCAATGTACGGTCAAGGTGTAGATGTAATTTATCATGCTGCTGGTGGTACAGGTAACGGTGTGTTCACTGAAGCGAAAAACCGTAAGAAAAAAGGTGAAAATGTTTGGGTAATCGGTGTTGACCGTGACCAACATCAAGAAGGTATGCCTGAAAATGTAACATTAACTTCAATGATAAAACGCGTTGATGTAGCTGTAGAAAAAGTAGCTAAAGAAGCAAAAGATGGAAAGTTAAAAGGTGGAAAAATTGAAGCGTTTGGCTTAAAAGATGACGGTATTGGTATTTCAAAAACAACTGATAACGTGAAAAAAGTTAACCCTGAAATTTTAACAAAAGTAGAAGAATTTGAAAAGAAAATTACAGACGGTGAAATTAAAGTACCGGCTACAGATAAAGAGTATAAAGAATATGAAGCTTCTCTAAAAAAATAAATAGAGAAATAGCAAAGGTTAGTTCATAGAACTAACCTTTGTATGTATAAAACTTCCGAATTGCTTAATAAGTTAATAGTGTAATAGGGGAATGTTCCCTGTTAAAAGGAGGAACACAATGGAATACGTAATTGAAATGAATAATATTACGAAAGTATTCCCAGGCATTGTAGCGAATGATGATATTACGCTGCAAGTAAAACAGGGTGAGATACATGCTTTACTTGGAGAAAATGGTGCAGGGAAATCCACATTGATGAATGTACTATTTGGTTTGTACCAACCAGAACAAGGTGAAATTAAAATTAAAGGAAAGTCTGTAAACATTACCAATCCGAATGTGGCAAATGACCTTGGTATTGGAATGGTTCATCAGCACTTTATGCTTGTTCATAATTTTACAGTTACAGAGAATATTATTCTCGGAAATGAACCGAAGAAAAAAGGGAAAATTGCTGTTGAGGAAGCTGCGAAGGAAATTCAAAAACTGTCTGAACAATACGGCTTAGCTGTAGATCCATATGCGAAAATACAGGATATTTCAGTTGGTATGCAACAGCGTGTTGAGATTTTGAAAACTCTTTACCGCGGTGCAGAAATTTTAATATTTGATGAACCGACAGCTGTGTTAACACCACAAGAAATTCATGAGCTAATTCAAATTATGAAAAAGCTTGTGCAAGAAGGAAAATCTATTGTTCTAATTACACATAAGTTGAAAGAAATTATGGAAGTTTGCGATCGTTGTACGATTATTCGTAAAGGAAAAGGGATTGGAACGGTTGACGTTGCAAATACGGATGAAAATAAACTTGCAGAATTAATGGTCGGACGTCAAGTGAATTTTAAAACAGAAAAAATAGACGCGAAGCCAAAAGAAGAGGTACTTTCAATTGCAAACCTTGTTGTTCACGATGCACGTCAACTACCTGCTGTAAAAGGCCTTGACTTAACTGTTCGTGCGGGGGAAATTGTTGGGATTGCAGGAATTGATGGAAACGGACAAAGTGAATTAATAGAAGCAATTACTGGTTTACGAAAAGTTGAGTCAGGTTCTATTGCAATTAGAGGAAAAGAAATAACAAATTGGCCTGTTAGAAGAATAACAGAAGAGGGAATTGGTCATATTCCAGAAGATCGTCATAAACACGGACTCGTTCTTGATTTTTCTGTTAGAGATAATATAGTTCTGCAAACGTACTATAAAAATCCGTTTTCAAAGAAAGGGATTTTAAATTTCAGCAAAATTACAGAAAAAGCAAAGGCTCTTATTGAACAGTTTGATGTACGTACACCTAGTGAGCAAACGTTAGCACGAGCTCTATCTGGGGGGAATCAACAAAAAGCAATTATTGCACGTGAAGTAGACCGTGATCCAGATTTATTAATCGCGGCACAGCCAACACGTGGTTTAGATGTAGGAGCAATTGAATTTATTCATAAGAGATTAATAGAGCAAAGGGATAAAGGAAAAGGTGTATTACTTTTATCACTAGAGTTAGATGAAATCTTAAATGTTAGCGATCGAATTGCTGTTATTTATGAAGGGAAAATTGTAGCAATAGTTGATGCGAAAGAAACGAATGAACAACAGCTTGGATTGTTAATGGCTGGAGGAACAAAGAAGGAGCAGGTGGGTACCAATGGCTAAAAAACTTTTAACAGAGCGAACGATAAATATTTTAGTCCCAGTACTATCCGTTATTTTCGGCTTACTTGTAGGAGCAATTGTAATGCTAGTTAGTGGCTATGACCCAATTGTTGGTTATAGTGCACTTTGGACAGGTATGTTCGGTAGCGCAAGTGCGATTGGTGAAACGCTTCGTACAATGATACCGCTTATTCTTGCTGGTTTATCGGTGGCGTTTGCATTTCGTACAGGTTTATTTAATATCGGGGTAGAGGGTCAATTGTTAGTTGGTTGGCTTGCGGCGGTTTGGTTCGGTTATGCAGTCTCACTACCAGCTTTCCTTCATATTCCATTATCTATTTTATTCGCAGCATTGGTAGGCGGAATTTGGGGCTTCATTCCGGGATATTTAAAAGGGAAGTTTCAAGTGAATGAAGTTATTGTAACCATTATGATGAACTATATCGCGTTGTATGTAACATATGACATTATTAAGCGTTTCTTACATGCGGGTAATGACAAAACGTATGATATTAAAGAGAGTGCGTCACTATCTTCAGACTGGCTTGCTTCTATTACTGATGGTTCACGTCTACACTGGGGAATTATTGTAGCAATTTTAATCGCTATTTTAATGTGGTTCTTATTAGATAGAACAACTTTAGGTTACGAATTAAAGTCGGTAGGATTTAATCAGCATGCTTCTCAATATGCAGGTATGAAAGTTTCTCGTAATGTAGTATTCTCCATGACAATTGCTGGTGCATTTGCGGGGATTGGTGGAGCGATGGAAGGATTAGGAACATTCCAGAGTATGACAGCGATGTCTTCGTTTACAGGAGTAGGATTTGACGGGATTGCTGTAGCATTACTTGGAGGGAATAATCCGTTTGGTATAATCCTTTCAGCTTTATTATTTGGTGGTTTGAAAAGTGCTTCCCCTCAAATGAACTTTGAGGCAGATGTACCATCAGAGCTTATTAATGTAATTATTGCATGTATCATCTTCTTTGTTGCATGTAGTTATGTGTTAAGATGGGCGCTTACACGCATGAGCAAGGAGGGGAAATAAATGAGCTTTTTAGATATATTAGCCATTCTTGTGACGGGTACGTTATATACATCAGCACCTATAATTTTCACAGCATTAGGTGGTGTATTTAGTGAACGATCGGGTGTTGTAAATATCGGATTGGAAGGACTAATGCTATTTGGTGCATTTATTGGAGTAGTTACAAATTTATTAATGGGTGATACTTGGGGAACGATGACTCCATGGATTGCGTTATTATTTGCGGCAATTGGTAGTGGATTATTTGCATTACTTCATGCGGTAGCCTCTATTACATTCCGAGCGGATCAAGTTGTAAGTGGTGTAGCGATTAACTTTTTATCTCTTGGTTTAACAGTATTTGCAATTAAGAAGATTTTTGATAAAGGACAGACTGACTTTATTCAGTATCGTATTGAAAAGATTGATATTCCAGGCCTTTCGGATATTCCAGTTTTAGGGAAAATATTTTTCTCGAACGTACCAATAACGTCGTATATTGCCATTATTTTAGCATTCGTTGTTTGGTATGTTATTTATAAAACACCGTTTGGTCTTCGTCTACGTGCTGTTGGTGAACACCCAATGGCAGCGGATACGATGGGGATTAACGTATATAAAATGCGCTATATTGGAGTCTGTATATCAGGAGTGTTTGCTGGAATTGGTGGAGCGATTTTTGCAATGTCAATTTCTAATAACTTCTCAGGGGCAACGATTACAGGACAAGGTTTCTTAGCTTTAGCTGCTATGATTTTTGGAAAGTGGAATCCACTAGGCGCACTAGGTGCAGCTCTATTCTTTGGTTTTGCGCAATCTCTTAGTGTAACAGGTGGAACAATTCCTGTATTAGATCAAATCCCAAGTGTTTTATTAACGATATTACCATATGTATTCACAATATTAGCGCTTGTTGGTTTTGTAGGTCGTTCTGAAGCTCCGAAAGCATTAGGAACTCCTTATGAAAAAGGAAAACGATAAGTATAAAAAAGCTCGCACATTAGTGCGGGCTTTTTTACATAGAATATATGTAATACGGAATTTTACTATGTTCCTTACATATTACAGTTTTTAGAAAGAGTCGAATGTAAGTATAGTGAGGAAGAAAAGTTGATTTTTCATTTCTAAAAACTGTATATTGAAGAGGAATATTCCTATATACGTAAAGGAGGGCTATAAATGAAACTGATGGAACAACAGTTACATGAGTTAGGTGGTTTACGAGTACATATTATTCCAACTGATAAATATAAAACAAATACTTTTGTATTTCGTTTGAAAGCACCTTTAAATGAGGAGACGGTGACAGAGCGTGCCCTATTGCCATACGTATTGCAAAGTGCGACAGAAAAGCTTCCTTCTGTAATTCGTCTTCGTCAATATTTAGAAGAATTATACGGATCTTCTTTGGCAGTAGATGTAAGTAAAAAGGGAGAAGACCATATCATCTCTATTTATGTAGACATTGCAAATGAAGTATATTTACGTGATGCACCACCGTTATTTGAAAAAGCGCTTTCTATGTTATCGGATATCGTTTTACATCCAGCAACAGAGGGGAACAGTTTTTTACCTTCTATCGTAGAAAGTGAAAAGAGAGCGCTCTTGCAACGAATTGAAGCTACGTATGATGATAAAATGCGCTATGCAAACGAGCGTTTAATTGAAGAAATGTGCAAAGTAGAACCGTATCGATTAAGTGCAAATGGAAAAAAAGAGAGTGTTGCATCTATTACAAATGAAAGTTTGTATCAATATTATCAAAAAGTGTTAGCGGAAGACGAAATGGATCTATACATTATTGGTGATATTTCAGAAAATGCAGTTGATCTTGTAAGTAAGTATTTTTCTATTTCAGCACGTCCTGTGAGAGAGCGAAATGTACTTCTTCATAAGAGAAATAATGAAGAAAAAGAAGTTGTTGAAAAACAAGAATTAAAACAAAGTAAATTACACATCGGTTATCGTACGTTTATTACGTATAAAGACGAAGATTATTTTGCACTGCAATTGTTCAATGGATTGTTTGGAGGATTTTCTCATTCAAAGTTATTCGTTAATGTTCGCGAAAAAAATAGTTTAGCGTACTATGCAGCATCCCGCTTTGAAAGTCATAAAGGCTTATTGTTTGTCATGTCAGGAATCGAAGCGAAAAATTATGAAAAAGCAGTTGAGATTATTAAAGAACAACTGTTGGCGATGCAAAATGGTGATTTTTCTGAAGAAGAGATGCATCAAACAAAAAGTGTTATTCAAAATCAAATATTAGAGGCGATTGATACGCCGCGCGGATTTGTGGAAATGCTGTATCATGGTATTATTTCAGACCGTACGCGTCCTGTTGAAGAATGGCTTACAGGTATTGAAAGTGTGACGAAAGAAGAGATTGTGAAAGTTGCTAAAAATATTGAATTAGATACAATTTACTTTTTACATGGAACGGAGGGAGAATAAATGGAGAAAATTGTTTATGAGCAATTAAAAGAGACACTCTATTATGAAAAACTTCCTAATGGATTAGATGTATATATTTTACCGAAGCGAGGATTTAATAAAACATTTGCAACGTTTACGACAAAATATGGTTCTATGGATAATACATTCGTACCACTAGATAAAGAAGAAATGATTCGTGTGCCTGATGGAATTGCTCATTTTCTTGAGCATAAATTATTTGAAAAAGAAGATCACGATGCTTTCCAATTGTTTAGTAAACAAGGGGCATCAGCAAATGCTTTCACATCTTTCACAAGAACAGCTTACCTGTTTTCGTGTACATCAAATGTAGAACAAAATTTAAATACACTGTTAAACTTCGTACAAGAGCCTTACTTCTCTGAAAAAACAGTTGAAAAAGAGAAGGGGATTATTGGGCAAGAAATTCAAATGTATCAAGATAATCCAGATTGGCGCTTATACTTTGGATTAATTGATAGCTTGTTTGTAAAGCACCCAATTAAAATTGACATTGCAGGGACAATTGAGTCTATTAGTAAAATTACGAAAGACCTATTATATGAATGTTATGAAACATTTTATCACCCGAGCAATATGTTATTATTTGTTGTGGGGGCAATTGATCCAGAGAAAACAATGGATTTAGTACGTGAAAATCAAGCGAAAAAAGATTATAAAAACCAGCCAGAAATTGTACGTTCGTTTGAGGAAGAACCAAATGAGGTAAATGAAAAGAAGAAAATTATTTCAATGCCTGTACAAACACCGAAATGTTTAGTTGGTATTAAAGCCACAAATTTAAAAGAAAAAGGGAAAGCCCTTTTAAAACAAGAAATTGCGCTTACGTTACTTTTAGATTATTTATTTGGGAAAAGCTCCGTTCATTACGAATCTTTATATAATGAAGGACTTATTGATGATTCGTTCTCGTATGATTATACGGAAGAGAATAACTTCGGTTTTGCAATGGTTGGCGGTGATACAAAGAAACCTGATGAGCTGGAAGAGCGTTTGAAAGGTATTTTATTAAACACAAATTATGATCAATTAGATGAGGCGGCATTAGAACGAGTAAAGAAAAAGAAAATAGGTGGCTTTTTACGCTCCCTGAATTCACCGGAATATATTGCAAATCAATTTACACGATATGCGTTTAATGAATCGAGTCTGTTTGAGGCATTGACTGTATTAGAAAGTCTAACTGTTCAAGATTTACAAGAAGTAGCTAAATTATTACTATCAGAAGAGAAAATGAGTGTTTGTCAAGTTTTACCGAAAAAATAAAAGGTTTCATAATAATACCCTCATCTTATCATTGATAAATTGTAAGATGAGGGTATTATTTATTTGTAGGATAAAGATTTTGATGGGATAAGAGAGGAATTATATGAAAAAGTATGCATTAGTAACTGGAGGAAGCGGAGGGATTGGCTCTGCTATTTCAAAACAATTAATTCAAGATGGATATACAGTATATGTTCATTATAATAACAGTGAAGAGAAAGTGAATGAGTTGCAGAAAGAATGGGGTGAAGTGATTCCTGTTCAAGCGAATTTGGCTTCTAGTGATGGGGCAGAGCAATTGTGGGGACAAATTGAACATCCTCTTGATGTTATCGTATATGCAGCTGGGAAGAGTATCTTTGGACTAGTAACAGATGTAACGAACGATGAATTGAATTATATGGTAGAACTTCAAGTGAAGAGCATCTATAAACTATTATCAATGGCGCTGCCATCTATGATTCAGCGGAGAAGCGGTAATATTGTACTTATTTCGTCTATATGGGGACAAATTGGCGCATCATGTGAAGTGCTTTACTCGATGGTAAAAGGTGCACAAAATTCATATGTGAAAGCTTTAGCAAAAGAAGTTTCATTAAGTGGATTAAGGGTTAACGCGGTGGCACCAGGTGCAATTGAAACGGAAATGTTACATGTATTTTCAGAAGAGGATAAGAATGAAATTGCTGAAGAGATTCCGCTAGGGCGATTAGGATTACCAGAAGAGGTAGCGAAAACAGTGTCATTCCTCGTATCACCAGGAGCATCTTACATAACTGGACAAATTATCGGAGTGAATGGCGGTTGGCATTGCTAAAAAATTCTTACATAAAAAATGAAAAACTGCACAAATTAAGCATGATTCTATTACTAAGTAGTGAGGTGCTTACACATGTCAGTTTTAGATAATTTTGATCAATGGAAGAGCTTTTTAGGAGAACGTTTAGAACAAGCATCAGGAAAAGGTCTTGATGGTGGTGCTGTATCAGATATGGCATTCCGTGTTGGTGATTATTTAGCAAATGAAGTAGAAGCGCGAAACGATCAAGAGAAATTATTGTCTGAGCTATGGAAAGTTGCTGATGAACAAGAGCAACATACAATTGCAAACTTAATGGTGAAGTTTGTACAACATAAGTAAAAAAATAGAGAGGAGAATCTCCTCTCTATTTTTTTTGTATAATAATAACGCGGGATAGATTATACATTTAGCTTCCCTATTAAGGTGAAATCATATAATATAGTACGTAGGTGTAAAGTAAGCAAGGGGAGTGATCTTGGATGATTGAATGGTATTTTGAATATGAAATACATAAAAACCGACCTGGCTTGCTTGGTGACGTTTCTTCGTTAATCGGTATGCTCGGCATTAATATTGTCACAATTAATGGTGTAGATAATGCACGACGTGGATTACTCCTTATGTGTGATAATCAAGAGCAAATCTCTAGACTTGAATCAATTTTAAATACGATGGATAACATAACGGTAACGAAATATCGTCCGCCAAAGCTAAGAGATAAGCTAGCAGTTAGACATGGTAGGTACATACAACGAGATGCAGATGATAAAAAGACATTTCGTTTTGTACGTGATGAATTAGGGTTACTTGTAGATTTTATGGCTGAAATCATGAAAAAAGAAGGCCATAAACTAATCGGGATACGAGGAATGCCTCGTGTCGGAAAAACAGAATCCATTGTTGCCGCAAGTGTTTGTGCAAATAAAAGATGGCTATTTGTATCATCTACTCTTATTAAGCAAACTGTTCGTAGTCAATTGATTGAAGATGAGTATAGCGACGACAATATTTTCATCTTAGATGGAATCGTGTCAACAAAGCGTGCTAACGAAAGGCATTGGCAGCTTGTTCGTGAAATTATGAGATTACCTGCAACGAAAGTTGTGGAACATCCTGACGTATTTGTGAGTCAGTCAGAATACACATTGGATGATTTTGATTATATTATCGAGTTGCGTAACGATTATGATGAAGAAATTCAATATAATTTAGTAGATGAAATTGAGCAAGGTACGCAAAATAATTTCTCTATGTTTGACTTTTAAAGAAATATTGAGGTGTTAGTAGTGACGGAATTAGGACAAAAGCTGAAAGAAGCAAGAGGAACGAAAGGCTTGTCTATTGATCAGCTGCATGAGAGTACAAAAATTCAAAAACGCCATTTAGTAGCGATTGAGGAAGGCAATTATGATGTATTGCCAGGAGCTTTTTATGCGCGTGCATTCATTAAACAATACGCAGAGGCGGTTGGGTTAAATGGAGAGGAACTGCTTGTAGAATATCAGAGTACGATACCACAATCTGAAAAACGCGATGTTCCACAAGTATCAACTGGACAAAAAACACAAGAAACAATGCAAAAAACTTCATCATGGCCAATTGCAGATCATATGCCGAAAGTTTTAGTTGCGCTATTAGTAATTGCATTTGGAGTGGTAATTTGGTTTGTTTTCCAAGCGTTAACTGGAAAAGGTGATGAGAAAGTTCCGAATGCTCAAAGTGAGAAAATTGAAGTTAAAAAAGCAGAAAACTCTCCGCTAGATACGAAGAAAGATGAAGTGAAAGCAGAAGAGCCGAAAAAAGAGGAACCAAAAAAAGAAGAGCCTAAGAAAGAAGAACCAAAGAAAGAGGAACAGCCAACTGGACAACAAGAAGTGAAAGTAGTTGGAACAACTGGTAAAGTATCTACTTTGGAAATTCATAATAATAAAACATTAGAACTGGAAATATCGGGTAAAGGTGCGAGTTATGTAGATGTTAAAGATGATGCTGGGAATGTGATTCTAAACACTACAGTACAAGAGGGCCAAATAGAAAAACATAATGTATCAACAGTAAAAGAAGTGCGACTTAATATTGGAAATGCAACGAATGTTGAAGTTAAACTGAATGGCCAAGTGGTCGCTTATCCATTGGATCCAGAAAAAGAACTTCACCAAAGATTGGTGATAAAAAACCAAGGGATAGAGCAACCTGCACAATAACAGTCATCGCTTCGATGACTTTTTTCAATGAACAAATGTTTTTGATATGATGGAGGAATAGCTGTGAATTTACCAAACAAAATTACAATATCTAGAATCTTCTTAATTCCAATTTTTATGGTAATTATGTTAGCACCCTTTGATTGGGGTTCATACACAATTGGTGATGTTGATTTGCCAATTCAACATTTAGTAGGAGCACTTATCTTTATTGTTGCTTCGGCTACAGATTGGATTGATGGACATTACGCAAGAAAGTATAATCTTGTAACGAATTTAGGGAAATTTCTTGACCCGTTAGCGGATAAATTACTTGTTTCGGCAGCACTTATTACATTAGTTGAGATGCAATACGTACCTGCTTGGATTGTTATTATAATTATAAGTCGAGAGTTTGCAGTAACAGGTTTACGCCTTGTACTTGCTGGAACAGGGGAAGTAGTTGCGGCAAATCAGCTAGGGAAAATTAAGACATGGACACAAATTATCGCGATTGCAGCATATTTATTACACGATGTACCTTTAAATTTAATCCATATTCCGGTGGCTGATATCTTTATATGGATTGCATTAATCTTTACTGTTATTTCAGGGTGGGATTATTTCTGGAAAAATAGAGCTGCTTTTGTAAACTCAAAATAGAAGTTTATGGGGGAATTGGGATGAATGCTGAAATTATTGCGGTTGGAACTGAATTATTACTTGGACAAATTGCAAATACAAATGCCCAGTTTTTATCTGAAAAGTTAGCTTCAATTGGAATTAATGTGTACTACCATACTGTAGTTGGAGATAATAACAAGCGATTACAGCGGGCGATTGAAGTTGCGGAAGAACGTGCTGACATGCTTATTTTCACAGGTGGATTAGGCCCGACAAAAGATGATTTGACGAAAGAAACGATATCTTCTAGTTTGGGTGAAGAGCTTGTGTATGATGAAAAGGCATTAGCCTCGATAAGCGATTACTTTAAGCGTACAGGTCGCGAGTTCACAGAGAATAATAAAAAGCAGGCGCTCGTTTTGAATGGAGCAACTGTATTTGCGAATGATCACGGCATGGCACCTGGTATGGGGTTAAATAAGAACGGGAAAGTTTATATTTTATTACCAGGACCACCGAAAGAGATGAAGCCGATGTATATAAGTTATGTAGAGCCTTTTTTACGTAATTTTACAACAGGAGAAAACATTTATTCTCGTGTGCTTCGCTTTTTTGGGATTGGGGAATCTCAATTAGAGGTGAAAGTTCAAGATTTAATTGATGGACAAATGAACCCGACAATCGCCCCACTTGCGAATGATGGAGAAGTGACACTACGTTTAACTGCCAAACATCAAAATGCTGATGAAGCGGCGAAACTCATTCAGCATATGGAAGATTTGATTTTAGAAAGAGTAGGAGAATTTTTCTACGGGTACGATCAAGAATTTCTGCATGATAAGGCGATAAAGTTATTGAAGAAAAAAGGATTAACTTTAGCGTGTGCAGAAAGTTTAACCGGTGGTCTCTTCGGCAATCAAGTAACAGAAAGTGCTGGTGTGTCTTCAGTATTTAAAGGCGGTGTCATTTGTTATCATAATGATGTGAAGCAACATGTTTTACATGTACCTGAGGAAGTATTGTCTACTGATGGTGCAGTTAGTAAAGAATGTGCTCGTTATCTTGCTGAAAATGTTAAGGGCCTATTAAAAGCGGATATCGGAATTAGTTTCACTGGGGTAGCAGGACCAGATGCTTCAGAACATAAAGAGCCGGGAACAGTATTTGTTGGATTGGCGATTAAGGATGAGTCAACTGTAGTCTTTCCTCTTCATTTAAGTGGAAGTCGTCAACAAATTAGGGAACGTTCGGCGAAATATGGATTTTATCATTTGTATAAAAAGCTAGAAGAGATGTGAGTCTCTTCTAGCTTTTTTTAATGCTTAAATGCAGTTTTATTAATTGGAAAATAAAAAAATCGAATAAATGTTCGATTTTTGTTGGCAAATTGAATTGAAAATAGGTATAATAAGATTAGCAATTCAGTTAAGGAGGAATTTTGAATGAGTGATCGTCAAGCGGCGTTAGATATGGCGTTAAAACAAATAGAGAAGCAATTCGGTAAAGGTTCAATTATGAAATTAGGAGAACAAGCGGAGCGTAGAATTTCTACAATTTCAAGTGGTTCTTTAGCACTTGATGTGGCACTAGGGGTAGGCGGATACCCACGTGGCCGTATTATCGAAATTTATGGACCAGAAAGTTCAGGTAAAACAACAGTTTCATTACACGCAATCGCTGAAGTACAGCGTCAAGGTGGACAAGCAGCGTTTATTGATGCGGAGCATGCAATGGATCCTGTATATGCACAAAAATTAGGCGTTAACATAGATGAATTACTATTATCACAACCTGATACAGGGGAGCAAGGACTAGAAATCGCAGAAGCACTTGTACGAAGTGGCGCGGTTGATATTATCGTAATTGACTCTGTAGCAGCTCTTGTACCGAAAGCTGAGATTGAAGGAGACATGGGTGACTCACACGTAGGTCTACAAGCTCGTTTAATGTCTCAAGCACTTCGTAAGCTGTCAGGTGCAATCAATAAATCAAAAACAATCGCAATCTTTATTAACCAAATTCGTGAAAAAGTTGGGGTTATGTTCGGAAATCAACCACAAGTTGCTTAATCAGAGCGTAGTACTTGAATCTTTATTTGTCTTCTTCATTTAAGTCTTTATAAGGGATTTCTTATAAGGAGAGATTAAGGTGGCAGTGACAATCGGAAATAGAACTTATCGAAACATAGAACAATGGCAAGTGGATTTTATCGCGACACATGCGGAGAGAAAATTAAAAGATATAGGTAAAGAAATTAATCTGGATGAAAGGCGAGTAGGTGAAATATTAAAGTTACTCGGAATTAAAAGAACCAGACATAGGAAGATTTATTTACCTAAAACCGCAGAAGTTGAACAGGAGTTAAAAAATCCATATTTATCACATGTTGAAATTGCCGTTAAGTATGGCGTATCCGATACATGTGTTGCTAAAAGGAGAAAAGAGCTTAATGTAAAGGTCAGAAAGAAAAATTATGATACTTTACTGGAACAACAGGTCGAACAGATATTATTAAGCTTAGATCTGGCGTTCATTAAGCAAAAAAGAATCGATAAGTGGTCCATTGATTTCTACTTAGGTAGAAAATATTGTTTAGATGTCCATGGGAAATGGGCACACTCACTCAACAAAATAAAAGAACGAGATAAAAGAAAACTTTTATTTATGGAAGAGAGCTGCTATAAATATCTTGTTATACATGAAGAAGAGTTAGTAAATAAAGAAAAAGTCGCACAAAAGATTAAGGAGTTTACCATGGGTTTCCCTTGCTAGTGATAGCATGTTAAAAAACCTTGTGAACCTTATTGCCTAAGGGTGTAACTATTTATATAGTTGCTAACGGTGAAGCCCACCATTATTTAGGGTAATACCGTGCCAAGCTTCATATTTATATGGGGAAGGTGTAGAGACTACCGAAAAGGACTTTTAGTTAACTGAGTAGGGTACGGCAGATGATAGGCTACTGCTGGAAGTGCAAGGCTCTCTGTAAAGAGATGAAGAGATAGTCCGGACTATAGAGATGGAAAATCTATAGATAGTGCCAGAAACAACTCCAGGTGGTCGTGCGTTGAAATTCTATTCAACAGTTCGTCTTGAAGTACGTCGTGCGGAGCAATTAAAGCAAGGTAACGACATCGTTGGTAATAAAACAAAAGTAAAAGTAGTTAAAAATAAAGTGGCACCACCATTCCGTGTTGCTGAAGTTGATATTATGTATGGAGAAGGTATTTCAAGAGAAGGTGAAATCTTAGATATGGCTTCTGAACTTGATATCGTTCAAAAGAGTGGTGCTTGGTACTCTTATAATGAAGAGCGTTTAGGGCAAGGTCGTGAAAATTCGAAGCAATTCTTAAAAGAGAATACGGATTTAAGAGAGGAAATTGCCTTCTTTGTTCGTGACCATCACGGAATTGGTGAAGACTCTGGTGTGGAAGACACGGAAGATTCAAATCTTCAAGATTAAAAAATAAAAGACACGGAACCGTGTCTTTTATTTTTTAATCTTTATGAAAGCGTTGTATATCGTTGGAAATAAAATATTTAATTTAACTAAAAGGCTATGCATAAAGAGGGATATATGCATTTTTTATATGAATAAACTGGAATTTACTAAGGTTTTCCAGGATAATATGCTGTCTGCTTTTTAAATTCATATATGAATTAGGGCTGAAGGTAAAGAAAGTAAAAGTAGACAACGCTTGACAATGAAAATTGCGATAGATACAATGAGAATGTATATTTTTTCTTATATACGAAACACTCTTCTCAAGAAGAGAAGTAATATTCGGAGTAAGACTTAAATCTTGCCGAAATAATAATATGACATTTTAATTGTGAAATGAAGAAAGTCCCTTAAAAAAGTGGGACGACGGTCTTTGCTGTATGTTGGTATTCAATGTACATGCCGACAGTCTTTTTTCATTCATAGCAAGGGGAGGTGAAATCATGAGTAGTACTACAGTTTGGATACTCATCTCCATTTTGCTTGCAACAGTCGGTGCAGTTGTTGGCTTTTTTGTTCGAAAGTCTATTGCCGAAGCGAAGATTAATGGTGCAGCTAATGAAGCGAAACGTATTATAGACGAAGCGAATCGTGAGGCTGAAGCACTTAAGAAAGAAGCGCTTTTAGAAGCAAAGGATGAAATTCATACACTTCGTACAGAAGCTGAATTAGAAATTCGTGACCGTAGAAGCGAATTACAAAAACAAGAAAATCGTTTAATGCAAAAAGAAGAGAACCTTGATCGTAAAGACGAAACGCTCGATAAACGCGAGCTACAGTTAGAAAAGAAAGAGGATTCTCTTGTAGCGAGACAACAACAGATTGAAGAGTTGGAAAGCAAAGTGGGAGAGTTAGTTCAAAAGCAACAAACAGAATTAGAGCGCATTTCCAATCTGACACGCGAACAAGCGAAAGCAATTATTCTTGGTAAAGTAGAAAGTGAAGTTTCTCATGAAATTGCCGTAATGGTAAAAGAAAGTGAAGTTCGTGCGAAAGAAGAAGCGGATAAGAAAGCAAAAGAAATCTTATCTCTTGCAATGCAAAGATGTGCAGCTGATCATGTTGCTGAAACAACCGTTTCGGTTGTAAATCTTCCAAATGACGAAATGAAGGGACGTATTATCGGACGTGAAGGTCGAAATATTCGTACGTTAGAAACGTTAACAGGTATTGACCTTATTATCGATGATACACCAGAAGCGGTTATCCTTTCTGGATTCGACCCAATTCGTCGTGAAACAGCTCGTATCGCTCTTGATAAACTAGTACAGGATGGACGTATTCACCCAGCGCGTATTGAAGAGATGGTCGAAAAGTCAAGACGTGAAGTGGACGAGTATATTCGCGAAGTCGGAGAGCAAACAACGTTTGAAGTGGGTGTTCACGGATTACATCCAGATTTAATTAAGATTTTAGGTCGTTTAAAATACCGTACAAGTTACGGACAAAACGTCTTAAAACACTCTATGGAAGTTGCGTATTTAACTGGACTTATGGCAGCAGAGCTTGGTGAGGATGAAAAGCTAGCAAGACGTGCGGGTCTATTACATGATATCGGTAAAGCGATTGACCATGAAGTAGAAGGTAGCCACGTTGAAATTGGTGTTGAACTCGCAACGAAATATAAAGAGCATCCTGTAGTTATAAACAGTATTGCATCTCACCATGGTGACACAGAACCAACTTCTATCATTGCAGTTTTAGTTGCAGCAGCAGATGCATTATCAGCTGCAAGACCTGGAGCTCGTAGTGAAACACTTGAGAACTATATTCGTCGTCTTGAAAAGTTAGAAGAGATTTCAGAGTCTTATGAAGGCGTAGAAAAATCTTTCGCAATTCAAGCAGGGCGAGAAGTTCGTATTCTGGTAAAACCAGATACAATTGATGATTTAGAAGCTCATCGTTTAGCTCGTGATATTCGAAAACGTATTGAAAATGAACTGGATTACCCAGGACATATTAAAGTAACTGTTATTCGTGAGACACGTGCAGTGGAATACGCAAAATAAAGTGGTGAAACACCACTTTATTTTTTTGTGTTGGAATTGGTTAAAATAAAGGGAATTAGTATACAAGTGCAACAAACTTATAATAAATATATTGTAAGGAAATCACTTGAAGCTATAGTAATAAAAAATGTAGTACATAGGAAGGGTAAGACATATGAGAATATTATTTGTTGGGGATGTAGTAGGATCTCCTGGTAGAGGTATGATTCAACAATACGTACCGGCATTAAAGAAAAAATATACACCTACAGTAACCATTATTAATGGAGAAAATGCAGCAGGTGGACGTGGAATTACGGAAAAAATATATCGAAACTTTTTAGAATGCGGGGCACAAGCGGTTACACTTGGAAACCACGCGTGGGATAACCGTGAAGTATTTGAATTTATTGATGACGCAAAATATCTTGCAAGACCAGCTAACTTCCCAGAAGGAACTCCAGGAAAAGGACTTATCTTTGTGAACTGTAATGGAACAGAAGTTGCAGTCATTAACTTACAAGGACGTACATTCCTTCCTCCGATTGATTGCCCATTCCGTAAAGTGGATGAATTAATTAACATTGCAAAAAAACGTACGAATATTATCTTTATTGATTTTCATGCGGAAACTACAAGTGAAAAACAAGCGTTAGGTTGGTATGTAGATGGTCGTGCTACAGCGGTAGTAGGTACGCATACACATGTTCCTACAGCAGATAATCGTATTTTACCAAGCGGAACGGCATATATCACAGATGTTGGTATGACAGGACCGTACGATGGGATTTTAGGTATGGATCGAGAAGCGGTATTGAAGAAGTTTTTAACAAACTTACCAGTACGATTTGAAGTGACAAGTGGTAGAACACAATTAAGTGCAGTGCTAATTGATGTGGATCCTAATACAGGGAAAGCTAAGAAAATTCAGCGTATCTTAATTAATGATGATCAACCATTTTTTGAGTAATTCCTGGATAAAATTTAGATAATTTATTATTTTTTAATTTTTTAGAAAAATTACGGAAATTTAGCAGGAATACGCGTCATTCCTCGTGAATATAAGTTAAAGTGAAATAATTGCTAATACTTTTTATAGAAACGAGGAGGAAACGCGGAATGGAAATATTAAAAGTTAAAGCAACGTCGGTCCCTAATTCTGTAGCTGGTGCACTTGCAGGTGTTATTCGCGAACGCGGAACAGCAGAAATTCAAGCCATTGGTGCAGGTGCATTGAACCAAGCGGTAAAGGCAGTAGCAATTGCAAGAGGATTTGTAGCGCCTAGTGGTTTGGACCTGATTTGTATCCCAGCGTTTACAGATATTATGATTGATGGGGAAGAGCGTACAGCAATAAAATTAATTGTAGAACCTCGTTAAGTTTAAACAACCTGTTTGCAGTATGCAAACAGGTTGTTTTTATAATGGAGGAATGGAAATGAAAATTTTTGATGCTCATTGTGATGTACTCTTTCAGTTATGGAGTGCACAGGGGAAAAAGAATTTTAAAAACGATTCACAATTACATATTACTTTTGAACAGTTAAAGAGAAGAAAAGGAAGTATACAATGTTTTGCTATATATGTGCCAGAAACGGTGCTATATGAAAAACGATTTGAAGCGGCATTACAAATGGCAGATATTTTTTATAATGAAATTTTATCACTGCCGGGTGTGAAGTTTATTCAGACAAAAAATGATATTAGCATGTTAAAACAGGACGAGATTGGAGCGATATTAACATTAGAAGGATGCGAAGCAATTGGAAAAGATGCAATGAAATTACGGTTGTTTTATCGCCTAGGAGTACGTTCTTTTGGACTGACATGGAATTATGCCAATTTATTAGCTGATGGTGCGCTAGAGACACGTGGGGCGGGTTTAACGACATTTGGTAAACATGTTGTACAAGAACTTAATACGTTGCATGTATGGACCGATGTGTCTCATCTGAATGAAAGAAGTTTTTGGGATGTTATAGAAATTGCAAAAAATCCTATTGCCTCCCATTCAAATTGTACGAAACTTTGTCAGCACCCACGTAATTTAAACGATGAACAACTTAGAGCCCTTATAAAGCGAAATAGCATGATCGGTGTCACTTTCGTACCACAGTTTCTAACAAGTGAAAAAAAAGCGCATATAGCAGATATAGTAAGACATATCGAATATATTTGTTCATTAGGTGGAGAGAACAATATAGGATTTGGTTCCGATTTTGATGGGGTATTAGAAACAGTTGTAAATGTATCAGCGTATAGAGAGTATGAAAATGTAATGAATGAGCTTTGTAAACACTATGCTGCATCTACTGTAGAGCGATTTTTATATGATAATTTTGTTGAACATATAAGCTTTTAAGATTTTTGTTTTGAAAATACAAAAAAATCAGAATTAATTCATTTGATATTATTGCTTTTTTTAAGACCTAATACTAGAATGAAAAACAAAATAGTTTTATACTAAAGATTCAGGGAAATCAGAAGAGGCATAATTTGCGTCCGTTGTAGTTTATTTGTATAAAAAATGCTAAACTATTACTGTAAAAAAATACACTACAATGAATGCAGCCAAAAGGGGTGTAGGAGATGATTAGTCAACTTTCATGGAAAGTTGGAGGCCAACAAGGTGAAGGAATTGAAAGTACAGGAGAAATCTTCTGTATTGCATTAAACCGATTAGGATATTACCTATACGGTTACCGCCACTTCTCATCACGTATTAAAGGCGGCCATACAAATAATAAAATTCGTGTAAGTACAACAGAAGTACGCGCGATCTCAGATGATTTAGATATTTTAATTGCTTTTGATCAAGAAACAATTGATTTTAACTTCCACGAACTACGTCCAGGTGGAATTGTAGTTGCGGATGCGAAATTTAATCCAACAATACCTGACAATACAGATGTAAATCTATATGTCATACCGTTTACAGATATTGCTTCAGAATTAGGTACATCATTAATGAAAAACATGGTTGCTGTTGGGGCATCAAGTGCGGTATTAGGGCTAGACGAGACAGCTTATTTAGATGTTGTTGAAGAGATCTTTGGTCGTAAAGGAGAGCAAGTCGTTCAAAAGAATATGGATGCAATTAAACGTGGCTCTCAATATATGAAAGAATTGCTAGGTGAGAAAGTGAACATGATGCAGCTTGAAAAAGCTGATGGTAAGAAACGCATGTTTATGATTGGAAACGATGCAATCGCATTTGGTGCGGTAGCTGGTGGTGCTCGCTTTATGTCTGCATATCCAATTACACCTGCATCTGAAATCATGGAATACTTAATTAAAAAATTGCCAAAAGTTGGCGGGACAGTAATCCAAACTGAGGATGAAATCGCAGCTTGTACAATGGCAATCGGTGCAAACTATGCTGGTGTTCGTACATTAACTGCATCTGCTGGTCCAGGTCTATCTTTAATGATGGAAGCGATTGGTTTAGCGGGTATTACAGAAACACCATTAGTAATTGTTGATACACAACGTGGTGGTCCAAGTACAGGATTACCAACGAAACAAGAGCAGTCTGATTTAATGGCGATGATTTACGGTACGCATGGTGAGATTCCAAAAATCGTAATGGCACCAAGTACAGTTGAAGAAGCTTTCTATGATATTGTAGAAGCATTTAACCTTGCTGAAGAATATCAAGTTCCTGTTATTTTCTTAACAGATTTACAGCTTTCTTTAGGGAAACAAACGGTAGAACCGCTTACGTTAGATAAAGTGGAAATTCGTCGCGGTAAGCTTGATTTAGAGGCGGAATTACCAGAACGTGAAAATAAAGCATATTTCAAGCGTTATGAAGTAACTGAAGATGGCGTTTCACCACGTGTTTTACCTGGTATGAAAAATGGTGTTCACCATGTTACAGGTGTAGAACATGATGAAACTGGTAAACCATCTGAATCAGCAATAAACCGTAAAGATCAAATGGACAAACGTTTCCGTAAAATGGAGAACTTGAAGTTTAATACCCCTGTTTATAAAAATGTTAAGCATGAAGAAGCAGACGTATTGCTTGTTGGATTTAACTCAACTCGTGGTGCGATCGAAGAAGCAATGGAGCGCTTAGAACAAGAGGGTATGAAAGTAAACCATGCTCATGTGCGTTTAATTCACCCGTTCCCAACAGCTGAAATCGATCCACTTGTAAAAAATGCGAAGCGTGTTGTAGTGGTAGAAAACAATGCAACAGGTCAGCTTGCTAACATTATGAAAATGAATCTTGGTAACGGTGAGAAAATTTCTAGTCTTTTAAAATATGATGGAAACCCATTCTTGCCAAAAGAGATTTACAACGAATGCAAAAAAGGGGTTGTATTAAATGGCAACATTTAAGGACTTTCGTAACAGTGTAAAACCAAACTGGTGCCCAGGTTGCGGAGACTTCTCGGTGCAAGCTGCAATTCAACGTGCGGCAGCTAACGTTGGCTTAAATCCAGATGAACTTGCTGTTATTTCTGGTATCGGCTGTTCAGGTCGTATTTCAGGGTATATTAATTCATATGGTGTGCATAGTATTCACGGACGTGCCCTTCCGATTGCACAAGGTGTGAAAATGGCAAATCGTGATTTAACAGTTATCGCATCAGGTGGTGACGGTGATGGATTTGCAATTGGTATGGGACATACAATCCATTCTATTCGTCGTAACATCGACATTACGTACATCGTAATGGATAACCAAATCTATGGATTAACAAAAGGGCAAACTTCACCACGTAGTGAAGCTGGATTTAAAACGAAAAGTACACCACAAGGTTCAATTGAACCGTCACTAAATGTTATGGAAATGGCTTTAACAGCTGGTGCAACATTTGTGGCGCAAAGCTTTTCAAGTGATTTAAAAGAATTAACACAAATTATTGAAGCTGGTATTAACCATAAAGGATTTTCATTAATTAACGTGTTCAGCCCATGTGTTACTTACAATAAAGTAAATACTTATGATTGGTTTAAAGAGAATTTAACAAAACTAAGTACAGTAGAGGGATATGATCCATCTAATCGCATGATGGCTATGCAAACATTAATGGAAAATAACGGATTAGTAACAGGTTTAATTTATCAAAATACAGCACAGCCTTCATACCAAGAACTTGTAAAAGGCTATAGTGAGAAGCCTTTAGTGCAATCTGATTTAAATATGGATCAGAAAATGTTTGATGAACTTGTTGCTGAATTTATGTAATGTAATGTAAGAAAAAAAGGTTGCCGCTTGGCAACCTTTTTTTAATGAGGAAAAATAAAAGGTAGTTATATTTACTTAGAAAATTCAGAATGGTAAAATAATATATAAATCGTTGTATGAAAATAGCGAGTTCATTGCTAATGAAAAGTAAGATAAGACAGATCCTATTTCTTGTTAAAATTGGCGAAACGCTTCATACTATGGTAATGTTTATAGGGATAAAGCAATATGCTTTTGGTAGGACAAAAAGAAATACGAAAAGGGAATGTCTATTTGTGTGGGGAAGACTTCATTCTTATAGATGATTAGATTGGTTACTCAAGTTTCAAAGGACAAGTTATCTCTCAAGCTATCTAACCATTTTTGAGGTGAGTTTAAGCGCATTAAAATGGACTATAGAGTGTGTATAGTTAAGGGTGAAAGGAGATTACCGATGAACGAGCAACAACGATTAGCAAGTCAACAAGCAAATTCCTCTACGAAAAAAGAAGAGAAAGATTATAGTAAATACTTTGAAAATGTATACCAACCACCTTCCTTAAAAGATGCAAAAAAGCGAGGGAAAGAAGAAGTTAAAATTGAACGGGATTTTGGCTTACCTGAAGAGTTTCGCAATTTTGGTACAGGAAGAAAGTTCTATATTCGTACATATGGTTGTCAAATGAATGAGCATGATACGGAAGTAATGGCGGGTATTTTCACCGCGCTTGGATATGAACCAACTTTTTCAACTGAAGATGCAGATGTAGTATTATTAAATACTTGTGCCATTCGTGAAAATGCTGAAAATAAAGTGTTCGGTGAACTAGGTCATTTAAAGTCATTAAAACGAAGAAATCCGGACCTTTTAATTGGTGTATGTGGTTGTATGTCTCAAGAGGAATCTGTTGTAAATAAAATTATGCAAAAAAATCAGCATGTAGATATGGTTTTTGGAACGCATAATATTCATAGATTACCGTACATTCTAAAAGATGCAATGTTTTCTAAGGAGACGGTAGTTGAAGTTTGGTCAAAAGAAGGGGACGTAATTGAAAACCTTCCGAAAGTACGCCGTGGTGATATTAAAGCCTGGGTAAATATTATGTATGGCTGCGATAAGTTCTGTACATATTGTATCGTACCGTATACACGCGGAAAAGAGCGAAGCAGACGTCCAGAAGATATCATCCAAGAGATTCGTCATTTAGCTGCAAATGGTTATAAAGAAATTACGTTACTTGGACAGAACGTAAATGCATATGGTAAAGACTTTGAAGATTTTGAATACGGTCTAGGCGATTTAATGGAGGAACTCCGTAAAGTGGATATTGCCCGTATTCGTTTTACAACGAGCCATCCACGTGATTTCGATGATCATTTAATTGAAGTGCTTGGAAAAGGTGGAAACTTAGTAGAACATATTCACTTACCAGTTCAATCTGGAAGCACAGATATGTTAAAAATTATGGCGCGTAAATATTCACGTGAGCATTATTTAGAACTTGTAAGAAAAATTAAGGAAGCCATTCCAAATGTAGTATTAACAACTGATATTATCGTCGGTTTCCCAAATGAAACAGATGAGCAATTTGAAGAAACGATGTCGTTATATCGTGAAGTAGGATTTGATACTGCCTTTACCTTTATTTATTCTCCGCGCGAAGGTACACCAGCTGCAAAAATGAAAGATAATGTACCGATGGAAGTGAAAAAAGAACGTCTTCAACGCTTAAATACACTAGTAAATACGTTGGCAATTGAAAAGAATAATCGTTACAAAGGTCAAATTGTAGAAGTGTTAGTTGATGGGGAAAGTAAAAATAATCCAGAAGTACTTGCAGGTTATACTCGTACGAATAAACTTGTAAACTTCGTCGCTTCAAAATCTTTAATTGGTCAGCTTGTAAAAGTAAAAGTAACGGAAGCAAAAACTTGGTCTCTTAACGGGGAATTAGTTGAAGAGCCGATTGAGGTGGAATTATAGATGAAAGCATATTCGAAAGATGAAATTGTTGAACAAGCGAAAGAATTAGCAAAAATGATTTCTGAAACAGAAGAAGTTGATTTCTTTAAGAAAGCAGAGGCGCAAATTCATAAAAATGAAAATGTAAAGCGCGCAATTGATGAAATTAAAGCGCTGCAAAAGCAAGCAGTAAACTTGCAACATTACGGGAAATGGGAAGCTTTGAAAAAAGTAGAAGCTGAAATTGATGCCCTGCAAGATAAGTTAGATAGTATCCCAGTAGTACAAGAATTTAAATCTTCACAAACATACGTAAATGACTTACTACAGTTAGTTGCAAGTACGATTTCTAACAACGTAACAGATGAAATATTAATTTCAACTAATGGCGATGTATTGAAAGGTGAAACGGGCGCAGCGGTAGAAAGTAAAAAAGGAAATTGTGGTTGTTAAAGAGATGTCATACTGACATCTCTTTTTTTTAGTGGGTTAACGTAAGTTCTTCTCGAAAAAAGAATGACACATTCCGCTATTGTCACGCATATGATTAAGTGAATAGTGATTGAGGAGGGTTACGAATGTCCGAATTTAGAGAGATTATTACAAAAGCAGTGGTTGGAAAAGGACGTAAGTATACAAAGTCAACGCATACATGTGAATCGAATAATGAGCCAACAAGTATTTTAGGGTGCTGGGTAATTAACCACTCGTACGAAGCAAGAAAGAATGGAAAGCATGTGGAAATTGAAGGTTTCTATGATGTGAACACTTGGTATTCATTTGATGGTAATACAAAGACAGAAGTTGTAACAGAACGTGTGAACTACACTGATGAAGTAAGTATTGGGTATCGTGATAAAAACTTTTCTGGTGATGATTTAGAAATTATTGCTCGTGTCATTCAGCCACCAAATTGTTTAGAAGCTCTTGTATCACCAAATGGTAATAAAATTGTTGTAACTGTAGAACGTGAATTTGTAACAGAAGTAGTTGGCGAAACAAAAATTTGTGTAAGTGTAAACCCTGAAGGTTGTGTAGAATCAGACGAAGATTTCCAAATCGATGATGATGAGTTTGAAGAGTTAGATCCGAACTTTATTGTTGATGCAGAAGAAGAGTAATAGAAAGCTAGGGAGAAGTTCTTCCTAGCTTTTTACTTTACATAAGTAGTGCTTGAATGAACATGATTCCTTATGAAATGTGCTATAATGAAGAAAGACTCCTGAAATAGGAGATATGAGTGTCCGTGAAATGTGACATATATGAATATAGATTATTATGTAAGAATTATGGAGGAAAAGTATGACGCAATATACGCCTATGATACAGCAATATTTAAAGGTTAAGGCAGACTATCAAGATGCCTTTTTATTTTTCCGCTTAGGTGATTTTTATGAAATGTTCTTTGAAGATGCGGTTAAAGCAGCTCATGAACTTGAAATTACATTAACGAGCCGAGATGGTGGTAGTAGTGATCGTATACCGATGTGCGGTGTACCACATCATGCAGCTAAAAATTATATTGAACAACTTGTTGAAAAAGGATATAAAGTAGCTGTTTGTGAGCAAGTGGAAGATCCAAAAACAGCTAAAGGTGTAGTGCGCCGTGAAGTCGTACAACTAATTACGCCAGGAACGATGATGGAAGGGCGTACGATTGATGAGAAAGAAAATAACTTCTTAGCAGCATTAACACATTTTGAAGATGGATCATATGCTTTAGCTTGTAATGATTTAACGACTGGACAAAATACAGTAACGTTGTTAACAGGTTCAGTAGAAGATATTTTATTAGAAGTGTATGCAACTGGTTCAAAAGAAATTGTTGTAGATTCTACATTTTCAAAAGATGAATTAAATAAATTAACTGAAACATTAAAAATGACGATTTCGTATGAAGATGCAACAACTATTCCGGAAGGATTAGAACATCTTGTGAAAAATGTTTCACAAGCAAAGTTAATTAAAGCAATTGGACGCTTATTTAACTATGTAATAAGAACACAGAAACGTTCGTTAGATCACTTGCAACCAGTGGAAATTTATTATACGAACCAGTTTATGAAAATTGATGTGCATTCAAAGCGAAATTTAGAACTGACAGAAACACTTCGAACAAAAGAAAAAACAGGATCATTATTATGGCTATTAGATAAAACGAAAACAGCTATGGGTGGTCGTATGTTAAAACAGTGGATGGAACGTCCACTTATTCAAAAAGAAAAAGTTGAAGAGCGTTTAGAAATGGTTGAAACGTTTGTAAATGATTACTTCTTACGTGAAGATTTAAAGGAAAAGTTAAAAGAAGTATATGATTTAGAACGTTTAGCAGGGAAAGTTGCATTTGGTAATGTGAATGCACGGGACTTATTACAGTTAAGACGATCTTTACTTCAAGTACCAGCTATTTTAGAAGCGATTAGTCTGTTAGATAATGCGTATGCAGCAAGGTTAATTCAAGGTGCAGATCCATGTGAGAGCTTAACTGAATTACTAGGAAGAAGTATTCAAGAAAACCCACCGCTTTCTATTAAAGATGGAGATATTATTAAAGACGGTTATAATGACAAGCTTGATCAATATCGTTACGTTAGTAAAAACGGGAAAACGTGGATCGCTGAGCTTGAAAAACGAGAGCGCGATATTACAGGAGTTAAATCGTTAAAAATCGGGTACAACCGTATTTTTGGCTACTACATTGAAGTGACGAAGGCGAATCTTGGAGCATTACCAGAAGGTCGCTATGAGCGTAAACAAACGCTTGCTAATGCTGAACGTTTCATTACAGATGAACTGAAAGAAAAAGAAACATTAATCTTAGAAGCAGAAGAAAAAATTGTACAACTAGAATATGATCTATTTACAGCGCTGCGTGAAGAAGTAAAAGTATTTATTCCGAAATTACAGCATTTAGCGAAAGTAATTAGTGAATTAGATGTACTGCAAAGTTTTGCGACAGTTAGTGAAGAAGAACAGTTTGTAAAACCTGTACTAACAACGAAGCGTGAAATCTTTATTAAAGATGGTCGCCATCCTGTCGTTGAAAAAGTATTGAACGGGAAATTGTATGTACCGAATGATTGTATTATGCCAGAGAAAATGGATGTCTTTTTAATTACAGGACCGAACATGTCTGGTAAAAGTACGTATATGAGACAATTAGCACTTGTAACTGTTATGTCACAGATTGGTTGTTTCGTACCAGCGACAGAAGCAGTATTACCTGTATTTGATCAAATCTTTACGAGAATTGGTGCAGCGGATGATTTAATTTCCGGTCAAAGTACATTTATGGTCGAAATGTTAGAAGCGAAAAATGCCATTGCAAACGCATCAGAAAGAAGTTTAATTTTATTCGATGAAATTGGACGCGGTACATCTACGTATGATGGTATGGCACTTGCACAAGCAATCATTGAGCATATTCATGACCAAATTGGTGCAAAAACATTATTCTCTACGCATTATCATGAATTGACGGTGCTAGAAGAAAGTTTAGATCAACTGAAGAATGTACATGTTTCAGCTATTGAAGAGAACGGAAAAGTAGTATTCCTTCATAAAATTCAAGATGGAGCGGCTGATAAAAGTTACGGAATTCACGTTGCACAACTTGCGGAGCTTCCAGATAGTTTAATTGCTCGCGCGAAAGAAGTGTTAGCGCAACTAGAAGGACAAGAAGAAATTGTTATTCCAAAGCGTGTAGAAGTGAAAGAGCAAGAGCAAGAAGTTATTCCAGAACCTGTAGTTGTAAAAGAAGCGCCAGTAGAAATACAAGAGACGAAAGTAGAGACTGAAGAAGAATCACAACTATCATTCTTTGGTGGAGAACAGTCTTCGAAAAAACAAGACAGGCCAGTTCTAGATGCAAAAGAAACGGCAGTACTTGCGCAAATTAAAAAAATTGATTTACTTGATATGACACCTTTAGAAGCGATGAATGAATTGTATCGCTTACAGAAAAAGTTAAAGAAAGGATGAGTAAGTAGATGGGGAAAATTCGCAAACTCGATGACCAACTCTCTAACTTAATTGCGGCAGGGGAAGTAGTAGAGCGCCCTGCCTCAGTCGTAAAAGAACTTGTGGAAAATTCTATCGATGCGAATAGTACATCTATTGAAATCCACTTAGAAGAAGCTGGTTTATCAAAAATTCGCATCATTGATAATGGGGATGGCATTGCAGAAGAAGATTGTATCGTCGCTTTTGAACGACATGCGACGAGCAAAATTAAAGATGAAAACGATCTGTTTCGCATTAGAACACTCGGTTTCCGTGGTGAGGCATTGCCGAGTATTGCCTCAGTTAGTGAATTAGAATTAATCACTAGCACAGGTGATGCACCTGGTACGCACCTTATGATTAAAGGTGGAGACATTATAAAGCAAGAGAAAACAGCGAGCCGAAAAGGAACAGATATTACAGTACAAAACTTATTCTTTAATACACCAGCGCGTCTTAAATATATGAAAACCATTCATACAGAGCTTGGGAATATTACAGATATCGTGTATCGTATTGCAATGTCACATCCAGAAGTATCATTAAAGTTGTTTCATAATGAAAAGAAATTGCTTCACACATCAGGAAATGGTGATGTAAGACAAGTACTTGCATCAATTTACAGTATTCAAGTTGCGAAGAAGCTTATTCCAATTGAAGCGGAATCTTTAGATTTCACAATTAAAGGTTATGTAACATTACCAGAAGTAACGAGAGCATCTCGAAATTATATGTCAACGATCGTAAATGGTCGCTATGTTCGAAATTTCGTATTAATGAAAGCCATTCAGCAAGGATACCATACATTACTGCCAGTCGGACGATATCCAATCGGCTTCTTATCGATTGAAATGGATCCAATGCTTGTTGACGTTAACGTACATCCAGCGAAATTAGAAGTTCGTTTTAGTAAAGAACAAGAATTGCTAAAGCTTATCGAAGAAACATTGCAATCGGCATTCAAAAAAATACAGCTCATTCCAGATGCAGGTGTAACAACGAAGAAAAAAGAAAAAGATGAAAGTGTGCAAGAACAGTTTCAGTTTGAGCATGCGAAGCCGAAAGAACCATCTATGCCGGACATCGTTTTACCGACTGGCATGGATGAAAAACGAGAAGAACCACTGGCTGTGAAACAGCCAGCACAACTGTGGCAACCACCGAAGCGAGAATGGCAGCCACCACAGTCGCTCGTAAGAGAAGAACAAAGTTGGCAGCCATCTATTAAACCGATAATGGAAGAACCAATTCGAGAAGAGAAACCGTGGAACAGTAACGATGAAGACTTTGAATTAGAGGAATTGGAAGAAGAAGTTCAGGAAATAGAAGAGATTGAAATGAACGGTAATGACTTACCACCGCTTTATCCAATTGGACAAATGCATGGAACATATATTTTCGCTCAAAATGATAAAGGTTTATATATGATTGACCAACATGCCGCGCAGGAACGTATTAATTATGAATACTTCCGTGATAAAGTAGGAAGAGTAGCGCAAGAAGTACAAGAGCTACTTGTACCATACCGTATTGACTTATCTCTTACTGAATTTTTACGTGTCGAAGAGCAACTAGAAGAACTGAAAAAAGTTGGACTGTTCTTAGAGCAATTCGGTCATCAATCCTTTATCGTCCGTTCACATCCAACGTGGTTCCCAAAAGGACAAGAAACAGACATTATCGACGAAATGATGGAACAAGTCGTCAAACTAAAAAAAGTTGATATTAAAAAGTTACGTGAAGAAGCAGCCATCATGATGAGCTGTAAAGCATCGATTAAAGCAAATCAATATTTAACGAACGATCAAATATTTGCTTTACTGGAAGAACTACGTACAACAACAAACCCATACACATGCCCGCACGGAAGACCGATTCTTGTACATCATTCTACTTATGAGTTGGAGAAGATGTTTAAGAGGGTTATGTAGGGATACTGTGATTTTAGATATGATTTAATAAAAAAGAAGCGATGAAATAAATCGCTTCTTTTTTTATTTGTATTTATTTTAAAATCTATTTTTTGTTTAATAAATTATTCATCCGTAACCAAGTATAGAAAAATCATATGAATTCATAGTTTTATGCAGGTTGCATGTGAAAACTTCTTTTTCTCTCTATGTTTTTTCTTTTCCTTATAGAATCCTTATAATTGTCGTTTACTCTAGAATTACAATATACGAGGAGGAAGTTTAGGATGAATGAGATTATGTTAGAAACAAAAAATCTTTGTAAAACATTTAGAAAGCAAAGTGTAGTACAAAATATTTCGCTTTCTGTACCGAAATATGCAATTTATGGATTGTTAGGTCCTAATGGGGCAGGGAAATCGACAACTTTAAAAATGATAACAGGTATGCTTATACCTACTTCTGGTGAGATTTATTTTGATGGTCATAAATGGACGCGGCAAGATTTACATTCTATTGGTGCTTTAATTGAGTCTCCGCCACTTTATGAAAATTTAACAGCAAGAGAAAATCTGCAGGTTCGTACGACTGTTTTAGGTTTGCCTAAATCAAGGATTGATGAAGTATTGCATGTTGTGGAGCTAGAGAATACAGATAGGAAAAAAGCGAGGGAATTTTCTATGGGGATGAAGCAAAGATTGGGAATTGCAATTGCATTGCTGAATCATCCGAAGTTTTTAATATTAGATGAACCGATGAATGGACTAGATCCTTTTGGGATTCAGGAATTAAGAAAACTAATCCTTTCCTTTCCCGCAAAAGGAATTACTGTCATTTTATCCAGTCATATTTTAAGCGAAGTAAGTCAAATTGCAGATCATGTTGGGATTATCTCAGGCGGTGTATTGGGGTATCAGGGGAAACTGAATAAGGATGATGACCTAGAAGATTTATTTGTACAAGTGGCTGGAAAGTACAGAAGGGAGGCATAAGAAATGAATCTATATATTGCATCTGAAAAAATTAAAATTAAACATACTTTTTTGAACAAACTTATATGGCTAGTTCCATTTGCTACAATACTAATTGCTTTTTTATTATCGGCGGATTATTTTCAATTATCTAGTTACAACTGGTGGTACATTACGATGCTTCCAGGAATGATTTCTTTAAGTTGTGTACTTCTTGCGGAGAAAGATAATAAAATGAATAATCGTTCTATCTTATCGTTACCAGTTTCATTAAAACGAGTATGGATTTCTAAAGTATTACTAATTTTAGGGATTTTGAGCTTTTCATGCATACTTTTTTTCTGTGGAATCCAGTTATCTAGTTTACTATTAAATAAGGAGAATTTCCGAATCATTCCTACAGTAAATGCGCTAGTAGGAAGTGTTCTTTTAATCGTTACTTTTATGTGGCAAATTCCGATATGTTTGTTTTTAGGTAATAAATTAGGTCTATTTCCGACACTTTTATTGAATATAGGGGCAAATGGACTTTTTGGGGTTGTATTAGCAACAGAAAATATTTGGATGATTAGTCCATACACATATCCAAGTAGACTTATGGTTCCTATTTTAAAAATACTACCAAATGGTTTATATGCAGAAACCGGAAGTGTAACGTTCAAACCAGAACTCCTTTCCTACGATGCAATTCTGCCAGGCGTGGCAATTTCTGTCGTGTTGTTCATTTTGTTCACTTATATGACGGCAAAATGGTTTGAAAAGCAGGAGGCAAAATAAAATGACAGTCTGGTCGAGAATATTAAGAGCCGATTTTATAAAAATGAAACATACGTTTTTTTTCTGGATACATATAGCGATGCCAATCATCGGTATTGCTCTTTTTTTAAGTTATTCTTCCATTTCAAAAGTTGATTCTATAAACAAGGTTTCAGGATATATTCAAGTATTATCGATATCTTTTCCGTTGCTAATTAGCATTGTGTGTTCTTCTGTTGTGGAACAAGAGGCTGTGGCAGCGAATTTTAAAGAACTTTTATCAACGGAATACGGAAGGCGTAAAGCATTTATTAGTAAAGTATGTTTACTTTTAATATGTGGGTTTTGTTCAACTATGTTGGCAGTCGTTGGGTTTGCGGTAGGGTGTCATTTTCTGTTAGGACAAAATGACTTTCCATTTGCTTTGTATGTTGAAATTTCCTTCATTCTTTTTGGTTGTCAAATCTTTATGTATATATGGCATCTGTTCTTAAATTTTCGTTTTAGTAAAGGTACTTCCATTGGGATTGGAATTATAGAAATCTTGCTGGCAGCTTTAATGCTTACAGGGATGGGAGATGTGATTTGGAAATACACGCCATGTGCGTGGAGTGTGAGATTATGCAATTATTTTTTGGAACACAAATTGAGTCCCGATTCTATTCATGTCTTACAAGTAGAGGCAAAAATGGGAGCGGTGATTTGCGTTTGTTTCACGATCATTGCATTTGTTATTTCCCTTATGTGGTTTTCCTTTTATGAAGGACGCAAAGAAATGTAAATGCATTTGTATTATAATGGAAACGAGGGGGAGATTCTATATGGCAAGAATATTAGCAATTGATGATGAGGACGGTATCCTTTATATTATTAAAAGTGCTTTAGAGAAAGAAGGTCATGAGGTAACGGCCGTTAGTAATCCTCTTACAATATCAAAGGATAAATTTTGTCATTATGATTTAATTCTATTAGATGTCATGATGCCAGAAATAGATGGATTTGCACTGTGTAAGGAAATACGAGATTTGGTCGATAGTCCAATTGTGTTTCTAACTGCCAAAACAATGGAGAAGGATCTGATTACAGGGCTTAGCCTTGGCGGAGATGACTATATTACAAAACCTTTTGGAATTGGAGAACTGCGTGCGAGGGTGTCTGCACATGTAAGGCGTGAGCATAGAGAAAAGCAAAATGCATTTTTTCTATCAGGTCTTACATTTCATCTATCATGTAAAGAAATATGGCATGAAGATACATCTATCGCATTTACGAAAAGTGAGTACGGAATTTGTGAATATTTAGCTTTGAATCATGGGCAAGTATTTTCAAGAGAAAAGATTTACGAAAATGTTTTCGGATATGAGGGAGAAAGTGATAACCAAGTAATTGTAGAACATATTAAAAATATTCGTCAAAAATTATGTAAGCATGACATGAATCCAATAGAAACAGTATGGGGAATTGGTTATAAATGGAGAAAGTAAAAAAACAAGTCAACCTTAGCAAAATATTAATCCGGTATATCTTTGCATTTTCAATAGGGACGATTGCATTAGTTACTTTTTTTATGATTCTATTCCAAATTGGAGTTAACACAGAGATAATCCTTCCAGCAAATTATTATGAGAAACAGATTGAGTCGCAAAGAGACGCCATAGTTAAAGCTGAACAGGACGATGATCAAATTTTAAAACAATATAAATATGCAGTGTATGATTTTTCAGGAAACGCTATTCAAGGGAGTATAAATAAAGATTATGCGGAGCAAATATGGAATAACATGCAGAATGATGAAAAAGGCGATAGTAAGTACTACTATGCAATTATAGAACGCGATAAAGATGTTTGTGTCATTCTATATACTTTACATGCAAATTTTAAAAACCCTTTTTTGCAGAAGTATTTACCGAGTCCGGAAGTTTGTGAAATTGTCCTTTTTATTCTATTATTTGTTGCTGAAGTGATATTTCTATCTCGCTATTTTGGTAAATCATTGTCAAAGGAAATGCTGATTTTGAGAAATGTAACGGATAAAATTCAAAAGGAAGATTTAGATTTTCGAGTAGAACAATCTAAAATAATAGAAGTGAATGAAGTATTAAATTCTTTAGTAAAAATGAAAGATGAATTGAATAGTTCCTTACGTACACAGTGGGATATGGAAACGAATAGAAGAGAGCAAATTGCTGCTTTGGCACATGATATTAAGACACCATTAACGATACTGAGAGGGAATGCCGAGCTACTAAATGAATCAACGCTAGATTCAAATCAGAAGAAATGTAATGAGCATATTTTGAAAAGTGTTGATGAGATGGAACTGTATATGAAAACTTTACTCGACATTACGAAATGTGAAGAAGGCACTTCACTTCAATTTAAGCAAATAGATCTACATAAATTTATTAGTAATATTATAGAAGAAAGTGCAATTTGTGTTTTGGACAAACAGTTAAATCTAATTAAAAATGTTCAGGATATACCAAATTTGATTCATGTTGATGAGACTGCTTTGAAAAGGGCTATTATGAATATAATGATGAATGCAATTGAATATTCTCCAACAAATGGTGACTTGATGTTTTCAGTGGAAATGATTAGTGAAAAACTGCAATTTATTGTAGAGGACTCGGGAAGAGGATTTACAGAAGAGGAAATAAATTCAGCTACAGAGCAGTTTTATAGAGGAGATAAAAGTAGAAACTCTAAAAATCATCATGGAATGGGTTTATACATTGCTAAAAACTTTGCAAAGCAGCACGGTGGAAACCTTTACTTAAGTAATTCGGAAAAGCTGCGCGGTGCAAAAGTTGTTTTGGAAATATCAGTGTAGTAGAGAGGGTACAGATTATAACAAGTCGCTCCTTTTTAATATAATTCATTTATCAACTAGAGATAACCTCAACCTATTTGTAATGTATATGTGCTTTACCAATTTTTTGTAAGGAAAGAGGTTTTTAATTTACAGATTTATCGGAATTATGTAAAGTGTAGATAAAACCATAAAACGGGGTGTTCTTTATGTGTACTAGTTTGACATTACAGACAAAAAACGGTCAGCATCTTTTTGCAAGAACGATGGACTTCACATTAGATATGAATCAAGAAGTAATAATCATTCCTCGACATTACCAGTGGAATAATATAACTGGTGAAATTATTAATACGAAACATGCTACGGTCGGAATGGGGATTAATCATCACGGAAGGGTCATTATGGCGGACGGAGTAAATGAAGCTGGTATGACATGTGCAACACTCTATTTTCCAGGATTCGCTGCTTATAGTCAAAGCATAGATGACAACAAAACGAATTTGGCTCCATTTGATTTTGTGACTTGGAGTCTCACGCAATTCAATTCTGTCAAAGAGTTAAAGAAATCTGTAGATAGCCTTACCTTTTTGGATATACCATTACCGGATTTAGGACTTACGCCACCACTACATTGGATTTTAGCGGATAAATGGGGAGATTGTATTGTACTGGAGCCGACAAATGAAGGATTAAAAATGTATGATAACCCACTAGGAGTGATGACGAATAGTCCGGAGTTTAATTGGCATTTGCAAAATTTAAGGCAATATATAGGCCTTAAATCGCAGCCATTCGCACCAACTGAGTGGAGTAATGTACCATTAAGTGCTTTTGGTCAGGGCTCAGGTTCAATGGGACTTCCAGGGGACTTCACTCCGCCATCAAGGTTTGTGCGAGCAGCATATGGTAAACAAAACATTCAAGGTATAGATAGTGAAGAAGAGGGAGTATCGGCCCTATTTCATATCTTATCAAATTGCGAGGTTCCTAAAGGCGGAGTAATAACAGAAGAAGGTGCATTAGATAATACCATTTATACAAGCGTAATGTGTATGGAGTCCGGAACATATTATTATCATACTTACGATTGTAGACAAATTATAGCCATTCATTTATTTCATGAAAATTTAGATGCAGATGAGATTAAAGTCTATCCGTTCCAACGGAAACAAAAAATATTTTATGAAAACTAAGTTGCTTTGAAACTGCGTTTGGTAAATTTAAAAAAATATATAATAGAGCAATAACGGCCTATAAAAAGTAGGGATTGGAAGGGATATAAATTCAATCCAATAACTTCTAGAAGGCCTATTAAAGTACCATTAAGTAAAATAAACATGGAAGTACTTTATTTATAAATAGTAAAGAACAAAAAGGTATGGAAAATATCCATACCTTTTTTGTTCTTCCATTATCTATGTATAAAAAAGCGCCGTATATCAGCACTTTTTAAAGGTACGTAAATTGTATAATAAAGATTTCTACATTATGAAACACATAACTATGCATGGCCAAATATTGATTCTTATTTGGCTAATTGTTATAAGGATCAATATGATTATTTATTTTTATTATTATTAATTTTTTCAGTATATAGCACCTGTTCTTTATAGTGCTTCTTAATGGGGAAGTTATGTGTGCCTGAGCCGTTTTTGTATGTTTTATTGATGGGGTTCTTTAGAGGAACTGTTGTAGTTTCAGTAAATTCATATGGGTAATTTATTTTAGATTTATCTTCAAACATGAAAATGCCTCCTTCTTAGGATTTCCTGAATTCTTTACTATAACATGATATGCATATAGATTTTTTTGGGACTAGTTATTTATATAGCTTAATGGAATTTAATTACGAAACTACTGAAATATTTCAAAGGAAAATAATTTGAGAAATATATGATAAAGATTTCTTTTATTTGTTAGGGAAGATAATTTTGCATATATATTCGTTATAAATTGTTTTTATAATATGGTATATATAGGTTTTTCTTGATGATATAATGCAGGAGATTATAGTGTTATTAGGTTATTAGGAACATTTAATGCTGTTTCATAACTGAAAGGAAATTGAAAAAAAACTGAAATTTTTCTCATAAAAATTCAATCTAACTTGAAAAATGAAAGGAAAATGAAATTTTCCAGAAGATATTCTTTGTTAAGATAAAAAGCATACATACAAAAAGTATTGACATATCTTAAAAATGTATTTTCAAGATATAGTGGGGGAAAAGATGAGAGTAGAAAAACAATTAATAAAAAAGATGTATTATGAAACATTCCTAATGGAGAATGAAACAAAACAACCTCTTGACGTACTTGGAGAAGTTTATGTAAACGAAGAAAAAAATGAGATTTCGGATGGATCTTACATTCGTTTTGCACAAGGTGAATTTTACTATCGTCATCAAGATTTTGAAGCAGCTATTTTTAAATGGGAGAAGGTTCGTAATGAATTAGAACCATGGGCACAAAAAAATATTGCGGATGCTTATTTCGAACTGAATCAATTATCAGTTGCTGAAAATGTTTATACTTCCATTACTACTGATAATAAAATATTGATGACTGAAATTGGACTGCAATTACTTTCTCTTTATATCGAGCAAAATAATTTTGACTCAGCTTTCGCTGTTATTAAAGAAGCAGTTACTTTAAATCCCGATTATCCGAATGTCACAAAAATTGCCCGTTCCTTTTATGAGGAACAACAAGATTTTGATAGTGCTGTAGAGCTTGCTGTGAATGAGTTAATTCGAACAGAATCTTATCCATGGTTTGAGGTGTTAAAAGGATATATCGATAAAGGGTTTACTAAACATATTTCACCAGATTATTTTTATGATGCATTAGTTACATTAAATAATATAGATCAAGTACAATTTACACAAATGGTTTCATCACTTTGGAACAGTTACAGAAATGAACAAAATTACTTATTGTGGCTTAACACAATAAATGAATTTTTCTTACATATTGAAATACATTCGTCCGATATATGGGACAAAATTTCTTCTCTTTACGAAGAAACATACTTTGTATTAATTCAAGGGAAATATATGCTTAGACAATTACACGATATCATTCCAAATCTTTTAACAAATTGGTTAAAAGTAGTTAATCCGTCTTATGCTGTATTTCCATCAGCAGCTGTATTGGCATGGGATGAGAGTTTTCCTTCCCAAATAGATTCAGCAAATATAAAACATGCGGAAAACCTGCTGTCATATTCTATTAATCATGTGAATGGTTTAGAGTACAGTTTACATCTTTTTGAATCTATTACACAGTGGGCACAAAAGCACAATATAGAAATAGGTCACCGATTTAGATGGTTAGTTGACGAACTCGCAGATTTAAGAACAAATCGTATTTTAGTAACGGGAACTTCAGGGAACGGAAAAACTACATTTATCAACTCTATATTAGGAGAAAATATATTAGAAAAATCAATTTCAAATGTAGTAGTTTTAAAAAATGATGCTCATACAGAAATTAACGCCATAACAGACGCTGCAATTACAACAACGGAAGATATCTCTGATTACCATAATATGATGTCTCAGCACCATCAAACATATAGAGATAGAGCATGTGTTGAATTTAAATTACCATGCAGATTTTTAAGTGAAAATAAACTTACATTTGTAGTTACACCTGGCTTTAATAGGAATAACGACACTAGGGATGAGGTATTTGAATATCTGAATTCTGTGGATGAATTATTATTTGTATTGAATGCGGATTCACCTTTTACTGATAAAGAGCGTGATATTCTATTAAGCATTCAAGAACATACACCAAATTTACAAGTGCATTTCTTATTAAATAAAATCGATAACATTTATAGTGAAGCAGAAGTGAAAAGAGTATTACATGATACAGCAGCGAGAATAAACACATATTTCCCGCATGCGAGGATTTTCCCTTACTCTTCGTTATATACAAGTAGTCAACAATTGAATGAATTAACAGAGTTTGTTCACTTTAACTTTAAACATAAAAATATCGATGCAGAACGTACTGAAAAGCTATTGTTTTTCATTCGAAAAACAATTACATATCTTTTGGATAAACGCGTTGAGAAAGAAAATAATCTAGTGGATACTATGAATTGGAATGAAGATATGCTAGTGAAACTAAACGGTAGCATTAATAACCTTACTGCATTTGAGAGGGAAAAAATTCATTTCATTACACAATCATATCGTACAATGAAAACTGAAATTGCGAATGATCTTACTGAAAATATTCCGAAGATATTACAGGGTTGTTCAGATTTAATGAGTGAAGAAAGCGATTTCGGTCATATGGATATGGAACTAAATAAAGCAATGAATGAAAGAGTGCATAAATATTTAGAACAAACTGTATTACCTAATCTTGCTCTTTCTATGCAAAATTGGATTGCAACTTCTAATAATGAGCTCCTTCAAAGTCAATCGTACTTAGAAGAACTTAGTGAAGGACTTAATTCTTTATTTGGAGAAAATCGAGTACAGTTAGAATGTGATTTTAAAGTGCTAGATGACTGGCGCAGAGATACTGACAGAATGACGACTAGAATACAAATGGATGAAGTAAATATTTTACGTCGATTTACGCCAGCACAATTTTTACTGAAAAGTGCCGGTAAATTATTTGGAGTTCTTCCTAAAAACAAAGCTATGCTATATAACAAATACAAACAGTATGTAGAAAATGAAGATTATACCGAGGTAACGGATTCTATTATGAAGAAATTTTTCTTGCAATTTGAGCTATTTGAAAACACACAAGAGCGAGATATTCATATATTCTTTAGGAATCCATTTAACTCCTTGAAACAAGCTGTAGAAAATACACAATTAGAAATACAAGAAAAACAGGAGATGTTACATAAAATGAAATCAAATCCTGAAGTTTATCATGATTCTATCATGCTCTTTGAATTGAGATTACGTCAATGTGAAGTGATTTTAAATATAGGTGATGATTATACTTATACAGATGTAACTTTAGAAACAAGTGTAGAATAAAAGTAAAATATATAAGATTGTTTATTTGAAATTGCATCGCATGTTATAAGAGAGTAAAAGGGAGCAACTGCAATGAGTTGCTCCCTTTTCATATTAAGATTATTTTTTAGTCTCTTTAATTTTAGTTTGTACTTCGCCAGTTTTAATTTTATTACTTTCTGAGAAACGTAATAAATCGCCTTCAATAATTTTGTCAGACATTCTTAATTCATTTTGTGCACGGTTAATGAGTGCTTGTGCTTCTTTTTTTGGTAAATCTACAATTTCACCTGTTATGCGGTCATAGAAAGTGTTGTTTTTGTAGGCATACTTGTCTGTAATAAAGCTACCATCACGTAAAACAACAAAACCGGTATATTCATCTGAAAACATATCATGGCCAAAACGGATATCGTTCGTAGTATCAATCCCTAATAAATTTAGAATAGTAGGTTTCATATCGATTTGTCCCGTAGGCTTTGAAATCGTTTGACCTTCTGTTTGTCCAGGGACATGAATATATAAAGGTGTGCGTTGTAAATTTAAAGTATCAAATTCGGTTATTTGATCTTTTTCTAAAAACTGTGCCATTGCACGATTATGTTTTTCAGAAATGCCATAATGATCACCGTATAACACAATAATAGAATCATCATACATTCCCTCGGCTTTTAAACGCTCAATAAATTTTTTAATGGATTCGTCTAAGTAACGTGCTGTTACGATATAACGATCAAATACACCATTACCAGAGTTATATGGTTCAATGAATTTTGTATCTTCATCATACGTAAATGGATAATGGTTCGTTAAAGTAAGGAAACGAGCGTAAAATGGTTGATCAACAGTTTTTAATATATCTACTGATTGATCAAAGTATTCGATATCTTTTAATCCCCAATTTAAATTTGTTTCGGGCGTAATTTTGTAATCAAGTTCATTATAGTAACGATCATAACCGAGAGCAGAGTACATGATATTACGATTCCAAAATGTGGCGTTATTCGCATGGAATACAGAAGTGAAATAACCTTGCTGACGTAAAATTTCTGGAGTCGCAGTATAATCATTGTTACCGTGTGTGAAAAATACAGCTCCTCGATTTAATGGATACAACGACGTATCGATTAGAAATTCAGAATCGGATGTTTTTCCTTGTCCAGTTTGATGGAAAAAGTTATCAAAGTAATAGCTTTCATTTATGAATTCATTCAAGAATGGCGTAACTTCTTGGCCGTTAACTGATGCGCCTATTAAAAAGGTTTGCAGGGATTCAAGAGTAACGACAATTACGTTTTTTCCTTTCGCTGCACCAAACATATTAGGGTTTGGCTCACTTTGGTTTGCCTTTACGTAGTTTTCAGTTTCTTGTAATTTACTACTATCAGCAAGTGCCTTTTGTGACCCTGCTTTTACTTGCAGTGTTAAATCATAAACTTGATGCGTGTATAGTCCTAAGTTTTTAACAAGCATGACTCGGTCGAATGATCTCGTTAATAGTTCCGGTCGCTCTTTTTCTGCAAGATGTAGATTTACAAAAAATACACCAATCGTTAAGAGAAAATATAACAAGCGTGCGGAATGAGTTACGCGTCCTGTTTGGAAGACTAATGACTTCTTCTTTAATAAAATAAAGAAGAAAATAATGTCTACGAATGCGAGAATAATTTTGTAGTTCAATATTTCTATAATACTGCCGCCTAATTGACCAAAGTTTGATGTTTGTCCAAGTACTGGTAACGTAACAAAATCACTATAAAAATCATAGAACATTACATTTCCAACGAGTACGATTGTTAATAAGAAGTTAATACATAGCGCGATATAATTTCGCTTTTCACCGGTTGTAAATAATGCTAATCCGACAAAAGCTAATGATGCAGCGAGAGGGCTAATAAACAAAATAAGCTCTTGTGTAGAAGACTCAATTTTTAAATCAAAACTGAACCTTGTAATAAGATATGTTTTTAACCATACTGCTAAAGCAATTATTAAAACAAAGCTTATATTTTGCATTTGTAAATTGATTTTATTTTTCATTTTTACTCCTTCTTTATACAATTTATTTAACTTGTGTTATATATTATATTTTTATAACTATTAGAGTGTAATGAACCATTTAGCTAATGGTTTCTAAAGGTAATAATATAAAGTATTCATATACATACAATAGGGAATTTTAAAGCATAAATCTGTTTTTTTAGAACAGAGCAGAAAAAGTCATAGTTGTAGTAAAAAATACTTATAGACATCCTAACATATTAAACACTATGGTGATGTTACAAAATATCGAACAAATGAAGGTGGAAATGAATAGAGGCTTTTAAAACTGTTGACATTCAATTTGTTAGAATTGAATGTCAATAGTTTTACATACACGGTTATATTAGATATGTATCTCGTAAAATCCCGATTCTTTGCGGGATAATCGTTAGCGGGGGGACGATAAGGTACATAAATAAAGCATTATGGAAGTTAAAATATTTGATTGCTATCTTAATGAAAGAATTTAATTGTCATATAAATATTTTCCAACATACAACCCACTTGCAGCGGCTTGAGATAATGAATGAGTGACGCCTGAACAATCTCCAACTAAAAATAGTCCATGCACACTTGTTTCAAAATGGTTATTGATTTTTATCGTAGGAGCATAGAACTTTCCGTCAATTCCATATAATAAAGTATCTTTATCGATCGGTTCTTGGATAAATTGTTCTAAGCGTAATAAAAATTCTTTAAGTCCTTTAATATATAATGGAGGAATTTCTGTATTCAAATCTCCATAATCTCCTTTTAGTGTAGGCTGTATACGGTTATGTTTCATGTCGTTCGCTGTTGTAGGTTGTTTTTTTAGTAAGTCCTCTAAGCGCTGTATAACAATCCGATCTCGTCCTTGGTTAATGTTTTTTATAATTGAACTTGCGTATACATTTGCTTCTTTGAGAGTTGAAAAATAGCGCGGGATAAATAAAGTGAAATTTAAGTTAGGTGTGCCAGTTCCTTTCTCCCGAAAATTTTGACCGTCAGGCATAACTAAACCTTCTTCGTACTTTCTAATAATACGTCCTTTTGGATTCATACAGTACGTAGTTGCTGTGAAATCTTCATGCTCATAAGAAAGTTTTGTCTCAAATGTATCTTTTAATATAGAGCGTAATTGGTGTTCTTTCATCTCTACTCTAATACCTAAATCTACACGAATTTGTTCTTGAGAAATATTTAGAGAAGTGCACATTTCTTTTAACCAATCCGCTCCGGAACGTCCAGTTGCAAATACTAGTTGCTTAGATTGAACTGTTCCTTCATTTGTCTCTATTGTAAAATGATCTTTCTGTTTCATAATGTGTTGTACATCTATATGAAATTGTATATTTATTTTCGTAAGTAAAAATTCATAGAGCTGCTGAAAAATGTCACTTGAAAGTGTAGTGCCAAGGTGCCTTACTTCTGTTGTTAGCATTTGTAAACCGCACGCTTCAGCTCTCTTATTAAGAGTTGGATTTTCCGTAGAATATTTTGAAACAGAACTTCCTCCGAACTGACATAGAATTTCATCTACTTCAGCCATAAGTTGTATAAAGCCTTCTTTACCGACTTTTTGCTCAAGTTCTCCGCCAAATCCGTTTGTATAATTAAATTTCCCTTCAGATTTTCCTAAACCACCAAACCCAAAATATTTATCGCATGTAGTACAATTACACACTTTTCCTTGGTCTAAAGGACAATGGCGATCTTCTAGCGCCTTACCTTTATCAAGAATTAAAACCTTTTTGTTACTTTTAGCTAGTGAATAAGCCATAAAAATGCTACTTACTCCAGCACCGATAATTGTAACATCATACATTTTCTTTCACCTGCTAACGAATAGTTTGTTTTTTATTTTTCTAGTGTATAACAATTTTATGAAGTTAAGAAATAGCTTTTATTAATAAAGAGAGAGTTTTTGAACTTGATGCTTTTTTAATTTCTCCGATGGGTGAAGTAAATACAAATGTTTTTATTTGAAAGAAGAAATGGTTTTAAAGGATCACTATGTCATATGATTAATAAAATTTTACATATAAAAAACAGACCTTTAAAGTGAAGAGGTCTGTTAATGATTTCAAATCTTATTTAGCGAAGACATGGTTACCGATTACTGCTACTGTTTGACGTGTCGTAATCCATTTGTCTGTTGATGTTTTTGGGTTATAGAAATAAAGCCAATCAGAATGTATTCCATTTGTGGAGATAGCCTCTTCTACTGCCATTTTTGCTTCTGGGCTCGCAGGATGATTAATTCTTCCATCTGTAACAGGAGTAAATGCATATCCGTGTTTAATAGGTTCATAAATAACGCCTGTTATTGTATTTGGAAAACCTTTTGCGTTTACACGATTTAGTATAACTTTTGCTACAGCCACTTTTCCTTTATAGGATTCGCCACCTGCTTCAGCGGTAACTAAGCGTGCCATTAAGTCTTTTTCTCTTTCTGAAATGCTTGAGTTAATTTTCAAATGTTGTCCCGTATAAAGTTTGTTTCCGACTGTATTGTTGATTTGTTTTATAGATTGAACGGTAACATTGTAACGCTTTGCTATCGTTTCTAATGAATCTCCCTGTTGTACTTGATAAATAATTTGTCCAGAAATGTTTGCAGGTTTGACGTTTTGACGAACGGTAATTTCATTTGAGTTCGTGGACCCTGGAATATTTAACTGTTCGCCAATGAAAGTTTGATCGTTTCCTTTATTATTAGCCTGTTTAATGGATTGTATTGAAACGCCGTATTGTTTACTAATGCCCCAAAGTGTATCATTCTTTTTTACTGTGTGAATGGTAGAAGCTTCAGCTGTACTTTGATTACATACGAATGTAATTGCAGCTGCAGATAAAGGGATTATATGTTTTATTTTTAATAATTTCATTGTAAATCCTCCTAGGAAAAATAAGGTGAAACAGTTAAGTAATGTAGTTCAGAATTTATATGTATAATATTTTAATATAAGTATATTAGCACGTATAAAATAAATAATCATTATAAGTTTCTTATTTAGTTAGTTCAGAGTCCGAATATGAAATATTGCATATGAAAATACATTGAAGTTCATATTGCTGATTACTATAATCTATTTAGTAGAAGGATAACTTTATATGTTATAGAAATTAAATCATTATAGATTAATATAATGATTTAATAGTTTGTCAATTGGAGGAGTGATGTAATGAATATATTTAAAAGAATATCTGTTTCAGTTGTAATCATTTCAATATGTTTAGGAATAGGAGGTATTGTCAATATTGTAAATGCTGATTCTATAGAACAGCAGGGTAAATTAGGAATAGAGCAAGAAGCAGGTAAGCAAATCATTGTAAAATTTAGAGCAGATTTGAAATTGCCATATGAAGATGGTATTGAAAAACAGATACAAGATCAAGCAAGTGACAAAGTACTAGAAGATCTTTTGGTAGAATATCCAGATGCAACATTTACTCGTTTATTTACATCTGTAAGTCCAGAAGAAATACAAGACCTTGAAGTGAAAGCACCTAATAATGTATCTACAAGTTTATTAAACTACTATATTCTTCGAAATCAAAATAGTGGGCATGAAGAAGAACTAGTAGATAAGCTAAAGGCATCTTCTTTAATAGAAGATGTGTATATGAAGAAACAAGAAAAAATAACGCCACCAGAAGTACAACCATCAAATGTATCTCTTAATCCTAATAATAATCCTAGATTTAAAAAACAAGGATATCTTGAAGCAGCCCCATACGGTATTAATGCGTCTTTCGCCTGGGGAGTTCAAGGTGGAAATGGAAATGGTATAACTTTTGTTGATATGGAATATGGTTGGTTATTAAATCATGAGGATTTAGTACATCAAAATATTGAATTAATGTCTGGAATAAATATAGATCAACATGTCGGCCATGGGACGTCTGTACTAGGAATTGTATCCTCTGAGGACAACGAAGTTGGGAATATTGGGATTGCGCCAAAAGCGAAAGCAAAGGTGATTTCTCAAATAAGAGATAACGGACAGTATAATACAGCTGATGCAATATTAAGTGCTGTAAATCATTTAGAAGCTGGGGATGTTTTATTATTAGAGGCACAAGCTTCCTTTGATGGATATGGTGATAAATATTTACCTGTTGAAGTACAACCAGATATCTTTGATGCAATTCGTGCTGGTACAGATAAAGGTGTTGTCATTATAGAGGCTGGAGCAAATGGTTGGAATGATTTAGATCAATTTAAAGATAGAAATGGTAAACAAATTTTAAATCGCAATAGTAAAGATTTTAAAGATTCAGGTGCAATTATGGTAGGAGCGGGCTCTTCATCTTTCCCTCACGAGCGCATGTGGTTTTCGAATTATGGAAGCCGTATTGATGTGTATGGCTGGGGAGAAAACGTAGATACAACTACAGCTGAGCAAAGTCGAAGTGCTGTAAATCTTTATACATCTAGCTTTAGTGGCACATCGAGTGCTTCGCCTATTATTGCCGGAGCAGCGACTTTAGTACAAAGCATTGCTAAAGAAAATTTAGGACAACCATATAGACCAAGTGAACTAAGAGCAATATTAAGCAACCACAACACAGGAACAAAATCTAAAGATCCATATTTAGATAAAATTGGTGTTTTACCAGATTTGAAGTCTATACTAGTAAACTTAGGGTATGGACAAAGAAAACCAAACGGTGGGAATGAGTTACAAGTAACAGAAAATGAACCAAATAATGAGCCTAGACAGGCAAATAAAGTTAACATTCATACACCGGTGAAAGGAACGCTACATAATAGGGATAATGTAGATGTATTTACTTTCCAAATTGACTTACCGGAAAATATTAATATTTCTCTACTAAATGAACAAAATATCGGAATGACATGGGTACTTCATCATGAATCAGATTTAAATAACTATGTAGCATATGGTGAAAATGAAGGAAATGTAGTTAAAGGAACTTATAATGCAAAGCCAGGTAAATATTATTTATACGTCTATAAGTATGAGAATAAAGATGGTTCATATGTATTGAACATAAATTAAACGAAAGGAACTTCAGATGAAGTTCCTTTAAATTTTTCTAACTCAGGATATGTGAATGACTTTTTAACTTTACTTCTATGCAATATTTCATACTTATAAAATGTTATTTATTTTTTACTTACCAGATTATATTATATTCAATAAGTTTGATATAAAAGGGAAAAAGGAGGAAGAATAATGAGCAGTAAGAAATTTATTTTGAAATTATTCATATGTAGTACGATATTTATCACATTTGTATTTGCGTTACATGATAAGCAAGTAGTTGCGGCTATCTCTGTTAATGAGCTTGAAAATTGGTCAAAATGGATGCAACCTATACCTGATAATATCCCGTTAGCACGAATTTCAATTCCAGGAACACATGATAGTGGAACGTTCAAGTTGCAAAATCCGATTAAGCAAGTATGGGGAATGACGCAAGAATATGATTTTCGTTACCAAATGGATCATGGAGCTAGAATTTTTGATATAAGAGGACGTTTAACAGACGATAATACGGTAGTACTTCATCATGGGCCATTATACCTTTATGTAACAATGCATGAATTCATAAACGAAGCGAAACAATTTCTAAAAGATAACCCAAGTGAAACGATTATTATGTCTTTAAAAAAAGAGTATGAGGATATGAAAGGGGCAGAAGGTTCATTTAGTAGTACGTTTGAAAAAAAATATTTTGTTGATCCTATCTTTTTAAAAACAGACGGAAATATAAAATTGGGAGATGCTCGTGGGAAAATTGTACTACTAAAAAGATATAGTGGTAGTAATGAATCTGGAGGATATAATAATTTTTATTGGCCAGATAATGAGACGTTTACTACAACTGTAAATCAAAATGTAAATGTAACAGTACAAGATAAATATAAAGTGAGTTATGATGAGAAAGTAAAATCTATTAAAGATACGATAAATGAAACGATGAACAATAGTGAGGATTTAAATCATCTATATATTAATTTTACAAGCTTGTCTTCTGGTGGTACAGCATGGAATAGTCCATATTACTATGCCTCTTATATAAATCCTGAAATTGCGGCATATATTAAACAAGAGGATTCAAAAAGAGTTGGTTGGATTATCCAAGATTATATTAGTGATAAATGGTCACCGATTCTCTATCAAGAAGTTATAAGAACTAATAAGTCGCTTTAATTTTCACCATAATTTCATAGAAACAATGTAACGCTATTAAAAGTCTTGTGGAATTCCCATAAGACTTTTTAGTATTTGATATTATGAGAATCAAAGTTCTTTGAATAGGTTTATATAATAATTTAATGCAGTTATAAGATCGATACGAAAAAAATGTCGATAAATGTCGATAAATGTCGATTATTATTGTAATATAAAACACATAAATATAATATACAGATGAGGTGGATTTGTTGTCTTTTATTAAAAATAGTAAAATAGGAACGAAATTAAATGTGTTAGTCATTATATCGAGTTTTGCTTGTATCATGTTATCTTCACTGGGGTTTTTAGGGCTTCAAAAAGGTGAAAATACATCTTCTAGTATGTATGATGAAAGGCTATTACCAATTGAATGGATAGGAACTGTAGAATCAAATTTTTACCATGTTAATATGAATTTTATGGAGATTATGATATCGAAAGATGAAAAAAGAATGAAAGAACTAATAACAGAAATGGATAAAACTAGGAAAGAAAATGATGATTTATTAAAACAATTTGAAACTAGAATTAGTTCTCATAAAGAAAAGGACTTGTATAATGCATTCCAAAGTCAATTCAAAGATTTAAGAATACAAATGAAGAAAGCACAGGACTTGGGACTGACTAATAATGAAGAAGCGTATAGCTATTATTTAAAAGAAATTGAGCCTAATATGGGAAAAACAATTCAGTCTATTCGTGAACTTATTTTATATAATAATACCGCGGCTGAACAACTACAAAAAGAGAATGTTAATAGTGTGAAAAATACAAAAATAATATTTATAATTATTTCATTTGTTGGAATCATAATAATCATTTTTATTGGTTTTATAATAAAAAATGCTATAAAAAAACCTATTGTATTATTACAAAAAGATATGGAACGAGTATCTGCTGGAGATTTAACAATTCGAACTTCTTATAAATCCGAGAACGAATTAGGCCATATTGTACAATCCTTTAATAGTATGTTAGATAACTTGCAACAATTAGTCGGTCAGGTGAAGGTCACAGCGAAAGAAGTGATTATTTCAACTGAAAATATGCTACAAGAGACAAAAACGGCAGCACATATATCAAACGAGGTTGTTCGAACTACTTCTGAAATAAATAAAGAAATAAAGGGACAAGTGACTAGTATTCAAGAAAGTTCAACTTCGATGGAAGAAATTACAACTGGAGTTCAAACGGTAGCTGAATCTTCAGCGATGGTTGCTGAAGTTGCTGTTGCAACAATAGACCAAGCAAATTCTGGTAGTGAAGTTATAAAACAATCTATTCGTCAAATGAATAGTGTGAATGAAGTTGTCGAAGAAACTTCTAAGGTCATTGATAGACTTGTTACACGTACACAACAAATTGAAGAAGCGCTAGATATTATTACTAATATTGCGGAACAAACGAATTTACTCGCCTTAAATGCTGCAATTGAGGCAGCACGCGCCGGAGAAAATGGAAAAGGATTTGCAGTAGTTGCAGCTGAAGTAAGAGGTCTGGCTGAGAAATCTAAAACATCTGTAAATGATATAAATAATTTAATACGTTTTATACATCAAGATACACAGGATACAGTTCATGTAATGAAAAAAGGTCAAGAACAGGCTAGTGGTGGTAAAGAAGCAGCACATAAGGCAGAACTCGCATTTTCATCTATTATGCAAGATATTAATAGAATAACGTCTCAAATTCAAGAAGTGTCTGCTGCCACAGAAGAAATGTCTGCTGGGACAGAAGAAGTGAATGCCTCTTTATCAATAGTTTCTGAGACTGCAACACAAGTCGCACAAGAAACGAATCGAACGGTACAATCAATTCAAGCACAAGCCACATTGATTCAAGAAATAACGACGAAATCTAATGAAATGAAAAAGAAAGTCGAAAATTTAGAAATGCTAATTTCACAATTCATTATTGAAGAATAAGTCTGTTAACATTTATCATTAATATAAACTTTAAGATACTCAATATTGCTGCGTTGCGCAATTAAAAAAAGGACCTTCATAGGTTCTTTTTTTTATAAATGGTGTGAATGCTATGTTTAATTATAGTGAAAAGCAGAAACTTATTATATAATAATTATTTAAATTTGTACCTATAAATTTTATATGTAATAATGAATTTGATTTATTCTAATAAAATGGAGGTATATACTATGAAGTTTCCACATGATTTTTTATTCGGAGCTGCTTCAGCTTCTTATCAAGTAGAAGGTGCATGGAATGATGATGGAAAAGGTGTTACGAATTGGGATGAGTTTTCAAAAATTCCTGGCAAAACATACAATGGAACAAATGGTGATGTAGCGGTTGATCATTATCATCGATATAAGGAAGATGTTCGTTTAATGGCTGAGATGGGATTGGAATCGTATCGTTTTTCGATTTCTTGGGCGAGAATATTGCCGACTGGAGATGGAGAGGTAAATGAAAAAGGAATTAAATTTTATAACAATTTAATTGATGAATGTTTAAAGTACGGAATTGTACCGTTTGTCACTTTATATCATTGGGATCTACCATTACCGTTAGAAAAAGATGGTGGGTGGACGAATAAACGAACAGCAGAGGCTTTTGTAAAGTATGCAGAAATTTGCTTTAAGGCATTTGGGGATAGAGTAAAACATTGGATTACTTTTAATGAAACAGTAATGTTTTGTGGATTAGGCTATTTAAAAGGTGCACATCCACCAGGAATACAAAATGATGTTCCAAAGTATTTTCAAGCGACTCATTATGTATTTTATGCGCATGCGAAAACAGTTGCGGTGTACAAGCAGCTGAAACAGTATGGGGAAATTGGGATTACACATGTTTTCTTACCTGCTTATAGTGTAGATGATCAAAAAGAAAATATACTAGCAGCAAATCATGCGAATGAATATGAAACGTATTGGTACTATGATCCAATTTTAAAAGGCGAGTATCCGTCTTATGTTGTACAACAATTAAAGGAAAAAGGGTGGACTCCTAATTGGACGGTTGGAGAATTAGAAATCATTAAACAAAATGCCGAAAAGAATGATTTTATTGGCTTGAATTATTATCAACCAATACGAGTAGAAAGATACGATATGGATATAAAGAGCGAGGAGCATTCTCGAGAAAGCTCAACACTTGCTCCAGGTAATCCTTCTTTTGATAGTTTTTATCGAACGGTTAAAATGGATGATAAAACATATACAAAATGGGGATGGGAAATATCTCCCGAAGGTTTCTTAGATGGATTGCATACGTTGAAAGAGCGTTACGGTGACATAAAGATGTATGTAACGGAAAATGGACTTGGTGATGAAGATCCAGTCATTGACGGAGAAATTGTAGATGTTCCGAGAATTAAATTTATTGAAGAGCATTTAAAAGTAATAAAGCGTGCAATTGAAGAGGGAATCAATTTAAAAGGTTATTATGCATGGTCAGTGATTGACCTTTTAAGTTGGTTAAACGGATATAAAAAGCAATATGGCTTTATTTTTGTCGATCATAATGATAACTTAAAACGTAAGAAGAAACTTTCGTTTCATTGGTATAAACATGTGATCGAAACGAGAGGAGAAGAGTTATAACAGATAAAAGAGTATTTTAGGAGAAACTGTATGAGTGCAAAGTATAAACAAATTGCAGATGTGTTAGAGCAAAACATTCGAGACGGGCTTTTTAATGAAACGAAAAAACTACCTACAGAAGAAGCGTTGATGAATCGATTTGAAGTAAGCCGTAATACGATACGTAAAGTAATTAGTCAGCTTGTGAATAGAGGTTATATTTTTCAAGTGCAGGGTAGTGGTATGTTTTTACGTGAAACTTCTGTAACAGATTATATTAATTTAGGAAGTTTACGTGGATTAACGAAAAATCTCGTTTCGCAAAATATTGAAACGAAAGTGTTAGAGCTTGAAGTAATAGATGCGGACGAAGAGATAGCAAAGCGGATGCAATGTGAAGCTGGAACTAGGATATATTTTTTGAAGCGCTTAAGAATTGTAGATGCTAAACCATTCTCTATTGAAGTAAGTTATTTCAAAAAGGATATTATTCCATATTTGAATGAAGAAATAGCATTAAGCTCTGTATACAGTTATTTCATTGAAGATTTACAATTAAATATTGGTTTTGCCGATAAAGTTATTAGTTGTGAAAAAGTAAATAAAGAAAATGCAAAGCTTTTAGAATTAAATGAAGGTGATCCGGCGCTTCTTATTGAAAATACAGTTTGTCTTGTAAACGGGACAATTTTCGAGTTATCTCAATCGATGTTTCATTATGAAAAGACTAAACTTTTAAATCGAATTAATTTCAAATAAAAATAATTTATCGTGTAAAAAAGCAACTGCTCCTAAGTGATCAGTTGCTTTTTATTTTCAAAGTGGATGAGCAAAAAAACACGAAAGTGGTTGGTCCGTTTTTTACAAACATCTATTATGATAAGAGAAGAAAGGTAGTATGTTATCAACATTTTAAAGAGGAAGTTCTTTATTAAAATAGACTTTCCTTAGAGAGGTGAAAATACAATGAGTTTTGCAATTTCACTAGTGGTTATTATTGTAATTGTATCGCTGTTTGGGACCGTGCTAGTTGCACGAAATGTGGAGGAGAATTACGGCAAGTCTACAAAGAGAAATGTGAAAAACTTATCAACTATTTATATTATCCTTCTTTTCGTACTACTTGTTGGGGTAACGTGGTATGCGGTAGTGATTTAATAGCTTTTAAAGGACAAGGTTAATATTGTGTATGATGGAGGAGTATGATTTTGATGAAAAAGGAACGCCACGTTTTAATTGTTTTTCCACATCCAGATGATGAGTCATATTGCGTGGCAGGTACAATTTTAGCTTATGCGCAGCGAAATGTTCCTCTTACTTATGTTTGCTTAACGTTAGGTGAAATGGGGAGAGCGATGGGAAATCCTTCTTTTGCAACACGTGAATCATTATATGCTATACGAGAGAAAGAACTAAAGCGGGCTACAAATATTTTAGGGATTAAAGATTTACGCATGATGGGATATCGTGATAAAACTCTTGAATTTGAACCTCCCCGAGAGTTAAGGCGTGTAATACAAAAATGTGTAGAAGAATTGAATCCTTCATTGGTTATTTCTTTTTATCCGGGATATGCTGTTCATCCAGATCATGATGCAACAGGAGAAGCGGTAGCCGAGGCGTTAGCTAATATTCCGGAAAATAAAAGGCCAACATTTTATGCGGTAGCTTTTTCAAATAATCACGAAGCGGAAATAGGTAATCCGCATTTTAAAAATGAAGTGAAAGAATATGTTCCAAAAAAGCTCGAGGCATTGCAAGCACATGCATCACAATTTGCGACTAAAGTAACGGAACTGAAAAGAGAGTATGAAGATGGTGTGCGAGAAACAGTTGAATGGTTAGAACAAGAACCGTTCTGGATATATTCATTCAAAGATAAGAATAAGTGATGTTAAAGCTGAAGGTGATGAATATGTATTTTGAATATAAGAATCGAAAAATTTCTTACAATATAGAAGGATCGGGTCCTGTTATATTGTTATTACACGGTCTTGGTGGAAACGCAAACAATTGGCTATATCAAAGGCAATATTTCAAAGAGAATTGGACAGTGATTTCTCTTGATTTACCGGGGCATGGGAAATCTGAAGGGCTGGAATTTCCGTTTAAAGAATATGCAAATGTTTTGTATGAATTATGCAGTTATTTAAAGCTACAAAAAGTAGTCATTTGTGGTCTGTCAAAAGGTGCTAGAGCCGGTATCGATTTTGCTATTCAATATCCAGGTTTTGTTTCTAGCTTAATTGTTGTAAATGCATTTCCCTATTTGGAGCCTGAAGATCGAAAAAAACGACTTGAAGTATATGATTTACTTAGCTTGCATGATAATGGGAAAACATGGGCGGATACATTGTTGAAGGCAATGGGAGTAGCAAATAATGAAGTAATTGTCAGGGGATTTTATCAATCTTTACAGTCTATTAATCCGGTGCATATTCAAAGATTATTTGCTGAATTAGTAGATTATGATCAAAGACCATTTCTTTCAAATATTTCATGTCCTACTTTAATTATAAGAGGGGAAAATGATGATTTCGTTCCCGAGAAATATGTAAGAGAGTTTGAAAGACGTTTGAAAAATACAACTTTCATTGAGTTTAAAAATAGTGGACACTTACCTTATTTAGAACAGCCGATCAGCTTTAATATGACGGTAGAAAGATTTTTAAATCGTGGGCTTAATTAATACTATAGTTACAGTGAATACTGTTATTAGTGAGTAAAGTATAGTTCGTTTTGAGGGGAGGCAACAGGGTGAAATGGAAACCAAATCGTGCAGATAAGACGCCTGTATATAAACAAATAGCGGATTATATTGAAAGGGGTATTTCTTCAGGTGAGTTTCCTTCTGACAGCAAGTTACCTTCTGAGCGTATGTTAGCAAAAGAATTACAGGTGAACAGGAGTACGATAGTAGCTGCATATGAAGAATTAAAATCACTTGGAGTAGTGGAACGGCAAAAAGGAAGCGGAACACGGGTGAATACAGACATATGGGGTGTTTCACATAAACGAATACCGAACTGGGGTAGGTACGTTGAGGATGGATCGTTCTTACCTAATGTACCACTCGTTCAACAAATTCGAACGGAAACACAAAAAGATGACTTAATTAATTTAGCGAGTGGTGAATTGTCACCAGAATTAATTCCGAGTGATAGATTCCGAACGATTTTGTCCGAGAAAACATTTATGGAAAACCTGGGCTATGACCATCCACTTGGAAATGAAATGTTGAGAAAAACAATTGCAGCACATGTTCAGCAATATAAACAAATTGAAGCAGATTCGAATTCTATCCTTATTACATCTGGAGCGCAACAGGCACTTAATCTTATCGTTCAATGCTTATTAAAACCCGGCGATGCGATTGCAATTGAGGACCCTTCGTATTGTTTTTCACTGCCGATGTTTAAATCTGCTGGCTTAAAAATATTCCATTTACCTGTTGATCAGCATGGAATGAATCCAGATGACTTAATTGATTTGCATAAAAAGCATCGTATTCGTATGGTATTTTTAAATCCGGATTATCAAAATCCAACTGGAACTGTGCTTTCATTAGCAAGACGTAAAAAGATTTTAGAACTGTCTTCTGAATTCGGTATACCGATTGTAGAAGATGATCCTTATAGTTTAACTTCATTTAATGGAGAAGTGAATCCAACATTAAAATCAATGGATCAAAACGGGAATGTTCTTTATATAAGTTCATTATCAAAAGTTGTTGCATCAGGATTACGTATTGGCTGGGTAATTGGCCCTACGCGTGTAATAGAGCGTTTAGCGGATGCGAAGCAGCAAGTTGATTTTGGCCATAGCGTATTTACACAGTGGGTGGCAAATCAATTTTTAGAATCAGAAGATTTTCATGCACATATTACAATGCTTCGTGGACATTTGAAAGACAGAAGAGATGCGTTAATTAGAAAGCTTGAAGAAATATTAGGGGATCAGGTTGAATTTTTTGTTCCAGAGGGTGGAATACATTTATGGTGCAAAGTGCAAGGAACGTTTGATGAATATCATTTATTAGGTGAATCGATACGAAATGGTGTAGCATTTGTCCCAGGAAGTGTTTTAGGTACTAAGAATGAATATATTCGTTTTACTTTTGGGAGAGTAAATATCGAACAAATTCAACTGGGAATGACGAGGTTTGCGGAAACGTTAAATGAGATTTCAAAATAGAGATGCGTAATATTGAAATGAGGGAAAGAAATGAAGTACGTCACGCTTTTACTTCAAGTAGTCGTCCTATATGTATTTAGCTTAGTTGGTACCTGGATTCAAGGAGTATTCCATCTATCAATGCCAGGAAGTTTAATAGGGATGTTAATGCTGTTTCTGCTCCTTTCTACTCGTATTTTACCATTAAAGTGGTTTGAGGAAGGTGCGGAAAAGTTAATCATATTTTTACCGTTATTTCTAATTCCTTCAACAACAGGGCTGATGGAATACGGGTCCTTTCTTTTCAGTAAGGGCAGTAGTATATTCCTTTTAGTAGTTGCAAGCACGGTAGTAACTTTGATTGTTTCAGGGTATATAAGTCAATTATTAGTAACATCAAAAAAATAAAATCGACAAGGTGCACGATGCAAATGGTCTTAATTATTATTACTGTAGTAATGTATGTATTGGCGACAAAGTTATATAAAAAATTTACGTTTCCCTTTACGTTACCGGTGTTAACAGTTACAGCAATTATGATTTGTTTATTTTTGATTTTTGGTATTTCTCATCATGAGTATAGGGAAAATGGGGGAGACATTCTTTCAAGATTATTGAGCCCTGCAATCGTAGCGTTAGCGATACCTTTATTTAAAGAGAGAAAAATACTTATGAAAAACTTTTTGTCGATACTTATCGGTGTAGCAGTAGGTATAGTGGCTTTAACGAGTATGAATGTAGTGATTGGTGAGATGTTAAATATAGACAAGGAACTAATATTAACAACTTTACCACAATTAGCAACGATGCCTATTGCTATTTCATTAGCGGATCAAATTGGTGGTATTCCATCTATGACTTCTAGTTTTGTAGTTGTTGCAGGAATAACAGGTGCTATTATCGGACCAACAGTACTTAAGTTTTTCCGTATAACGAGTACGATTGGAAAAGGAGTAGGGATGGGCTGCGCGTCACATATTCTCGGTGTGAGCCGTCTTGTGAAGGAAGGAGAGAAAGAAGCGACGATCGGTTCGGTGACGATGATTGTAACGGGAATACTCATTAGTATATTCATACCGTATGGAACGAAATTTATTTTTTAAATGTAATGGAGATGATAACAATGACAACATGGTTTATAGTTACATTATTTATTTTTGGAGCTATTAAAGTATTAGTTTCTAGTATGCCCACTTCTGTTGTAGAATCAATTATTAGTAGATTTGAATTGCATCAAAAGCTTGAGGCGGAGAATACCTCTATATCGATAGATGGAAAAAATATAGAGGGAGAAACGAAACTACAAGTTATTCATGAATTTAATGAGGCTCTATTTTTAGATAAACACTATTTTCCGCCGCACGGGGAAGGAACACCAATCGTTATTAACACGAAGAAAGGGAATAAAGAGATTAAGTTTTCTCTGTATAGCCATGAAGAACATGTTGATGTAATAAAGCAATATAAAAAGAAAATCGTTGCTTATCGTTTACGTTCAAAAAGTCTTCAAAACCCTACATCATTAGTAATAACCGAAGAGTATGCTTAAGAAGAGATCTATAAGGATCTCTTTATTTTTGCACGAAATCATATACTTTCCAAATAAAAGAAAAGAAAATCATATAGCCAAATAAAGAATATGTATGATTCCAATCCAAGCTATGAATAAAGAAACCAAATCTTTCAGCAATCTGTTCAAAAATGCTAGCACAAATACCTATTAAAATAATAAAAAGAATTCTAGAAACTGCAGATAATGTTTTTGAAATTTGTATGAAAATCGTTGTTAAAATCGGTAGTACAAACAAAGTAAAGCCGATGTTAACTGAAAATATGGATGAGAATGGTCTAACCGGAAAGGAATATGTTTGTTTCGTAACAAAAAAAGCATCTAAGCAAGTTCCGATAATAGAAGAGAGTAAGATTGTAATGACTAATGCGAAAAGGTTATTCGTCTTCTCGAAGGAGAACATTTTTCTTTGCAAGAATGGCAAGTTCAATTTTTTCGAGTGTTTTACAGTAGTCTTCTGTAATTTGTCCATGTATATTTTCCTCCTTATCCACTAAATAATTTACGACTTGCCAGTCCGTAAACCAATCTTCACTGTCAACTTCTTCATGCTCTATATCTCGCCATGCATAGATGAGTGCAGGGCTGTATATACGATAAGCGCCATTACGCAACTGGCATTTCTTTATTCGGCGTTTATAAAACTCACGAGAAAAAGATTCATTCACACTTGAAAATAAATGAGGCCAGTAATCTTTCCTTGATCCTGTATGAGGATGGTGTTGGGCCCAGCTTATTACTTGAGATAAAACATGTGTATCCCGAAATAATAATGAATACAACCTTTTTCCAATTAAGATCCGTTCATGTAAGGAAGTGAAATGTTTCATTGTATCACCAAATAGTAATACTTTTTCTTTCTTATCATTTGCGTAGAATGGGAAAAGGATATGATTAAACTGAAAGAAATCAAATAGTTTAAATCCAATACTATTTAGTACAGTCTTTTTAAAGTGTACATTTTGAATCACTCTTTTTTCTAAGTAGTTTTGTTCATTAATAATAGTTGCAATCGCTAATGTTTGTTTGTTACCTGTTTTCCAAAAATTGTTCCACATCGTTTCCATAAATGTAGAAACATTTAGGTGAGGGAGAAGGTGAAATAGCTTTTGTGCTCTTTTTACACTTTGTTCATAAAGCAGAAATTGAGGATATACATCTTGGAAAATAAGCCAATTCCCTCTTTCTAAAAAAGAAAAAAATGTGATTTGATCTTTCTCTGATAAAATTTTTGTATATAAATCGCCCTTCAAATCAGTCATATTCCAACCGCCGTTACGTGATACCATATGCCCAAGTAGTGCCCAATGTATTTCTGGATATTGAACGTAAAATTGGTAGTATGCACGTGTTCTTGTGACATTATTTTTATTAAGCTGTCCTGTTTGTATTTTTATGTTGTTGATAATGAGTTGCTCTTCTTTCGTTAATTTATACATCGTGCCAGAAGGAATGAGTTTGCTTTTTTGTTTCAATTCATTTTTTACATCAAATAGGGAGAGAGGCAGTGCTTTGGAAGGTCCGTTATATGTATGATTTGAATTGCTTCGGTACATTCCGTTACCTCCCTTTTTATAAATTTAAACATGACTATTGGCTATGAATCATTCTATTTATTTTATTACGAGTATAAGAAATAAATGAGCGGTGTTTTTTACAGGGAATTTAGTTATCATGCAAACAGTATAAAAAATCTTACTGTTGTAAGGTGAAATGAAAAACCGAAACTATATTTAATAGTTTTGGTTTTTTTATTTTGTCAATTAAATGTAACAAACGACGATTATGATTTGAATCAATTGAAAATAATTCAATAAATTTTAATTGAAATGCTTGGTAGGAGGAAAAGGAATGCTAAATAAAATAATTTTAATTACTGGTGGCACAGGTTCGTGGGGACATGAACTTATAAAACAACTATTAGAAAAATCACCGAAAGAAATTAGGGTTTTTTCAAGAAATGAAACGGTTCAGTTTGAAATGCAGCAACAGTTCATAAATGATGATAGATTAAAATTTATTATTGGAGATATTCGTGACAAGGATCAATTACTCTATGCATGTCAAGGTGTACATTATGTATTCCATCTTGCAGCTTTAAAACACGTTCCAGTATGTGAGTATTATCCTTATGAAGCTATAAAAACCAATATACATGGTACGCAAAATGTAATTGAAGCATCTATACAGATGCAAGTGGAGAAAGTGATATATGTTTCAACGGATAAAGCAGCAGATCCATCAAATACGTATGGGATGACAAAAGCAATTGGTGAAAAGTTAATGGTTCATGCGAATGTGCAAACGAAGCAAACAAAATTTATTTGTGTTCGTGGTGGAAATGTTTTAGGGACAAGTGGAAGTGTGGTACCGCTTTTTAAAAAACAAATTAAAAAATCTTCACAAGTAGGGATTACCGATGCGAATATGACTAGATTTTTCTTAACAATTGAAGATGCTGTTGGATTGTTATTTAAAGCCGTATATCAAGGCAGAGGCGGGGAAATCTTTGTTATGAAAATGCCGGCATGTAAAATAACAGATTTAGCAGAAGTGTTAATTGAAGATTCGAAAAAAGAAAATGTGAAGTTAAAAGAGGTAGGGATAAGGCCGGGTGAAAAATTAAGTGAAATGCTTTTATCTGAGGTAGAGAGTAAAACGAGTATAAGTTTTGATCAAAATTATTTTGTGGTACTACCGACTATTCCTATAGAAGGGCTTCAAGAATATTATGCTAGTTATCCACTTGTGGATGTGAAGAGTTTTAGTTCTCAACAAGACTTACTTGCAAAACATGAGGTGAAAAAAATGCTATTAAAAGGAGGATTTTTACGATGAAAAAAAATGCGAGCCTTTTAATAACGGGTGCAAATGGTTTTACAGGACGCCATGCTTGCCAATATTTTTTAGAACAGGGCTTTCATGTAATTCCTATGTTTCAAAATCGTACACATAGAGAAAAAATTGAAAATGGTATTACTTGTAATTTAACAAATAAGAGCGAAGTAATGAAGGTAATGAAACAAATAAAGCCAGATTATGTATTGCATTTAGCAGGAAGGAATTCGGTCATAGAGTCTTGGACAGCTGCACTTGAATATGTAGAGATTAATGTCATAGGGACGTTATATTTATTAGAAGCAATTAAGCAAGAAGCACCACATTGTAGAACATTAGTTATAGGATCTGCTTTGCAAGCAGATCGTATGAACGAAATGAAAATTTCAAATCCATATAGTTTAAGTAAAACGATGCAAGTCATTATTGCAGAGGCTTGGGGCGGATTAATGGATTCAAATATTATCATTGCAAAGCCCTCAAACTTAATTGGTCCAGGAGTATCAAATGGCATTTGTTCGATTCTCGCAAAAAAAATGATAGATATAGAATCAGGTAGAAGTAAAGCCATTATTGAAGTAAACAGTTTGAAAGATAGTAGGGATTTTCTAGATGTACGTGATGCGGTTAAAGCGTATCATGTGTTATTACGAGATGGAATAAATGGAAAACAGTATAATATCGGATCAGGAGTGAAGCGATCTTTATTAGATGTACTAGAACAATATAAAGAATTAACTCAGCTGAATTTTTTCATAGAAGAAACAGAGAAAAGTGGGAGTGACTCAAATGAGAGTGTAGTAATAGAGGAAATAAAAAGGTTAGGTTGGATCCCAGAAATTCAATTTCATCAATCATTAAAAGATGTACTTGAGTATGCGAAGTGTAGTGACATCTGCATTCAATGAAAAACAAAAAGGGTGTAAGAAATATATGAATGGCTATGGAACAATAAATAATCAAAATATCCTATTCCTTTTAATTGTTGATACGCTGGACTGGAAAGATGAAGAAGGGCATGTTTTGTGTATCTATGAGGCGATAAATAAATGTCGAGCTTATGTGGAAAGTAAAAAGGATGATAGGAAAAATCCAGTAATAGGTACAGGAACTAGGCCTGTAATTCAAGTCTTTGCTCAGTATGAATGTAGTGAATATGGAAATGATTTTTATGATCTTATTAAAGATTTTTTGCAAGATATAGGATTTGAGCTAAATGTTTATATAAATAATAGTAAGTTTACTTACATTTAATAGATTAGTATAAAACAAGATTTTTAATGATAAAGGTGGATATAAATTATGAATAAAAAGATTCTCTTTACTGGGGGCGGTACAGCCGGACACGTAATGATTAATATGGTATTAATTCCTAAATTTATGGAAAAAGGATGGGGAGTTGAGTATATTGGATCTCAAAATGGAATTGAAAAACTATTAGTTCAAAATGTGAAATACAATAGTATTTCAACGGGAAAGCTTAGGAGATATTGGGATTGGGAAAACTTTAAAGATCCTTTTAAAATAATAAAAGGTTGCATACAAAGTTATAAATTGATGAAACGCATAAAACCAGATGTTATTTTTTCGGCAGGGGGATTTGTGTCCGTTCCTGTAGTAATAGGAGCGTGGATGAATAAAGTACCCGTAATAATACGTGAACCAGATAGTACGTTAGGATTAGCAAATAAAATAGCATTACCTTTTACTACAAAACTATGCACAACATTTCCTCAGACAGGAGCAAATGTAAGGAATGAGAAGAAGGTTTATGTAGGACCAATTGTAAGGGAGGAAATTGAGAGGGGCAACATATTGCGGGGAAGAAGCTATTGTAAATTTCAGCAAGATAAACCAGTATTGTTAATTATGGGGGGGAGTCAAGGTGCTCAATGGATAAATGATATGGTAAGAAAAAGTTTGGAAACATTGTTATTAAATTTTAATATTGTTCATATGTGCGGTAAAGGGAAGGTAGATTCATCTATTGGCATGGAAGGTTATATGCAATTCGAATATATAGGGGAAGAATTGCCGCATATATTAAATATGGCGAGTGTTGTAGTTTCCAGGGCGGGTTCTACTGCTATTTCTGAATTGTTATTTTTGAAGAAACCGATGTTGCTTATCCCGTTAACTAACAGTTCCAGTAGGGGAGATCAAGTTTTAAATGCCGAATATTTTTCTCGGCAAGGATATGCGGAAGTTATACTCCAAGACAGAGTAAGTACGAATACATTTATACATGCAGTAAATAAGTTGTATACAAATAAGGAGAGATATATTCAAAACATGAATGGATATAAAAAAAACAATAATGAGGGGATTCATCAATTAATAGATATAATAAATGAAGTGGTGAAGTAATAGAAATTTAAATAAAAAACAAAAGGAAAGAAGATATCTTCTTTCCTTTTTACTATAGTTGTTCAAATTCATTATTACTTATAACGATTAGCTATGTACTATGGGTGAATCCCGATTTCTAATAGTTCAGTAAATGCATGCGTATGAATAGGTTTACTATAATAGTAACCTTGAATAAACTGACATTTATTTTTTTGAAGGAAATTTACGTGCTCTTTCGTTTCTACACCTTCAGCAATGACAGACATTCCTAATGTATTTGCTAATGTGATGATTGTTTTAATAATTTCCATTCCATCGTCACATGTTTCAGACATTGTAATAAATTCTCTTGGGATTTTTAACGTATCGATTGGATATAAAGGTAAGTAAGCTAGCGAAGAATAGCCTGTACCAAAGTCGTCGATTGAAATGTGAATCCCTAAATTTTTTAGTGTACGCAATTTTATCAATGTTTCTCGCTCATCCATCATTGCAATTCGCTCTGTTAACTCAAGATCGAGAGAACTTGCGGGTAAACCTGTATTTGCTAAAGTAGAAGAAATAGACTTTACAAAATCCTCTTGTTCAAATTCTTTAGCAGATAAATTTACACCTATTTTTAAATGTGAATATCCGAGTACGTGCCAACGTTTCATTTGCTCACAAGCCTGCTCTAATGTCCATTTTCCTATTGGAATAATTTGTAGTGTTTCTTCTGCAATCGGAATAAACTCGTATGGAGAAATAACGCCTAATTCAGGATGATTCCACCTAATTAGAGCTTCTGCACCGATAATTTTATTAGAGTCACTATCAACTTGAGGTTGATACAAAAGGAACAATTCTTCATTTTGTATTGCGTTTGGTAAATCTTTTTCTAATTGTAATCGTCTTTCAATTTTTTTAGCGATTACATCGTCATAAATAGAGACAGAGTTAAGCTCTTTTGCCTTTGCATCATACATTGCAACATTAGCGTTTTTCAAAAGTGTAGCGGTATCGATTCCGGAATGTGGATAAATAGCGATGCCGATACTCAGTGATAAAGTTAAAGTATGCTCATGTATGACAAACGGCTTTTCTATGCTTTCAAATAATTGGTTACATAACTCGAATAAGGCATCTTCGTCAGTATAATTTTCAATTAAGATTGTAAACTCATCACCACCGATTCTTGACAGATGAGTATGTGATGGAAGACAGGATTGGAATCGCTTTGCAACTTCTTCTAATATGTAATCTCCTGCCGAATGTCCAAGTGTATCGTTGATTGCTTTAAAGCGATCTAAGTCTAAATATAATAATGCAAACTCGCTTTCTGTTTTTTTAGCACTGTTTATAACTTTTTTTAATTTCTTATGGAAAAAGGCACGGTTCCCAATTTTCGTTACAGTATCATGGAATGCTAAATATTTTATTTCTTCTTGCTGTTTTTTTAGTGCAGTAATATCTTTCACCATAATATAGCTTCCTGAAATTTGCCCGTCTATCATAATAGGGACGATGGTAACGTATAAAAAATAAGTAAAGCCATCTTTATATTGAGAACTAAGTTGTAAGGATGCCGATTCTTGTTGTTTCACTTTTTCTAATGCTGATGCTAGTTTATATTTATCTTCATCTAAAATAATCGAAAAACAAGTTTCACCAAGTAACTCGTCAGTTGGTGCTCCAAGTAGTATACTTCCAGCTTTATTTACATTTAAGAATACTCCATGTAAATCAATTGTAAAAATAGGATCAGGGTGATATTCATATAATGATTTGAATTTTTGTTGCTTTTGAGATAGAGCCTCTGATTTATGAACTAAATCTGAAGTCCGTAAAGTAACTTTTTCTTCTAATTGGGCATTAAATGCCTGTAAACGTTTGGTTAGGGAATTGTTTTGCATACGTACAATAGAATGACGAATGAGTACGAAAATAAAAGTAATACAATTTCCTGTAATGAGAGTGGAAGATGATGTTTGTTCTTTTAACGTAAACCCGATTAGTATTGCAACGGCAAGATAGGGAAATACAACTAAAGCCTTTTTTCCTATTATAGGGTTAACAATGAAATAATTTTTATGGCTATTATGATCTTCTGAAATAGATCCAGCTATTGCAATAAATAATATAGGTATTCTATATAAAAGACGTAATAATGTTATCGTTTCAGTTGATAAATGGTTATTTAGGTAAAAATAAATATAGTTAAAAGTTGCAGAACTTATTAATACAAAAATAAAGATGTAAATTTTCCGTTTGGAATTAAAAATTGTTGGACGGAAAAAGAGACTAACACCTAGTAGAAGAAATAATAAATCTGCAATTGGATATAGAAATGAAAGGAAAACATCTCCTAGTGAAAGAGAGAATATATTTAAGTTTGGTTGATTAAATAAATACCACTCCAATGTGAATATGGAAGTAAGTACTATGCATATATCACAAATAAAGAATGCTTTTTCCCATTTATCGCATTCTTTTAAGATTTTATAGCAGAAAGCGATAAGACAGAAAAGTAGAAAAAACATGTAAAATACATCAGAAATAGTAAAACGATGTATTGGAATCTCGAAGAAGCTATCTTGATATGTATATACTATTTTTCCTAATAAAAAACTACCAATTGCTATTGTGATACATATCCAAAACGGATTTGAACTGACTTTTTTAGAATATATAGAGTAAATTAGTGATACAAATGTAATGGCTTCAACAATAAATGAAGCGAAGCGTACATCTGAATTTGAAAAATGGGTAGGGAACAGATAAAAAAACATAAAATAGATTGAATAACATATTAATGTTCCAATTAATATACATAGTTGTAAATTTTTATTTAATTTCAATAAAATCACCTTCTTTAATTATGCACTATATTCGTAATATCTATACATAATAATATTATTTAAGAATTGTATCAGATTTCCTTATAAAAATCATGCGTATAAGGAAAGTAATAAAGAGTTTAATGCTTCTTAAAATTGAAAAAATATTATGTTTGATAGTATGTATTACATCAAGATTTTAAATGGAAATTGTATATTTAGTCATCCTTTGAATTTTAAAGGTTTTTTAGTGGTTCGCAAGTGAATATGCATAATTGCATAAAGATAATACATTCAATTTTTATATAAAATGTTTTTGTTATAAAGTATGTACTAAACTTTTGTATGCATCTATTCTCATACTAATGAGGGATTTCAAAAAGATGTTACGTATATACAATCATACGTAAGCATGTATGAAATTTTTAGTATAGGAGGAAGAGCATGAAGAATTGGGTGAAGTTTCGGATAGCACGTCCAACTGATCAGTTTGAAAAAGTTATAGCATTCTATGAAAAAGGGTTAGGGTTAAAACGTATAGGTGAATTTTACGATCATGAAGGCTACGATGGGGTCATGTTTGGACTCCCAGATGAAGAGTATCATTTAGAATTTACAAGACATATAGAGGGGAGTCCTTGTCCAGCTCCAACAAAAGATAATTTACTTGTATTTTATATGCGTGACGATAGTGAAATGAGAAAAGTGACTAAAAGGCTGCATGGATTGGGATATGATGAAGTCGAACCAGAAAACCCATATTGGAAAGATAAGGGGATAACGATAGAGGATCCAGATGGCTGGAGAATCGTGTTAATGAAAATAGAAGAATAAGGGGTAACGAAACTAATAAGAACAAGGTTTTAAATTATGATAGGGTAAAAATAGATTAGCTTCCTTCTCGGAAATAAAAATAGAAGGAAGTTTTTTGTTTGTAGTCTGAAATTTTTAATTTAACAATCAATTGTAGGGGGATATAAATTGAGAACGTGTATTCTTATAAATTTGATAGTGTTGTCATTCAAAAGGAATGTATAAATAGGGGGACTTTTTATGTTATTTCGAATGAAAGATGCAGAAGTATACTATGAAATTATGGGAGAGGGTGGAACCAGTCATTATCATACATGGCTGTGCCCCTGACCATAGATTAATGATGAAATGTATGGAATCAGTATTTCAAAAATATGAAGGATATAAGCGAATATATATTGATTTACCTGGAATGGGGAAATCGAATGCTCCAGATTGGATAAATAGTTCAGATCGTATATTAGAACTGTTAATTGCATGTATTTGATAATCAATATGGGTTTGAATTTTTAATACATACTTCGAAGCCTGACATATATAAGTTGGAATTTAAAGATGAGCAATTCATGAATGTAGAAAGATTATGGATAGGAGATAGAAAGAATCTTTATCAACTGTTTTTAGAATCTTAAATCAATAAGTAATTATTCAATTTCTGAATAATATAATTGAAAGTTGGTTTAAGGAAACAATTTTAAATGTGACAAAACTCCAAACGCTGGATTTATATTCAATTGGAGAAAAAGATGTAGAATTTTGTCTTACGGTCCCCGTTTACTTTTCATTTCATTACATATAGGCTTTGTGGTGTAAAGGAGAAAATCACCTTTACACAAAATTTATAAGGAGGACATTGTGATGAAAAAGATTAAAAAGTTTGCGGGAGTTGCTTTAGCGGGCACGATTGGATTAAGTGGACTACTGTTTTTAGAACCAAGTGTAAGTGCTGCAGAAACACAGCAGGTGAAAGAAGGAAATTTCAATGCAATTGATGTAATGATGAATCAAAGTGAATTTTATGTATTGAGTGGTAGAAGTATTGATATTCTTTCTGGAGATAAAGAAGCAATTCAGCTAAATAAATACACAATTAGTTTTAGTAAACCTGGGAAGTATGTTATTAGAGTAAATGGTTGTATTTATGATGATGTATATACTTTTATTGTGAATAAATAGTATATATTCTTAAATTGTGAGATAAAAAAGAAACACCCTATTTGCGGTGAGAATCGTAAATAGGGTGAATGATTTGTATTGAGTTGTATTTTAAATATGTTCACTAACTTTCTCTTTGTTATGTAAAGTATGTAAGAGTGTTTGAAACATCTTAAATGATTGTTGAAAGATTGGACTTTGAATAAAGGTGTACAGAAAAGTTACGATGAAAACAGGACCTCCTAGCATAAATCCAATAACTAGTACAACACATTCTACTATGATTCTAGCACGGCTAATAGACAGTCCTGTTTTGTCGGAAATAGTAAGCATGAATCCATCGCGAGGTCCAGCACCAATCCCAGCCGCAACATACATTCCTCCCCCAATACCTGTAATGGCAATACCAGAAAATAAAATGAGTAAGTTTATCCATAAATAATCACTAGCGTTTGGAAGAATATTTGATTGTAAGAAAAAGTCCATAATGGGACCGATAAGTAGTGCATTTAAAAATGTGCCCACATTTATATATTTTCGATCTACTAATAAAGAAATGAGAACGAGACATAATCCACATATGACACTCCAAGTACCAATGGTCCATCCAAATCTTTGGTAGAGAGCCATATTTAAAACTTCCCAAGGATGTAAACCGAGAAATTTTACTTTGACTGCAAGAGCATTTCCAAGGCCAAAGAAAATTAATCCTAAGAAAAAAAGAAAATAGCGAAAAAGGGTTAGCCTCATCTTTCATACCTCCTATAGTTTATAATTATGAATGTTACATGTTAAAGTTTAAATGTACAAATATTATGACTCCTATTGATTTGTTTTAAATCTTTAAAAATGTAAATGGAATATATACTTTCACAGTCAAAAAAGTTAAAAAATTTCGTCTTAAGGATTATAATGAAGAAAGAAATATAAAAGGGAGTGAACGAGTTTGAAACAAGAGCTTATTGAAAGATTTACGAGATATGTAAAAATTGATACACAATCAAATGAAGAAAGTCATACAGTTCCAACAACACCTGGGCAAATTGAGTTTGGAAAGTTATTAGTGGAAGAGCTAAAAGAAATTGGGTTAACAGAAGTAACGATGGATGATAACGGTTATGTAATGGCAACACTTCCTGCTAATACAGATAAGGATGTTCCTGTAATCGGCTTTTTAGCACATTTAGATACGGCAACAGATTTTACAGGGAAAAACGTAAAACCACAAATTCATGAAAACTTCGACGGAAATGCGATTACGTTAAATGAAGAGCTAAATGTTGTGTTAACACCAGAACAGTTCCCAGAATTACCATCTTATAAAGGGCATACCATTATTACAACGGATGGTACGACACTTTTAGGAGCAGATGATAAGGCTGGTCTGACTGAAATTATGGTTGCAATGAACTATTTAATACATAATCCACAAATTAAGCATGGGAAAATACGAGTTGCATTTACGCCGGATGAAGAAATTGGCCGTGGGCCAGCGCATTTTGATGTAGAAGCGTTTGGTGCATCATGTGCTTATACGATGGATGGAGGTCCATTAGGTGGTTTAGAGTATGAAAGTTTTAATGCTGCAGGTGCTAAGTTAACGTTTAATGGAACGAATACACATCCTGGAACAGCGAAAAATAAAATGCGTAACGCAACTAAACTTGCTATGGAGTTTAATGGATATTTACCAGTAGAAGATGCACCGGAATATACAGAGGGTTATGAAGGATTTTACCATCTACTTTCTTTAAATGGTGATGTAGAGCAAAGTAAAGCGTATTATATTATTCGAGATTTTGATCGTGAAAATTTTGAGTCGCGTAAACATAACGTTGAAAATATTGTGAAGCAAATGCAAGAGAAATATGGACAAGATGCAGTCGTTTTAGAAATGAATGATCAATACTATAACATGCTTGAAAAAATTGAACCAGTGAGAGAAATTGTTGATATTGCATATGAAGCGATGAAAAGTTTAAATATCGAACCAAACATTCATCCGATTCGTGGTGGAACAGACGGATCACAATTATCATATATGGGATTACCAACGCCGAATATTTTCACTGGTGGTGAAAACTATCACGGCAAATTTGAGTATGTTTCGGTAGATACGATGGAAAAAGCTGTTCAAGTTATTGTAGAAATCGCAAGACGATTCGAAGAACAAGCTTAAAAAAAAACCAAGTAGTGCAGATGTGCTACTTGGTTTTTTAGTATAGTACTCGCCACAAATAAAAAGTTGCGTAAGACTCCCAGTTGATCCAATTTGCCGCAAAATCTTTTATTTCCTGTTTAGTCGGTTTACTTTCGGAACCTGTTATACATTTAATTGCATTATGCAAACCAACATCGTCAATTGGAAAAGCGGAAGGAAATCGTAAACAGCGCATTAAAACATAGTTGGCAGTCCAAGGTCCTATACCATGTATAGCAGTTAATTGTTTTTCAGCTTGTTTCATATCTTGTATTTGCTGTAAAGATTCTTTTGATAGTTTTCCTTCTGTAATAAGCTTTGCAATACCGATTAAATATTCACACTTTCTAGTCGTCATTTTTAACTTTTTGAGATCCTCTACGTGTAAATTAGCAATCGTTTTAGGAGAAGGAAATATCCAATGTTTTCTATCGTTCCATTCTACATAATTTCCATAATGTTCGACTAACCTTCTTTTTAGCGTATAAGCATATGTGAGGTTAATTTGTTGACCGATAATTCCCCAGGAAAGTGCCTCAAATAAATCTGGAATACCTAAAGTACGAAGACCATAATATTGTTCAATCGGTCCTTGAAGGAGTACATCATGTTTAGCTAATGTATAAAAGGGAGCTAAATCAGTAGTTAAATCAAACCACTCTTTCACATAGTTAGCTACAGCTTCGTGTATCGATGTTTCAGATGTATAGGATTCTTCTAAAAAACGTATTTGAATATTACCATCCGTATTCATACTAATTTCAACTAAAGGATTTACATCGTGAACAGGGATAACTTTATAAATTTTGTTATCTTCAATGTGGAACATACATTCATTGTTAGAACGTGATAAATAGTGTAAATTTTCTTGGAAACTAAATTCTGTCGGAACTGCTAAAGTTAATGCGCTAGTATATTTTGCTGTCATATGCATTTTACCTGCGACTTTTCTAATGTAAGCAATTTTTGCTTCATTTCTAATCCACCTCTAAAGCCGGTTAGTTTACCATTTTTTCCAATAACACGATGGCAAGGAATTGTAATGAGAAGAGGGTTGGCAGCAATAGCAGTAGCAACAGCACGTACAGCAGTAGGTTTTTGAATTCTTTCGGCAATTTCTGAATAAGAATATGTCTTCCCATAAGGAATTTCACGTACCGTATTCCAAACCGATAATTGAAAATCAGTTCCGTAAGCATCGATAGGACAAGTAAAAGTTTCTCGTTTATTTTCTAAATACTCGATAACTTCTTTCACATATGTTTGTAGATAATCTGGATTACAGGTCAATATATGTTGTGGCAATTTTTTTCTAGCCCATATATTGAATTCTTCAAGGCTTTCGTCTTGTGAACCAATGAAACATAGTCCATTTTCAGTTGCAGCAATATGAAATTGCCAATTTTCATGTGTAAGTAGCGTCCAATATATAAATTTATTTTTGTAGGAATTCATTATTGTATCCCTCTTTCATTTCGTTCTTTTTTCGATATTCAGTAGGAGAAAATCCGGTTTTCTTTTTAAATAAAGTTGCGAAATACTCGGGGTTTTCTATCCCGACAGCAGTACTAATTTCTTTAATGGATTGATTTGTTTGTAAAAGGTGTTCTGCTGCTTTAACAATCCTGAACTGCTGTATATATTCTATTGGACTTATTCCTGTCATTTTTTTGAAAGTGCGTTGTAAATGAAATGGGCTACCATGACACATTTCAGCAAGTATGTCGAGAGTTAATAATTCGTCAAAGTGCTTTTCGATATAATCTTTAATTTGTTCTACCCACTCTTCATTAGGTAAAGTGATCCCATTTGGCTTACAACGTTTGCATGGACGAAATTTTTCACTTAATGCTTGCTCTGCATGAAGAAAAATTCGTACATTGTTTTTATTCGGTATTCTTGATTTGCATGATGGCCTGCAAAAAATCCCGGTTGATTTCACAGCATAAAAGAATTTTTCATCATAGGAAGAATCATTATGAATAATTGCTTGCCAATACTCATTTGTTAACGTAAACCCTTCATTGTGCAAAGAACATCACCCCTGAAATTAGTATAACCTGAATAATGTACGTATGTATGCATTCACAAATGTAAGAGCAAGATTACAAAGGTGAAAATATGATTGTTTTTCTATTTTGTGATAGCATGAAATTTGGAAATAAACATCAAGAGGAGGGCTATAAATGAAGTTCATTTCATGGAATGTAAATGGTTTGCGTGCAGTTATCGCAAAAGGTGGATTTTTAGAATATCTCGAGGAATCCAATGCAGATATATTTTGCCTACAAGAGATTAAATTACAAGATGGGCAAATTGATTTAAATCTAGAGGGATATTATACATATTGGAATTATGCTGTGAAAAAAGGATATTCAGGGACGGCTATTTTTTCGAAAAAAGAACCGCTTTCTGTTACTTATGGTTTAGGCATTGAAGAGCATGATCAAGAAGGACGAGTTATTACTTTAGAGTTCGAAGATTTTTACATGATAACGTTATATACACCAAATTCAAAACGAGGATTAGAACGATTAGATTACAGAATGAAATGGGAAGATGATTTCCGGGCATATATTAAACGATTAGATGAGAAGAAACCAGTTATTTTTTGCGGTGATTTAAACGTTGCTCATAAAGAAATCGATTTAAAAAATCCGAAAAGTAATCGTAAAAATCCTGGGTTCTCTGATGAAGAACGAGAAAATTTTACACGTATTTTAGAAGAAGGATTTATTGATACGTATCGTTATCTGTATCCTGATCAGGAAGGCGCATATTCGTGGTGGTCGTATCGTATGGGAGCGAGAGCAAAAAATATTGGATGGCGTTTAGATTATTTTGTTGTTTCCGAGAGAATGAAAGAACAAATAACAGAGGCGAAAATTAGTAGTGAAGTAATGGGATCAGACCATTGCCCGGTTGAATTACATATAAATTTCTAAAAAAAGAAGTATTCCCCTAACATTAGGCGGATACTTCTTTTTTAATTCAGTTTGTTAAAATTTTTCAAATCTTTCTTGAAATAATTGCATATTAAATATATACTTAGTAACGATAATCATTATCAATGAAAAGGATTATCAATGGATGAGGTGTAAAAGAATTATAGCTTAGGGGAAGTGAACGAGAATGAGTTCTGGATAGAATTATTAATCTAATGAAATATATATGTAAGACAAGTTTCATATAGTTAAATTTTATTGAGAATATAGTTTTGAAAATTCGAGAGGAGATATATAAAGATGAATAAGAAGTTATTTACATTAGGGATGGTTACAGTTTTAAGTGTAGGACTTGCAGCATGTAATAGTGCGGATAAGACTTCAGGCGAGCAGAAGCAGCAGACAAAAGCTACGGAGACGAAAAAAGACGAAAAACGAAAAATTACATATTTAGGTAAAGAATATACAGTACCAGCAAAAGTAGATAAAATTGCGACAGCTAGTTTAGAGTCAATGGAAGATGCAGCAGTACTTGGAATTAAACCAGTTGGTGCCATTACTGTTGGTGGTAAATTACCGAAGTATCTTGAGAAAGATTTAGAAGGTGCGAAATCTGTTGGTGAGAAAATGGAACCAAATTTCGAAACATTACTGCAATTAAAACCAGATGTTATTACATCAAGTACGAAATTCCCAGCAGAAACAGCTGAAAAATTTACGAAAGTAGCTCCGACATTCCCTGTATCGCACGTTTCAACAAATTGGGAAGATAACTTAAAGCTAATGGGAGAATTAACTGGTAAAAAAGATAAAGCAGAAAAAATTATTAAAGATTACAATACGGATGCTGAAAAAGCAAAAGCAAAACTAGGAGATAAGTTAAAAGACAAAAAAGTACTTGTAATCAGACTAAGAGCAAACGAATTATTCTTATATCCAGAAGGAGTATACTTCAACCCGGTAATTTATAAAGATCTTGGGCTAACTGCTCCAGAACAATTGAAAACTGTAAAAGCACAAGAGAAAATTTCATTTGAAAAACTTGCTGAACTTAACCCGGATTATATTTTCTTACAATATGAGACAACTGAAAATAAAAACCCGAAAGTGCTAGAAGAAATTGAAAAGAATCCAATTTGGCAAAGTATGAATGCTGCGAAAGAAAAGAAAGTATTTGTAAACGTTGTAGATCCAATGGCACAAGGTGGTACTGCTTGGAGTAAAACAGCATTCTTAAAAGAAGCAGTGAAAAGTTTATCTAAATAATACAATAAGTAAGGTGCGTTGAATGATATGCAGAAAACAAATGCAGTACCAGTGACTATATTATGTATAGCACCCATACTCATCTTATTTACAGTTATACTTTCTATTTTGTATGGGGCGAAAAGTATTGATGCTGAAACAGTGTGGAACGCATTATTTCATTTTGATTCAAGTGATGTAAATCATAATATTATTATTACTTCACGTTTACCAAGGGTAGTTGCAGCTCTTTTAGTCGGAGCATTTCTAGCCATATCAGGAGCACTTATGCAGGGGATGACAAGAAACTATCTTGCATCCCCTTCTATTATGGGTGTGACGGATGGGGCAGCTTTTGTTATTACACTTTGTATGATTTTCCTTCCAGGAATGTCATCTATTGGTATGGTGATATGTTCAATGATTGGTTCTGCACTAGGAGCCGGTATCGTGTTTGGTTTTGGTTCGCTCCTTCAAAATGGCTTATCACCAGTTAGGTTGGCGATTATCGGAACAGTTATTGGAACATTTTTAAGCAGTGTATCTGCTGCAATGGCTTCATATTTCCAAATTTCTCAAAATGTTAGTTTTTGGTTTAATGCAAAGTTAGACCAAGTGGATCCTAATATCATTAAAATAACGATACCGTTTGGGATAATTGGAATAATTTTAGCGTTGTTAATATCAAAATCTATTACCATTCTTTCTTTAGGAGAAGAAGTTTCTATTAATCTAGGGCAGCGTACAAAACTAGTTAAAGCGATGGCAATTTTATCAGTTATCTTTTTAACAGGAACAGCAGTTGCTTTAGTAGGGAAAGTTGGTTTTGTAGGTTTAATTATTCCGCACATTACTCGCTTTATAATTGGGGTAGATTATAAGTGGATTTTGCCATGTGCAGGCGTTATTGGCGGCGTTTTTTTAGCATTATGTGATATTTTAAGTAGATTTGTAAACTATCCATTTGAAACACCAATTGGAGTCGTTACCTCCTTAATTGGAATTCCTTTCTTCCTTTATTTAATCCGTACAAGAGGAGGAGAGAGACATGCTTAAAAGTTCAAGTCAACGTTTTGGAATGACGATGGGGATTATTATATTTTTAATACTATGTGCTATTTATATTAGTTTAACGAATGGTACGTTTGACATTACGATTACAGATGTATTTAAAACACTCTTTAGAATAGATCCAGTACCAGACCATGATTTAGTTATTTTTGAGTTTCGTCTTCCTCGTATCGTAATTGCTGGATTAGTAGGATTAGGCCTAGGCGTTGCAGGTGCTGTAATTCAAGGGATTACGAGAAATGGATTGGCAGACCCAGGTATTTTAGGAGTAAATGCCGGAGCAGGAACAGCAATTGTCATTTTTATGTTTTTCTTTCAAGGACAATTAAAGAGCACAGACTGGGTTTCTATTATGATGATGCCAATGTTTGGTTTAGTCGGTGGATTAGGTGCAGCTATCATCATTTATCTGTTTTCTTGGAAAAACGGTAAGTTAGATTCGCAGCGTCTTTTATTAACAGGGATTGCAATTGGATCAGGATTTGGAGCATTTTCTATGTATTTATCACTCAAAATGAAGTCAACTGATTTCGAGATGGCCGCAGTTTGGGTGTCAGGAAGTATATATAATGCAAACTGGAAGTATATTATTGCTATGTTGCCGTGGCTTATCATATTAATTCCGCTTATACAAAAGAAAGCTTATTTATTAGATTTATTTCAATTGGAAGAAACGAGTATTACAAGTTTAGGTGTTTCAGTAGAAAGAGAGAAATCTATTTTACTACTAAGTAGTATCGGACTTGTAAGTGCATGTGTTGCAGTTTCAGGAAGTATTGGTTTCATTGGTTTAATGGCACCGCATATAGCGAAAAGACTTGTTGGTATTCAGCATAAGCATATCATTCCTACGTGCGGAGTAATCGGAATGTTCCTTGTAATAGCTTCAGACTTTATTGCAAAAACAGTTTTTACCCCTGTAGAGTTACCTGTTGGGATCGTTATTTCTATTGTCGGTGTACCGTATTTCTTATATTTACTTTATAAGGCGAAAGCGTAAGAGGAGGAATAAAAGTGAGTATTTTAAGTGCAAAAAATTTAGAAACGAGTTATGAAAAGCTTACAGTGTTTCGCGATTTAAATGTGGAAATACAAGAAGGAAAAGTAACGACAATTATAGGGCCAAACGGGTGCGGTAAATCGACACTGTTAAAAACAATGGGAAGAATTTTAAAGCAAAAGAGCGGTAAAGTATATTTGCAAGGACAGGATTTACATACAATTCCAACGAAAGAAATTGCGAAGCAGTTAGCTTTACTCCCGCAAACTCCAATTGCACCAGGAGAACTTAAAGTGGAAGAATTAATTTCTTATGGACGCTATCCACATCGAAATAACGTAAATAAGTTAACTTCAAAAGATAAAGAGATGATTGACTGGGCATTAGATATAACGAAAACTTCTGCATTTCGAACGAGACAAATTGCAAATTTATCAGGTGGTCAAAGACAAAAGGTATGGCTAGCGATGGCTTTAGCACAAGAGACAGAAGTGTTACTACTAGATGAACCAACTACATATCTCGATATGTCTCATCAATTAGATGTATTACAAATTGTGGAGAAGTTAAATAAAGAACATAATTGTACGGTTGTTATGGTACTGCATGATATTAACCATGCAGCAAGGTTTTCAGATGAAATTATTGCAATGAAGGAAGGGGAAATCGTTACAACTGGTAGCCCAGAAGAAATCATTACAAATGAAGTGTTAAAAGAAGTATTTCATATTGATGCGCGCGTCATGGTTGATCCGTATAATGGGTCTCCTGTTTGTTTTGGATACGATAGCGTTGTATCTCAAGAAGAGAAAGTAGAAATATATGTAACGAGTTAAGAAGGGGGGATATAAGATGAATACTACTATTGAAAAACAGCAGATTATAACATCTAATACAGAGCAGTGGAAAATGTATTCAAAACTAGAAGGCAAGGAATATCAAATTCATATTTCAAAGCCAAGGCAGCCAGCACCAGAGTCAGGATATCCTGTTATATACGTATTAGATGGCAATGCCTTTTTTCAAACATTCCATGAAGCGGTTAAAATACAATCAGTTAGAGCAGAAAAAACAGGTGTTTCACCAGCTATTATAGTAGGTATTGGTTATCCAATTGAAGGGGCATTTTCAGGTGAAGAAAGATGCTATGATTTTACGCCTAGCATAATTTCAAAAGATGCGCCTTTAAAACCAGATGGCAAACCGTGGCCTAAAACAGGGGGAGCGCATAACTTCTTTACTTTTATAGAAGAAGAACTGAAGCCTCAAATCGAAAATGATTTTGAGATTGATAAAGGAAAACAAACGTTATTTGGGCATTCGCTAGGTGGTTTATTTGCTTTACATATACTATTTACAAACGTAAATGCCTTTCAAAATTATTTTATTAGTAGTCCATCTATTTGGTGGAATAACCAATCTGTACTTGAAAAAGAAGAGAATCTTATAAATGAATTAAACAGTGCCAAGTTTGAAACGGGAGTATTTCTTACAGTTGGGTCACTAGAACGAGAGCATATGGTTGTAGGGGCAAACGAATTGTCAGAGCGCCTTCTCCAAGTAAAACACGATCAGTTTAGATTTACGTTTTATGAGGCTGAAGGGGAGAACCATGCATCTGTTGTGCCGACTTCTTTAAGTAAAGGGTTAAGGTTTATTAGTCACGTATAGAAGAGGGAAAAGGTAAGCAATTGCTTACCTTTTTTTCTTATTGTTTAAAAGCAACGTATCCATCAATTAAAAAACTAGTGAAAAAGCGAGTGATTTGAGTAAAGCCACATTCCTCCATAATAGTTAGTAGATTTGTTTCGGAAATAGGAAATATTTCTGTTTCAAAAGAATTTTCAAATCGGTCCCAATCTTTTAATGGGATTTGATTTTGCATCATATGGTTGCGCCAAGCATTTAATTGTGCAGAAAACATACTTGTATGGGGTATACTATTTATTGAAGAGAGAAAGAATGGAGCACCGGGCTTTAAGCGACTACTAATTTCATTAAGTAACTCTTGTTTCTCTTTCAAAGTTGGGATGAAGTGAAGAACAAGCATACAAGTAGCAGCGTCAAATAATGGATTGGTTAATAATGAATGAACAGTTCCATGTACAAAGTGAATTTGATTTTGTATGCTTTCGTTTTCAATTCTTTTTTTAGCTAACTGTAGCATGCTTTCAGATGGATCAGCACCTGTAAAAGATAAGTTGCTATTTTGTTTCCCTATTGAGAGAATTTCTTGTCCACCACCAGCACCTATTACTAGTAAATTTGGATTCATATTTTCTTTAGGGAATGTAGTAAGTAGAAAATGATTCATCATGTCATAAAGGGTAAAATATCCAGGGATTTTCAACGGAATTGTTCGTTCATACGTATGTACAGTACAATCATTCCAGCTCATTTTTTAGCCTCCTCTTTTACAATAAAGTTTCACTTTATTATGAAATGGAATGGTTAGAGGAAACAATCCCATAAATCTGGGGGGAATAAAGATGATTTATGAACAAGCAACGAAAGAAATAACAGTGTTAATGAAAAGCGAGAGTTCAACTAGACAATTGGTTTACTAGCAAATTTAATTAGTGCATGGGCACTTATGAGACAAGGTGATGTAAAAAATAACGTGAATTTACGTAGCGCGTATTTACATGTTCTTGGAGATGCTTTAGGATCAGTGGGAGCATTAGTTGCGGGTGCACTTATGTCATTATTCTCATGGTATATTGCAGATCCAATTATTTCAGTAGTTGTAGCTTTATTAATTTTAAAGAGCGCGTGGGGAGTAACAAAACATTCCATTCATATACTTATGGAGGGTACACCAGTTGCAATTGAACTAGAGAAAGTGAAGCAAGCGATTAAAGGAGTAGAAGGTGTACGTGATTTACATGACCTTCATATTTGGACAATTACATCTGGATTAGATGCATTAAGTGTCCATGTAATGATTGATAAAAAACAGGATGATCAAGAAGTACTTCAACATATTATTGATATGCTAAAAAAAGAGTTCCATATTGAACATGCTACAATTCAAATTGAAACACTGAACATTAAACATAATGAAATGATTGTCTAATAAAATGCAAACAAAAGGCTATGGGGAAGTTCTCCATAGCCTTTTGTTTGCTCAAGTAGAATTGTTCTTTTTGAACGTTTTGTTTCAACTTTTCGTCTAAAGAGACAAAAAGTTGTCACAATTCGGTCACAATTAGCATAAACATAAAATAGACGAAATGAACTTATTTCCAAAAAGGCTTGATTCATTCCATTCATGATTAGTAGAGCTGAAAAAGCATGGATTAAAAGTTCACTATATTCTCAAGGAGGTAGATCGTATGAAAACTATTCTTGCTATCGCTGGGCTTATTTGGGTTTTATCACATGGCATTCCAATTTATGAAGGAGAACAAATTCGCAGTGCTCTAAATAAAAATTTTAATGAATATCACGTTATTGATCGGCAAGATAATGTTGTGACAGTTCGTGTAAATGACTGTTTTCATACGGTAACCGTTGAAGGAACTTCTGTAGTGAATGATACAAAAGTATGTGATCAGCAGTAATTATATATAGGCAGAAAAGAGTCTCAATTTATACGTGTATAAATTGAGGCTTTTATATTTATGGATGGATAATAAGCGGAGATAGATAATCTACGCTTATTATTCTTTTTTGAAAAAAGGAAAGGGTATCATGAAAATTGAGACTGAGAAGCTAATAAATTGTTAAGAATAAGCATAGAGCGGAAATATACTCATATGGGGTATCATACATAGATAATTAATGCTATAATTGGTATACTCGTAAAAGCAATTGTTTTATTGGATGAAGAGAAACTTTAAGAAGGTGATAATATGGATCATAAAGAGCATGAAGCGGTAACACATAGATCAGAAAAAGAAAAAGAACAAATTATAAATAGATTAAAGAGAATTGAAGGACAAGTCCGCGGTATTCAAAATATGATTGAAAATGATCGTTATTGCGTGGATATTTTAGTGCAAATTTCAGCGATTAATGCAGCGATGAAAAAAGTAGGAATGGGTGTATTAAAAAACCATACAAGTCATTGTGTTTCAGGCGCTATTAAAGATGGCAATGGTGACGAAGCAATTGAAGAATTAATGACGGTATTTGAACGTTTTTCAAAAGCATAAAAACAAGCTAGTATGTCACTGGCTTGTTTTTTTGTTTACCTTTATATAGGATTTTGGGGTATTGGTGTGAAAAAGTGTGTGTAAAATAAACTTTTAGAAAATAATTGAAAAATCATGATACAAAACCATTGATTACCTTAGGGGGGTATGGTAAGATGTAATTGTGATTAACAAACAATGAAGAAACAAGAGGAGGATTTTAAATGGAACAGTTAACATTACAAGTTGAAGGTATGTCTTGTGGACATTGTGTAAATTCAATTGAAAGCAGTGTGAAAGAACTAAACGGTGTTGAACAAGTGAAAGTTCAATTAGCAGAAGGAACTGTTGAAGTTACTATCAACTCATCAGTTGTAACGTTAAAAGATATCGTTGCTGTAATTGAAGATCAAGGGTACGATGTTCAATAATTATTTTTAGATATGGAAATAAATCGTACTTTATAGGAAGTACGATTTATTTTGTTAATAATTATACCTTGTGAGGGTATATAGAGGTGAGAGACATGAATGAACAAAAAGAGGCCAATCTTCAAATATCAGGAATGACATGTGCGGCATGTGCGAATAGAATTGAAAAAGGTCTGAAAAAAGTAGAAGGTGTTCATGATGCAAATGTAAATTTTGCACTTGAAAAAACAAAAATAATGTATGATCCCCAAAAAACAAATCCGCAACAATTTAAGGAAAAAGTTGAATCGTTAGGATATGGAATTGTCAGTGATAAAGCTGAGTTTACTGTTTCAGGGATGACATGTGCAGCATGTGCAAATAGAGTAGAAAAGCGTTTAAATAAGTTAGAAGGTGTGAACGGAGCGACAGTAAATTTCGCTTTAGAATCAGCTACAGTAGATTTTAATCCTGATGAAATTAATGTAAATGAAATGAAGAGTGCAATTACGAAATTAGGATATAAATTAGAAGTGAAATCAGATGAGCAAGATGGATCAACTGATCATCGCTTACAAGAAATTGAGAGACAAAAGAAGAAATTTATCATTTCGTTTATTTTATCATTTCCGTTATTGTGGGCAATGGTAAGTCATTTCTCATTTACATCGTTTATTTATTTACCTGATATGCTTATGAACCCTTGGGTGCAGCTAGCTCTTGCAACTCCAGTTCAGTTTATCATTGGTGGGCAGTTTTATGTTGGGGCTTATAAAGCGTTACGAAATAAAAGCGCCAATATGGATGTTCTCGTGGCACTTGGAACATCGGCCGCCTATTTCTATAGTGTATATTTAAGCATTCAATCTATCGGTTCTTCGGAACATATGACAGATTTATATTTTGAAACGAGCGCGGTACTTATTACACTAATTATTTTAGGTAAATTATTTGAGGCGAAAGCAAAAGGACGCTCGTCAGAAGCAATTAAAAAATTAATGGGATTACAGGCGAAAACCGCTACTGTTGTACGAGATGGAACAGAAATAAAAATTTTAATCGAAGAAGTGGTAGCTGGTGATATCGTTTATGTAAAACCAGGTGAAAAAATCCCAGTAGATGGGGAAATTGTAGAAGGAAAGTCAGCGATAGATGAATCGATGTTAACAGGTGAAAGTATTCCAGTTGATAAAACAATTGGGGATGGAGTAATCGGTTCTACAATAAATAAAAATGGCTTTTTAAAAGTGAAAGCAACTAAGGTAGGAAGAGATACTGCATTAGCTCAAATTATTAAAGTAGTAGAAGAGGCTCAAGGTTCAAAAGCTCCTATTCAAAGGGTAGCAGATCAAATTTCAGGTATTTTCGTACCGGTTGTAGTTGTGATTGCTATTATTACATTTGCAGTGTGGATGCTATTTGTTACACCTGGTGATTTTGGCGGAGCACTTGAGAAAATGATAGCCGTACTTGTTATCGCTTGTCCGTGTGCATTAGGTCTTGCAACGCCTACGTCTATTATGGCGGGATCAGGAAGATTGGCTGAGTATGGCATTTTATTTAAAGGCGGGGAGCATTTAGAAGCAACCCACCGATTAGATACAGTTATTCTAGATAAAACAGGTACTGTTACAAATGGGAAGCCGGTGCTAACAGATGTAATTGTAGCGGATGGATTCCACGAAGAAGAAATACTACGTTTAGTAGGAGCGGCAGAAAAAAATTCTGAACACCCACTTGCAGAAGCGATTGTAGAAGGAATTAAAGAAAAGCAAATTGATATCCCGAGTTCAGCAACGTTTGAAGCAATTCCAGGATTCGGTATTGAATCAGTTGTAGAAGGGAAACAATTATTAATTGGTACACGTCGATTAATGAAGAAATTCGATATTGATATTGAAGAAGTTTCTAAATCGATGGAAGCGCTAGAACGAGAAGGAAAAACAGCGATGCTTATTGCGATCAATAAAGAATATGCTGGTATAGTTGCCGTTGCGGATACTGTAAAAGATACTTCAAAAGCAGCTATCGCAAGACTTAAGAAAATGGGTCTAGACGTTGTTATGATTACAGGAGATAATACACAAACTGCTCAGGCAATTGCTAAGCAAGTTGGTATTGATCACGTAATTGCAGAAGTATTACCAGAAGGAAAAGCTGAAGAAGTGAAAAAACTGCAAGCGCAAGCTAAGAAAGTAGCAATGGTTGGAGATGGAATAAATGATGCTCCTGCACTGGCTACGGCGGATATCGGTATGGCAATTGGAACAGGTACGGATGTAGCGATGGAAGCGGCAGACATTACGTTAATCCGTGGTGATTTAAATAGTATTGCTGATGCAATCTTTATGAGCAAGATGACGATAAGAAATATTAAGCAAAATTTATTCTGGGCACTAGCTTATAATGGGTTAGGAATCCCGATTGCAGCGTTCGGTTTCTTAGCACCTTGGGTTGCTGGAGCTGCGATGGCATTTAGTTCTGTATCCGTTGTATTAAATGCATTACGACTACAAAGAGTGAAATTAAAAAAATAAAAATCTATAGAGTAATTGCATATGCTTTTAAACAAAAAACAATACTTTGAAATAAGTATTGTTTTTTGTTTATATAGAAAGAAAAAAGATATAATAAAGCAGAAATATTGAATACTAGATGGTAGAAAAGTTAAATGATAGTCTAGTAAGGAGGTTCATATATGTTAAAAGACACGATCATTAGAACATTCCATAAAGAGGATTTAGAACAAGTATTACAGTTGTTCTATGAAACAGTTCATACAATTAATGCAAAAGATTATAATGTATTACAGCTACAGGCATGGGCACCAGAGCGACTAGATAGAGAAAGTTGGTTAAATTCTTTAGAGAAGAATATTAGTTATGTAGCGGATCATAACGGTGTGATAGTGGGATTTGGGGATTATAATGATGAGTATTATGTAGATCGTCTCTTTACTCATAAAGATTATCAAGGGAAAAGGATAGCGTCATACATACTACAGAAGTTAGAAAAAGAAGCAGTGAACTTGGGGCATAGGGAGATATATACAGAAGCGAGTATTACAGCAAAACCTTTCTTTGAAAATAAAGGTTTTATTTGCATAAAGGAACAAAAGAAACAACATAATGGTCAGATTTTTACTAATTATGTAATGAAAAAAATAGCCCTCTCATAGACGAGAAGGCTATTTTTTCATTATTTTACAGCTTCTTTTAGTTCTTTACCAGCTTTGAAAGCAGGTACTTTAGAAGCTGCGATTTGCATTTCTTCACCAGTTTGTGGGTTACGGCCTGTACGAGCAGCTCTTTCGCGAACTTCGAATGTACCGAATCCGATAAGTTGTACTTTTTCACCAGCAGCTAAAGTGTTAGTGATTGATTCTACTACAGTTTGTACAACTACAGTAGCTTCTTTTTGAGAAATCTCAGCGTTTTGTGCTACGTTTTTAATTAATTCTGTTTTGTTCATGTTTTTCACCTCATATGTAAATAATGCTATTTAAGTTGTTATTATAACGTATAAAACATTCGAGAACAAGTGTACGCACATATATTCGTAAAAAAAATGAAATTTGTAATATTTTTTAGAGCCACTGTATAGACAGTTCATTTAAGCGGATACAGATTGTTTCTTTAATTCGGTTTGCTCTTTATTGGAAGGCAGTTTCTTATTATAAGATATAAAATAAGGTAGTGCTACAAATAACATACCTCCTACTAAGTTTCCGAAGAAAACAAAAATGAAGTTTGGAAAGTATTCACTCCAAGTTAACCGACCGGCAAAAATTACAGCTGGGATAACAAACATATTGGCTACAACGTGTTGAAATCCAATCGCAACAAAAGTCATAACTGGGAACCAAATGCCGATAATCTTTCCGATAAATTCTTTACTTCCCATACTGAGCCAAACAGCTAAACAAACGAGCCAATTACATCCGATTGCAGAAATGAAAGCTTGTAGTGGTGTATCTTGTAGTTTAGCTTGCGCAATAGAAACAGTTTTCGCTAAAAAAGCACCCTCTGTTAATCCGACAATATGACCGAAAAAATAAGCAACGAATATAGCACCTATGAAGTTGCTAAACGTAACAATAACTAAATTTCGAATGAAGTGAAATAAGTCGATTTTTTTATGAAGCCACGCCATTGAAACGGTCATCATATTGCCAGTTACTAACTCACCGCCTGCAAGAATAACGAGTATAAGACCGATTGGGAATACAGCGGCGCCTAGAAAACTAGTAAATGATCCCCAAGATTTTGGCATTGTTCCAATAACATGAATATCGAGTAAATACCCTAATGCTATGAAAGCACCACCAAAAAAACCGAGAATTAACATAGGAAGTAATGATAAATGAGCTTTTTTTCTTCCGGAATTAGCAGCAAGTTCCGTAATTTCTTCTGGTGTAAATACAGACATGAATAATCTCTCCTTAATAAGATGATGAAATGAATAGATGTAATATTTCTAAGAATCTACGTATTATAAAAATATGTTATGACTTCTGTATAAATTTGTCAAAGTGAATGGAGATAGAATTGGATATAACTAACAATGTTCGTGTTGTCACATTAATGTAACAATAAGGCTTTAAAGTACTTCTAGAGGTGAGAACATGCATACGCATCATGTGAAAAAAGAACAAAAAAAATCAATCGTCAAGATATTTATAATCAGTTTCATAAGCATAGTAATGATTTCAATAAGTTTGTATTTCTATGCGACAGAAATAGAACGGAAACTAGTAACAGTTACGTGGAATGAAATAGAAGCTTCTACAATTCCTAAAGAGTTTAATAATAAGAAAATATTACAATTCTCGGATGTACATTTAGGGCCAGAATTTACACTGAAACAACTAGAAAATTTGGTGGAGAAGATGAATGCGTTACATCCAGATGTAGTAGTTTTTACAGGGGATTTAATAGATAAGTTTGGATCGTATAAAGCCGAAAGAGAAGAGGCGAAAGGTATTTTACAGAAAATACATGCGCCCTTAGGGAAATATGCTGTGTTTGGGAATCATGATAGGGGCGGGGGAGGTAGTTTATTTTATAAAAAGTATATGGAGGAAGCTGGTTTTTCTGTGTTAGTAAATGAAGTGCAGAAAATTAAAGTGGAAAACGGCAAATATATTACAATATCAGGTTTGGATGATTTTCTATTAGGGAAGCCGCAAATAGATTCAACTTTAAAAAACTTGAAACAAAATGATTTCAACATGTTATTAGTACATGAGCCGGATGTTGTAACCAAAATCAATCGTTATCCAGTTAATCTTCAACTGTCAGGACATAGTCACGGAGGACAAGTCCAAATTCCTTTTGTAGGTCCGTTAATTACTACCAAACTAGCTGAGAACTATGTTGAAGGTATGTATGAAGTAGAGGGGAAGAGTAAGCCGTTATATTTATATGTAAATCGTGGCATTGGGACTACTAGGATGCCTGTTAGATTTTGGAGTGTACCTGAACTTTCAGTTTTTGTATTGAAGCAAAATAGTGACTAGAATGGTAGCGGGACTTTCAGAGAAAGTTCTTTTTTTATTGATTAAACACAGAATATTATGTAACTTTTATTTAAAGTGTTAAAAAAGAAAGGGGCATTTCTATGATAGAAACATGGCATAAAGAATTGGAAAGTTTATATAACCAAATGGTTTTGTGGCGAAGAGATTTTCATCAATACCCAGAGCTATCGTTTCAAGAAATAGAAACATCGAAAAAAATAGCTGAAATCTTAAAAAGCTTTCATATTAATGTGACAACAGATGTTGGGGGAAGAGGGATAATCGGCGTAATTGAGGGTGGAAAACCTGGGAAGACGATAGCGCTACGTGCTGATTTTGATGCGCTACCTATTCAAGATGAAAAGCAAGTTTCATATAAATCAAAGGTTCCTGGCGTAATGCATGCTTGTGGGCATGATGGACATACAGCAACACTTTTAGGAGTTGCAAAAATATTAAGTGACCATAGAGATCAGCTTTCTGGAAAAATAGTTCTTATACATCAACATGCAGAAGAGAAAGAGCCTGGCGGAGCAATTGCTATGATTGAGGATGGGTGTTTAGATGGTGTAGATGTTGTGTTTGGAACACATTTATCTTCTCAAATGCCTTTAGGAATGGTTGGATCGAAAGCTGGAGCAATGATGGCAGCAGCTGATTCTTTTGAAGTGAAGGTTCAAGGGCGAGGTGGTCATGGAGGTATGCCGCATCATACTGTAGATGCTATTATCGTTGCAACGCAAGTTATTAATCAATTACAACTTTTAGTTAGTAGAAAAGTAGATCCGCTTCAATCTGCAGTATTAACAGTAGGCACATTTCATGCTGGTCAAGCAGATAATATTATTGCAGATACTGCTACATTTACAGGGACCATTCGAACGCTAGATCCTGAAGTGAGAGAATATATGGAGAAGGAATTTAAACGAGTTGTTGAAGGGATTTGTCAGTCTCTTCATGCTGAAGTTACTATTCAATATAAACGAGGCTATCCAATATTAATAAATCATGTAGATGAAACACGTCATTTTATGACGGTTGCGGAACATGATCTTGGCAGAGAAAGGGTCATGGAAGTACCACCTATTATGGGGGGAGAAGATTTTGCATACTACTTAGAACATGTTCCTGGAGCATTTTTCTTCACAGGTGCGGGTAATGAAGAAATAGGAGCGACATATCCACATCATCATCCTCAATTTGATTTTGATGAACGAGCGATGTTAATTGGTGGTAAATTACTTTTAAGTCTTGTGAATAGTTATGTAAGAGATGAAAAAGAATCTTTTCATCATGTAGAAGTGAAAAAGTAATTTACATAAATAAAAAACAACAATAGGCCCTATAACCTATTGTTGTTTTTTATTATTTTTGCAAGGGAAGACCATCAAAATATGTTCTGTAATTATTAGAGAATTCAAAGTTGTTTTTTGCATCCCAATTAATAGACCAAGACATTAAACCGCGAAATGCAGGATAGCCACTCTGGTTAGAAATTTTATACTTTCCTCCGAACGGAACCCCTTTAATAATATAATTTAAAGCTTTTTTCATTTCAGTCGGAGAAATATATCCGCCACTTGGAGCTGCCGCTGGTGCTGCAGGAAGTCCAATCATTACCTGATCTGAACGAAGAGCTGGGAAAATGTTATTTGCATTACCACCTACAGGAAAACCATGTAAGAGCATGTCTGCCATAGCGACCTCGTAGTCTGCAGTACCTTGATTGTAATTATTACCGTCCATTCCAATCCCGCTACCAGCGTTGTAGTGTTGAACGTGAATGTATGTTAGTTTGTCTTTCACTCCGTAAATAATCGGTAAATATGCTCCCCAGATGCTTCCGTATGCGCTATAACCACCTTGAACATAAGCTGTTTCAGGAGCCATGCTTAATAGAAAATCTGGACCATAATGATCTGAGATTGTCCGAATAGCTGAAATAAGATTTACGATTTGAGGAGTAGTTGGGTTTTTGAAATTAGTGTCATTTCCGTTTAAGTAAACTCCTGACTCAAGGTCAATATCTATTCCATCAAAACCGTATTTATCGATCAGAGATTGTATGGAATTAATAAAACGTAGCTTAGCGGCATTGTCAGGAAGTAAAACGATCCCATTTTGTCCACCTATGGAAAGAACTACTTTTTTTCCTTTGTTTTTTAAATAAGAAATATCTGATTTGAACTCTGCATCCGTACCATACACAGGAGAAAATTCAACAGTGGAACGATCACTCCCAGTTTCACCGAAAGATACATTGATTACATCCCATTTTGGTGAAACGTCTCTTAATTTAATAATGCCAGTACCGTTATCAAAGTTATGCCAGTATCCAACGAGTAATTTTGATCCTAAATTGTTTGCTGCTTGTGCTTGAAAGGGAGCTAGCGGTAGCAGTAAGAAAATTACTAAAGTACAACAAATGAATTTGAACTTGTTTAACATATCAACACTCCTATACAAAAAGTTGTCTAGATGTATAATCTTGTTTATTTGATAATATCTGAAAATTCATTCTTTTGTAAGGTGACTATAATTTTCTCAACAATTGTATATGGGAAATTATTAAACCTAATGTAATAATTTCTGAAGGAGGTCGAATTGTGATTGTTAAATTCAGAATATTTTGATATATTTTAAAGTATAGGACAAGATTTTTCGCATAATACTCTTACATAAAGTGAAACTTTAATCAGTGGGGGTTTTGTTCATCCCCCGCTGATTATCAGCCCTCACCAATCGGGCTTTTACGGGCAGTAGATCCCCATCTAACTTCATTGCTTCCGCTGAATTTTGAGATGGGGGTCTTACTGCCTGTTAATGCGTGATAAATTTCAAAATTAAGTTTGGAAGGGGATGTACAAGAGTTGGATAAAAATCTTAAGAAAGACCTTAAAATACGCCACATTACAATGATCTCAATCGGTGGCGTAATAGGAGCCGGTTTGTTTGTTGGAAGTGGGGCGGTTGTGCATTCAGCAGGGCCAGGTTCTATCGTTTCATATGCATTAGCAGGACTTCTAGTTATTTTCGTTATGAGAATGCTTGGGGAAATGGCAGCTATTAACCCGACAAGTGGGTCATTTGCAACATATGCAAGAGAAGCAATTGGTCCATGGGCAGGTTATACAATTGGGTGGCTATATTGGTTTTTCTGGGTAATTGTTATTGCAATAGAAGCTACAGCAGGTGCTGGTATTATTCAATACTGGATTCCAGAAATTCCACTCTGGCTATTAAGCTTAATATTAACGATTTTATTAACATTGACGAATGTTTTCTCGGTGAAATCATTTGGAGAGTTTGAATATTGGTTTTCTTTTATTAAAGTAATAAGTATTGTTTTGTTCCTTTGTCTTGGACTAGCTGTTATTTTAGGGTTTGTACCAGGAACGGAAGCACCTGGCACCTCGAATTTAGTAGGGCAAGGAGGATTTATGCCAAATGGTATAAGTTCGGTGCTACTTGGAATTACCGTCGTTATATTTTCATTTATGGGATCTGAGATTGTTGCGGTAGCAGCCGGAGAGTCTGCTGAACCTGTAAAAGCAGTCAAAACAGCAACAAATAGTGTGATTTGGCGTATTCTCGTATTTTTTATTGGTTCTATTGCTGTAGTCGTTACACTCCTCCCATGGAATTCAGCAAACATATTAAAAAGTCCATTCGTAGCGGTACTGGAACATATAGGAATACCTGCGGCAGCGCAAATTATGAATTTTATTGTTCTAACAGCCGTACTTTCTTGTTTAAATTCGGGTTTATATACAAACTCAAGAATGCTTTTTTCGATGGCAGAAAGAGGAGATGCTCCAAAGGTATTTTTGAAATTGAACAGTAGTGGTGTTCCAGTTCGAGCGGTTTTATTTGGAACTTTCTTTGCTTACATTGGAGTTGTTTTTAGTTACATATCTCCAGATAAAGTATTTTTATTTTTAGTGAATGCATCTGGCGGGATTGCGTTACTCGTTTATCTCGTTATAGCAATTTCACATTTAAAGATACGTAAAAAAATGGGACAAGCGGAACAACAAAATTTGAAAGTGAAAATGTGGCTTTTTCCGTATGTAACGTATGTTACAATTGCCGCTATTATAGCAGTTTTAGTTGCAATGCTTGCAATTGAATCTTTACGTTCACAAGCACTATTAACGATGCTTGTTACTATTCTTATAATAATTTCTTATTTTATTTTTAATAGAAATAAAAATAGTACAGTGTTGTATCCAAAAAGTAGGGATGAAGAATCCGTTCGCTTCTAATTTCTTGTTTTTGAAGAAAAGGTACATCCAATCATTGCTAGAAAAGATTCATATATAAGTAAAGAAAAGAGTAATTACTATTGTCATAGTGAATATAAACTTTTTTCTTGACTTTTTATACGAAGGCGAGCAGAATGGTAAAAAAGGAAGGGGGGATGACGATGGAAGAGTACGTATTAGAGCTGTATAACCTGTTATATACGACAGAATGGCAAGATATTGTTTCGTTTCTAGGAATAGTATTTTGTATGAAAATTGTAATTGTATATATGGAAGAGCAAGGTATGTTCTATTCCTTCTCATCTCCGTTCGATGTGCAACGCGAGCCGTTGCTGAACTATGCCAAGGTAAATTACGAACAATTTCCTTTTGTAATTTTCTTTATGATTCGATTTATAACAGCAATTGTAAAGAAAAAGGAAAGTGACGATGAAGAGTACCACTCAACTTGTAATATAGCGACTGCTCTATAAGCTAAATACAAGGAGGAGATTTATATGTGGTTTCGATTTCTTATGATTGGTTTCTTTTCATTAACAGCAATTTCTTTAATGGGATATCAAGTGTCTGAAATTTATCAAGCATATAGCAATACGTTTTTTAACAAAAACTAATTACATTGCTATTTAAATAATAAAGCGATAAAATCCTTCTTAAGAAGTTTTGTTAAGAAGGATTTTTTTCTTTGCTCTGTCTTACTGTGTCAAACTATTGTCACATTTACACTGTGAATAGTATGTTAAAATAGTGAGGTTACGTATACATATTTGAAGGAAGAGGGAGTGACCATTTTGGTGGATCAATCAACAAATCAGAAAAGCTATGCTCCTATTGTGATAACGCTTTCTGTAATTGTAAATGCGATTATTTTATTTTTGTTCTTTGGACCTGTTGGCTATGAAGGAGAAGTACATTTTGATGTAACAATTTTACCAATGTTAAATGCAATTTTTAATAGCTTTACGTTCGTATTCTTATTAGCAGCGTTATACTCTATTATTAAAAAGAATGTGAAAATGCACCGTGGTTTCATCCTGGCAGCATTTACAACGACGTTGCTATTTTGTGTTTCTTATTTATCGTATCATTACTTGGCGCCAGCAACACATTTTGGTGGGGAAGGATTCATTAAATATGTGTACTTCATTATTTTAATTACACATATTATCCTTGCAGCAATCATTGTACCACTTGCATTATTTGCGCTTGTATTTGGTTTTACAAATCAATTAACACGTCATCGTAAAATTGTACGTTGGACGATGCCGATTTGGTTATATGTAAGTTTATCTGGTGTTATTGTTTACTTAATGATCTCACCTTATTATCAATAAAAAATCTCAGCCTGTAGGCTGGGGTTTTTTATTAGGCAAATATTTTTGTGAAATGAAAAAAATATGTTATACAAAAGTATAGTTGCTTTTCATATAGAAGGGATGGTAAAGGAATATGCAAAATTTTGTATTTCGTAATCCAACGAAACTTATTTTCGGTAAAGGTCAATTAGAACAGTTGAAAACTGAAATTCCACAGTTCGGTAAAAAAGTTCTTCTCGTATACGGGGGAGGCAGCATTAAAAGAAATGGTATTTATGATAATGTAATTTCTATTTTAAAAGATATAAATGCGGAAGTATTTGAATTGACAGGTGTTGAACCAAATCCGCGTGTATCAACTGTAAAGAAAGGGATTCAAATTTGTAAAGATAATGGCGTTGAATTTATTTTAGCGGTTGGCGGAGGAAGTGTAATCGACTGTACGAAGGCAATTGCAGCTGGTAGTAAGTACGATGGAGATGTATGGGATATTGTAACGAAAAAAGCATTTGCTAGTGAGGCTTTACCATTTGGTACGGTACTTACTCTTGCGGCAACAGGATCTGAAATGAATGCTGGTTCTGTAATCACAAACTGGGAAACGAATGAAAAATATGGCTGGGGTAGCCCAGTTACTTTCCCGCAATTTTCGATTTTAGATCCAGTTCATACTGCGTCTGTACCGAGGGATCAAACAATTTACGGTATGGTAGATATTATGTCACATGTATTAGAGCAATATTTCCACCATGGAACAAATACAGAATTACAAGATCGTTATTGTGAATCTGTTTTAAAAACAGTAATTGAAACTGCTCCTAAGCTTTTAAGTGATTTAGAAAATTATGAGCATAGAGAAACTATTTTATATTGCGGAACGATGGCGTTAAACGGCATTTTAGCGATGGGAGTAAAAGGAGACTGGGCAACTCATAATATTGAGCACGCAGTTTCTGCGGTTCATGATATACCACACGGGGGTGGCCTTGCAATTCTATTCCCGAACTGGATGAAGCATGTTGTAGATGAAAATGTAAGTCGTTTTAAACAGTTCGCTATTCGCGTATTCGATGTAAAAACAGATGGAAAGATTGATCGAGAAATTGCGTTAGAAGGAATTGAGGCGTTACGTCAATTTTGGACTTCAATTGAGGCGCCAGTAACGTTAGCTGATTACGGTATTGGGGAAAATGAAATTGATTTAATGGCGGATAAAGCGATGGCTTATGGTGAGTTTGGTAACTTTAAAAAATTAAATAAAGATGATGTTTTAAGTATATATAAAGCTTCTTTATAGGTGAATCGAGAAAAGAAACCCATTTGATTGTTATATCAAATGGGTTTCTTTTTGTTGTTTATAACCGTTCGTGACTGATTTTGATTATTTATGAATGTTTGTGGTTGATTTTTGTGATCGTTTTCATTATACTGTAATCAAAGAAGAGGTGAATAAAATGTTAACTCCTGAACGTCATCAAATGATATTGCAACTTGTAAAAGAGCAGAAGGTTGTTAAATTACAGCAATTAGTGGAAAGAACAGAAAGCTCTGAATCAACAATTCGTCGTGATTTAGCACAATTGGAAAAGCAAAGGTTATTAAAAAGAGTTCATGGTGGTGCTGCTGTTTTAACAGGAAAAGGACAAGAGCCGACGATGGTTGAAAAATCATCCAAAAACATTCAAATAAAAAACCAAATTGCTAAGTATGCAGCTAGCATTGTTGAACAAGGTGATTGCATTTATTTAGATGCAGGAAGTACAACATTTGAAATGATTCCATTTTTAATAAATAAAGATGTTACTGTCGTTACGAATGGACTTATGCATATTGAAGCTTTAGTTGACAATAATATTCGTGCGTATTTACTAGGCGGGATGATGAAGAGTAGGACGAAAGCTTTAATTGGTGCAATGGCGCAAGAAAGTATGCAGAAGTACCGTTTTGATAAATGTTTTTTAGGAGCGAATGGTGTACATGAACAGCTTGGTTTTACAACACCGGATCCAGAAGAGGCACTTTTAAAACAAATGGCATTAACATTAGCGAACGAAGGATATTTTTTAATTGATGAAAGTAAGTTTTCGGAAGTTGCGTTTGCGAAAATTGCCAATGTGGAAGAGGCGAATATTATTACAAAACATTTAGAAATTGATTTAGAAAAATATAAAAGACAAACCAATGTAATTGAGGCTGATAAACAATGATCTATACAGTTACTTTAAACCCATCTATTGATTATGTAGTACAAGTTAGTTCCTTCGATTTTGGCGCAGTAAATCGAGCAGAGAAAGATATGAAGTTTCCTGGAGGAAAAGGGATTAATGTTTCTCGTGTTCTCCATCGTTTAGGTGTTGAAAATATAGCGCTTGGATTTACTGGTGGATTTACCGGTCAATTTATTAAAGATGTATTACAGACGGAAGGTGTAACAACAAATTTCGTCCAAGTAGATGGAGATTCCCGAATTAATGTGAAAATAAAAGGGCAAGAAGAGACAGAATTAAATGGACAAGGTCCTAATGTGACAAATGAACAATTTGAACAATTAATGAAACAAATCGAAAGTATGAAGCAGGGAGATTGTGTGGTACTAGCTGGAAGTGTACCGGCATCTATCCCAACTACTTTTTATGAATCAATCGCAGCATTTGGGGCTGAAAAAGGTATTCGTGTAGTAGTAGATGCGAGCGGAAGTGCACTTCAGCATGTAATTAAAAATAAGCCATTTTTAATAAAGCCTAATCATCATGAACTTGGTGAGTTATTCGGAGTAGAGATTTCAACAGTAGAAGATATTTTACCGTATGGAAGAAAATTAATCGAACAAGGTGTAGAGCACGTTATCGTATCAATGGCCGGAGATGGAGCTTTATTATTTACGGCAGAAGGTATATATGAAGCAACTGTTCCAAAAGGTGTTGTAATTAATTCGGTTGGTTCTGGAGATTCTCTCGTTGCAGGATTTGTAGGTAAATATGAACAGACAAAAGACATTGAAAAGGCATTTCAATATGGCGTTGCAACGGGGAGTGCAACAGCATTTTCAGCTGATTTATGTGAAAAGGAAAAAGTAGAAGAATTATTGTCGCAAGTAATTGTAGCTAAGCGATAGGGGGAAGCAACATATGAAAATTACAGAACTATTAAAAAGGGATACAGTTATTATGAATTTGACAGCTTCAAATAAAGAAGCTGTCATAGATGAATTAGTGGAGAAATTAGCCAGCGCAAATCGTTTAAATAGTAAAGCAGAATTTAAAGAAGCTATTTTTAAGCGGGAGTCACAAAGTACGACTGGAATAGGGGAAGGGATTGCAATACCTCATGCGAAAACAAAAGCTGTTAAGCAACCAGCGATTTGTTTTGGTAGAAGTGTAAGCGGTATCAACTATGAATCACTTGACGGACAGCCAGCGCATTTATTCTTTATGATTGCTGCAAGCGAAGGGGCGAATAATACTCATTTAGAAACGTTGTCGCGCCTATCTACATTATTAATGGATGAAGGTTTTCGCAGACAATTATTAGAAGCAAAGGATGGAGAGGAACTTCTTCGCTTATTTGATGAAAAAGAGAATGAAAAAGAAGAAGGAGAGGTTGAAGTTGCAAAACCAGAAGGAAATGAACCGTACGTATTAGCAGTTACCGCTTGCCCAACTGGAATCGCTCACACGTATATGGCTGCGGATAGCTTGAAAGCAAAAGCAGCAGAGCTAGGAATAGCGATTAAAGTTGAAACGAATGGATCAACAGGTATAAAGAACGGTTTAACGAAAGAGGATATTGAAAGAGCAACAACTATTATCGTTGCGGCAGATAAACAAGTAGAAATGAACCGTTTTGCTGGGAAGCATGTCATTCAAGTACCAGTCGCTGATGGAATTAGAAAAACAGAAGTACTTCTTAATCGCGCTGTAAAACAAGATGCACCAATCTTTAAAGGGATAAAAGAAGATGGGAAGGCAGAAAGTACAGAGAAAGAAAAAGGATTAGGAATTTATAAGCATTTAATGAGCGGTGTAAGTAATTTGCTTCCATTCGTTGTTGGTGGCGGAATTTTAATCGCATTAGCATTTATGTTCGGTGGAATTAAGGCGGAAGGTCCTATTGCTGAAATATTAATGACTATTGGTGGTGGAGAAAAAGGAGCCTTTTTATTCCTTGTACCAATTTTAGCTGGATTTATTGCAAGTTCTATTGCTGATCGACCTGGTTTTATGCCTGGTGTTGTCGGAGGATTTTTGGCGGCACAAGCAAATGCTGGCTTTTTAGGTGGATTAATTGCCGGTTTCTTAGCGGGGTATATTGTTTTAGGATTGAAAAGATTGTTTTCAGGATTACCAGTACAGTTAGAAGGAATTAAACCTGTTTTGTTATATCCGGTCTTTGGATTGTTAATTACAGGGGTTGTTATGCAAAAAGTAGTAAACCCACCTGTAGTAGCATTAAATGAAATGTTAACAGGATGGTTGAATGGTTTGAGTGGAACGAATGCTATATTATTAGGTCTTATTCTAGGTGGCATGATGGCGATTGATATGGGTGGTCCAATTAATAAAGCCGCATTTACATTTGGTATCGCTGCAATAGAAGCGAAGAACTTTGGAGTACACTCTGCTGTTATGGCTGGTGGTATGGTACCGCCATTAGCGATTGCATTCGCAACTACCTTCTTTAAATCAAAGTTTACTGAAGCAGAACGTAAATCGGGTTTAACAAATTATATTATGGGAGCATCGTTTATTACTGAAGGTGCGATTCCGTTTGCAGCTGCAGATCCGGTTCGAGTAATAGTAAGTTGTGTTGTTGGTTCAAGTATTGCGGGTGCATTATCTATGTTATTCCAAATTACATTACCAGCACCGCATGGTGGATTGTTTGTTATCGCATTAGTAAATAAACCGGTGTTATATATTTTCTCGATATTCATAGGGACAGTTGTTTCTGCTCTTATGATGGGAATTTGGAAAAAGAAAGTTAAATAACACATGTAAAGGGAGCAGCTTTTATGAGCTGCTCTCTTTTATTACAAAAAAGGAGGTTAATAATTGGAAAATGATGATTTTTGGTAAAAGATGTAATGAAATATGATTTTTTTGTAACAAAAAAGTAATACTGTAATTTTTTTTGGAAAAAATTCTGGTGCTTGTATGTGGAAAATATATGAAAACTATTGAGGATTCTATTGGAAATGGAATTCATTAATATGGAAATTTATGTTACAACTCATTAATCGTGTATTACGAATGGTTTGTAATTGTGTGATTTCTAAAAATCCTAAAAATCTGTTGCTATAATGAAAATACGAAAACAAAGCAAATGGAGGCTATTCATGAAAAAATTATTAGGTATAGCAACGGCGGCAGTTTTTGGTCTTGGGATTTTTGCGGGTTCTGCGAAAGCAGAAACAATTGTAACAACAGACGTATTAAATGTTAGAGAAAACCCAACTGCAGAGTCAAAACTTGTAGGTAAAATGTTAAGTGGGAATAAATTAGATGTTATTAATACAGAAAACGGATGGGCAAAAATTAAATTAAATGGTAAAGAAGCGTTTGTAAGTGCTGAATTTACAAAAAGTACATATTATGTAACGGCGGGCGTGTTAAATGTTCGTGCTGGAGCGAATACTGACTCTGAAATTCTTGGTAAACTGAATAAAGATGATGTAATTGAAACGACAAATCAAGTTCAAAATGAATGGTTACAATTTGATTATAATGGAAAAACAGGATATGTTCACGTGCCATTTCTAACAGCGACGGCACCTGTGATTGAAAAGAAAGAAGTTGTAACGCAAGAAGAAGCACCGGTAAGAGTAAATACGCCGGTTAAAAATAATAAAGTAGTTAAGAGCACAGAGTCTGTTAAGAATGTAGAAACAAGTAAACCTGTGGCAAAAGAGAAGTCAACTGCGAAACAAGTTGCTAAATCTACTGAAACAAGTGCACCTGCTGGTGGACGTGAAATAACAGTAGAAGCGACAGCGTATACAGCAGATCCAAGTGAGAATGGTACGCATGGTGGTCGTGTATTAACTGCAATGGGGCATGATTTAACAGCGAATCCGAATATGAAAGTAATTGCTGTTGATCCTAAAGTAATTCCACTTGGATCAAAAGTATGGGTAGAAGGATATGGAGAAGCGATTGCTGGAGATACTGGTGGTGCGATTAAAGGAAATCGTATTGATGTTTTAGTCGGTTCAGATGGTAGTGCTAATAGCTGGGGGCGTAAATCTGTAAAAGTGAAAGTTATCAAGTAGTATATGTATTAATATAAAAGGCGGTTGCTTGAATGTATGTAAGCAACCGCCTTTTATGGATTATTGAAAAGGATAAATCGTTTTACCTGTAATAATTTTATATGCACTGCAAAATTGATTTTGAATATAATCTGTATTTTTATTTTCTGGATGTAATGTTGTTTCTTGGAGAGTGGAATGAAAAGAACGTAGCAAACAATTTAAGGCGAAATATAATTCTTCTTGTGAGCAATTTTGTTCCTTTGTAGCAGTAGCTAAAATGAGGTCTTTTGTCAAAGATGAAAAATTGATAGTGGATTGTTCCATAGTTAACTCATCCTCTCGAAGGTATTTTTAATCATGTATATGACGAATTGGACAAACTATGTTCTTTTTTTATTTATAATTTCATGTACCGAAATGAAAGAACTTGCAATCATGCCGTTAAAATTGGTAAGATTGGATATAATCAATAGATGGAGTACATTACATAAAGAGAGTTGAATGATATGGGAGAAGTGCAACGTGAAAAAGTTGCTGTCATCATTGGACCAACTGCTGTTGGAAAGACGAAGTTAAGTATTGATCTTGCCAAAGCGTTGAATGGTGAAATTATAAGTGGAGATTCCATGCAGATTTATCGTACGATGGATATTGGAACTGCAAAGGTGACGAAAGAAGAGATGGACGGAATTCCACATTATATGGTCGATATAAAAAATCCGGAAGAATCATTTTCTGTTGCCGAATTTCAAGAACGTGTTCGTAAGCATATTCGAGAGATTACAGAGCGTGGTAAATTGCCGATTATCGTAGGTGGAACTGGTCTGTACATACAATCTGTTTTATTCGATTATCAGTTTACGGATGATGCTGGTGATACGATATACCGAGAACAAATGGAAAAGTTAGCATTAGAACGTGGTGTGGAATATGTACATAAAAAATTACAAGAAGTAGACCCAGAAAGCGCGGAGCGTATTCATGCAAATAATGTACGCCGTGTCATTAGAGCGCTAGAAATTTTCCACACGACGGGTGAAAAAATGAGTGATCAACTTGAAAAACAAGAAAACGAGTTATTATACGATGTTTCCTTGATTGGCTTGACAATGGATCGAGAAATACTATACGATCGCATTAACTTACGAGTTGATATAATGATGGACCAAGGTTTATTAAAAGAAGTAGAAGGATTGTATAATAGAGGGATACGAGATTGTCAATCTATTCAAGCGATTGGGTATAAAGAGATATATGATTATTTTGAGGATCGTGTCTCTTTAGAAGAAGCGGTATCACAATTAAAGACGAATTCACGTCGTTATGCAAAGCGTCAATTAACGTGGTTCCGTAATAAGATGGATGTCACATGGTTTGATGTTACAGACGGTGAAAAAACGTCAGAAATTTTACGATACATAGAAGGAAAGTTACAACTAAAGTCGAATAATAGTAAGTAGAGAAAAAGAGGAGGATTCGACATGAAGCAATCAATCAATATTCAAGATCAGTTTTTAAATCAACTCCGTAAAGAAAATACGTTTGTTACGCTGTACTTATTAAATGGTTTCCAGCTTCGTGGATTAATTAAAGGATTTGATAATTTTACAGTCCTACTGGAAACAGAAGGTAAGCAGCAGCTTATTTATAAACATGCAATTTCTACATTTGTACCACAAAAAAATGTTTCCATTGAATTAGAGTAGTAATGAATTATTGTACATAACAAAAAAAGAGCGAGTTTTTCGCTCTTTTTTTATTTGTCATAAACAATAAATAGTGAAATTTAAGCAATTCTAAATACAGTTAGACGAATGTTAGTGTTTCCTGTTGCAGGGATCGTAATCTCGTTAAGAGTAGATTGGACAGAAATGTTTGCGTTAGCTGTTAACGTTTCGATTGTAGTGAATGAAAGTGAGTCGCCTATTAGATTTGAAGAGAAGTTGTCAGTTGCGACTGCTCCATTAATTGAAATGCCTACTCCAAGAGGAGCGCATCCTGGCGCAGTTGTAGAAATAGATACGCTAATGACATAAATACCACCGTTGATAACTGTAACTGTATCTGTGCCATTAAAGATAATATTATTTACGTTAATTGCAGTACTGAAAATAAAGTTATTAAATTGTAGTACTGTTTGTTGAATGTTGTTTGTTACAACAATTGTTGCTACAGGGAAGCTAGGTCCAGTAGGCCCAGTAGGTCCGGTAACTCCTATACCAGTAGCGCCGGTAGCACCCGTGTTACCTTGAACGCCTTGAGGTCCAGTGGC